>CAZXYZ010000002.1:164078-240777 GCA_964645045.1 uncultured Pirellulaceae bacterium | reverse complement strand
GCGGCGGGCGGCGGCGGCGCGGCGGGCGGCGCGGGCGGCAGCGGTGGACAAGGCGGCGGCGGGTCCGGCGGCACGGTCAAATTGTACGGCTCCGTCGTCGTGGGCGACGATACGTTCATCCACGCCGAGGGCGGTCAAGGCGCGTTGGGCGCCGGCGAACAGGGACGTTTCATCCTGGGCGCGAACATCCAGCAATTTGAGTTCGTCCAGATCGAGTACGCCGGCGGCGGACTGCCGGCGCTGCTCCCGCGCGTCTCGGCCGACAGCGAGACGTACAGCGGACAGCGGCAGATGAATCCGCACGTGTCCGGCGGGACGCCGACGCCGTACCTGCCCGGACTGCCGGGCGGTGCGGCCGCCTACGGGCTGCTCGACGTCTCCGCGACGGATCTGTTCACGGACGCCGTCTTGGCCGCGGCGCCGGCGGACGCCGCTCTGGCGGTGGTCCGCGTCGACGGCGGCATTCCCGGCCTGGTGGACGACTTCCCCGGCTTCGACCTGGTGCTGGTCGCCAACCTGACGAACGCGGCCGTGCAAGCGCCGAAGCTGGGCGTCGGACTGCTGGGCTTCGAATCCGCGCTGCGCATCGGCGGCTTCCAGAACGAGCCCGGCTTCGGCGACGGCACCGTCGACGTGCTGGGCGACCTGGCCGCCCGCGGCGTGTACGTCACCCTGGTTCCCGAAGCGGCCGACGGCTTCACCGCCAGCGCCACGGTGGACGGCGTGGCCTACCAAGGCAAGGCCCTGTCGCTGGCCGACGGCAAGGCGATGTTCGTCCGGCCGCCGGGATTGGTCGCCGTGATCGACCAGACGCAGACGCCCGAGGGCGTGTTCTTCGGCGGCAAGACCTTCCAGCCGCTGGGCGTCGTCACGATGACCGAAGACCCGACGGCAGTCGACGGCTTGAAGCTCGAGGTGTTCCTGAACGAATCGAGCGCCGGCCTGGCAACCGCCGACGCCGTGCTGCTCCGCCGCGTCGATCCCGTCTTGACCGGCCTGCACGTGCTGGACCTGCAGGGCAACCCGCTGGACAACCGGGCGCACGACGTCCTTATCCCCCGGATGGAAATGCGGGCCGTGGAACAGGAATTGGTCGCCGCCATGACGCCGCCCGCCGACGGCCGGCTGACCGCCGACCTGGACCTGCGGCTGCAGGTGGTCGGGATCGACAGCCAGCGGACGTGGCTCAACGTGGCGCTGGCCGCCGCCGATACGGCCGGCAACACGACCGCGGCCGAGTTGCAGGCCCAATTGGCGGATGCGTTCAACGCCGGGCTGGCCACGGCGGGCCTGAGCGGCGCGCTGACGCTCGTCAGCCACGGCGACCGGTTGGGGCTCGACGTGTTCGAGGACTTCGGCATCGCCGCCGTCCATGTCTACGGCGGCGCGGCCGTCGGCTTTGCGGATGCGCAGGCGACCGGGACGGACGTGGAATTCGATGTGAATGCGGCGCCGCTCATCGCCCCGATCGACGACCAGGGCGCCACGCCAGGACTGCTGTGGCTCGACGGCGGCCTCGATGGCGTGCAGGTCCCGCACAGCGGTTCGCTGGCCATCGACAAGACGTTGACGCTGGAAACGTGGTTCCGCATCGACGACTTTACGAACGATTGGATGCCGATCATTCAGAAGGCGACGGGCAGCGGTGCGGCCACGCGCAGCTTCTCGCTGTGGGCCAACGGCAACGGCTACCTGCACTTCACGTCCAGCACGGGCGCCGGCTACCAGTCCGCGGCCAACACGCCGGCGGGCTCGATCGAAGAGGGCCGCTGGTATCACTTCGCGGGCGTGCTGGACCGCCAATCCGGCCGCATGGCCGTGTACTTGAACGGCGAACTGGCCGGCGTCGCGTACAACAGCGTGCCGAATGCGGGCACCGTCAGCCACACCTCGCCGCTGCTGTTCGGCCAGACGCTGGAAGACAACGATTACTACGGACCGTTCGTCGGCGTGCTGGACGAAGTCCGGCTGTGGAACGCGGCGCGGACGCAGGAAGATATCGTCCGTGACATGACGCGGACGCTGGCCGCCGGCGCCCCGGGCCTGGTTGGCTACTGGCGGTTCAACGAATTCGGCGGCAGCGCCGTCGTCGATTCGTCCGGCCAGGCCAACGACGGCTCGCTGCAGGGCACGGTCGGGCGCGGACTGGCCCCGATTCACATCGGCGTGACCGACAGCAAGGCCGACCGCTGGTGGCTGGACGCGGTCAGCAGCACGCCGGGCGTGATCGTGACCGTGGACGGCAGCGAGTTGTACGTCATCCCTCAAACCTATTACTCAGGCACGGCCCGGATCACCGTCACGGCCCGGGACAACACGGGCGCGCCGTGGGACAACGGCGGCCGGTTTTCGGCCACGCAGTTCGACATCACCTTGGGAACCCACAACGCGATCTACGGCCACGTGTTCAGCGACAGCAACGGCAACGGGGTCCGGGACGGCGGCGATCCGCCGCGAAACGCCGCCGCCGTCTTCCTCGACCTGGACGGCGACGGGGCGTACCGGCCGGAGGCCGACCGGTTGACCTACACCGATGCCAACGGCGACTACTCGTTCGGCTCCCTCGACCCCGAGTCCGGCGCGGGCGGCCGCTCGTACCTCGTCGGCATCGTGCCGCCCGCGGGCTGGCAAGTGACCGGGCCGCTCCAACAGGCGGTGCTGTTCACCGCAGGCGGCGAGATCGCGACGGGGATCGATTTCGGCATGCAACAGGTCAACGACCCGCCGGCCTTCACCGCAGGCGACGGCCCGGTAGTGCTGGAAGACGCGGGACCGCAGTCGGTCCTGTGGGCAACGGACATCAGCGCCGGGGCGGCCGACGAGTCGGACCAGACGCTGACGTTCGAAATCCTCAGCAACTCGAATCCCGGGCTGTTCGCCGCCGGGCCGACCCTGGACGCCGCCACGGGCCACTTGCAGTTCACCTCCGTCGCCCAGGGGTTCGGCTCGGCCGTTCTGACCGTCGTGCTGAAAGACAGCGGCGGTACGGACAGCGGCGGGCAGAACACCAGCGCCGTCCAGGCGGTGACGATCACGATTCTGCCCGTGAACGACGCCCCGCTGTTCGGCGGCGGCGGCGATCAAACCGTGGCCGAAGACGCGGGCCAGCAGACTGTGGCGGGGTGGGCGCTCCGCATGAGCACCGGGCCGGCGAACGAGTCGGGCCAGAGCCGGTCGTTCGTCCTGACTGACAACTCGTACCCCGGCTTGTTCGAGGATCAGCCCGCCGTGGATCCGGTCACCGGCGACCTGCGCTACACGCCGGCGGCGAACGCCCACGGCGCCGCCGTCGTGTCGTTCGTGCTCCACGACGACGGCGGCACGGAGCACAACGGCCAAGACACCAGCGCCCCGCACACCGTCACCATCACCGTCACGGGCGACAACGATCCGCCGACGATCAGCGATCTGGCCGATCGGACGGCCGACGAGGATCACACGCTCGGGCCGATCCACTTTGCCGTGTACGATCCGGAGACGCCGGCCCACTTGCTGGCGGTCACCGCCAGCTCGAACAACCCGGCCCTGTTCCCGCCGGGCAGCTTGGTGCTGGGCAGCTACGAGGAACTCACGCTGACGCTGACGCCCGCCGCCCACCAGTCCGGCACGGCGACCATCACCGTCACCGTTTCCGACGGCGAAGGGACCGCCACGGACACGTTCCAGGTCACGGTCGCCCCGGTCAACGACCTGCCGGCGATCAGCGACCTGGGCGATCAGGCGACCGACGAAGACGACGGACTGGGGCCGCTCAACTTTACCGTTGGCGATCTCGAAACGCCGGCCGGCTCGCTGGCCGTGACCGCGGTTTCCGACAACCAGGCGCTGTTCCCCGACGCAAACGTGCTGCTGGGCGGCAGCGGCGCCAACCGGACGCTCGCGCTGATCCCCGCGGCCCACCAGTCCGGCACGGCGAACATTACGGTCACGGTCTCGGACGGCGAAGATGTCGCGACGGAGACCTTCGTCGTGACGGTCCATCCCGTCAACGACCCGCCGACGATCAGCGGCCTCGGCGACCAGGCGACCGGCGAAGATCTGACCGCCGGACCGTTTGGCTTTACGATCGGCGATGCCGAAACGCCCGCCGGTTTGCTGACGGTCACGGCCGTGTCCGACAATCCTGCCCTGGTTCCGAACGCCCAGCTGTTGCTGGGCGGCAGCGGGGCCAATCGCACGCTCACGCTGACACCCGTGGCGGACCAAACCGGCTTGGCGACGATCACCGTCACCGTCTCCGACGGCGAAGAGAGCACCAGCGACACGTTTGTGTTCACCGTCACGGCCGTCAACGATCCGCCGACGGTCGGCGACATCGCCGACCAGGCGACGGACGAAGACGTGGCCAAGGGCCCGATCAGCTTCACCGTCGGCGACGCCGAAACGCCCGCCGGTTCGTTGACGGTCACGGCCGTGTCGAGCAATCAAGGATTGCTGCCCGACGCCAATCTGTTGCTCGCCGGCAGCGGCGCCAACCGCACGCTGACGCTGACTCCGGCCGCCCATCAGTCGGGCGCCGCGACGATCACCGTCACGGTTTCCGACGGCAACCAGACGGCCACGGACACGTTTGTGGTGACCGTCGCAGCGGTGAACGACGCCCCGTCCATCAGCGATCTCGGCGGCCAGACGACGGACGAGGACGTGGCGCTGGGCCCGATTGCCTTGACGGTCGGCGACGTGGAGACCGACCCTGCTGCGCTGACCGTCACGGCCGTGTCCAGCAACCCGGCGTTGATCCCGGACGCCAACCTGGTCCTTGGCGGCACCGGCGCCAGCCGGACGCTGCTTCTGACGCCGGCCCTCAACCGGTTCGGCACGGCGACGATCCTGGTCACGGTCTCCGACGGCGAACTCACGGACACGACGGCCTTTGTGCTGACGGTCGCGGCCGTGAACGACGCGCCCACGATTACCTTCATCGCCGACCAGACCACCGCCGAAGACGTGGCCAAAGGTCCCGTTTCGTTCACGATCGGCGATGCCGAGACCTCCTCCGGTTCGCTGACCGTGACGGCCGTTTCCGACAACCAGGCGCTGGTCCCCGACGCCGCCCTCATCTTGGGCGGCAGCGAGGCGCTCCGATCCCTCACGCTGACGCCGGCCGGCGAGCAGATCGGCGCTGCAACGGTCACGGTGACCGTCTCCGACGGCGACCAAGCCGTCAGCCGCTCATTCGTCTTGACGGTCACCGCCGTCAATGACCCGCCCGCCGCGGTGGCGCTGACCGGCCTGACCGCCAGTGTGCCCGAAGACCAAGACCTGGCCGCCGCCTTGCACGTCGGCGATATCGTCGTGACCGACGACGGCCTGGGCGTCAACGCGCTGGGGCTGTCGGGAGCGGACGCCGGCCTGTTCGAAATCATCGGCACCGCCTTGTATCTGAAGAGCGGCGCCGCGCTGGACCACGAGACCAACCCGGTGCTGGACGTGACCGTGACCGTGGATGACGCCACGGTCGGCGCCACGCCCGACGCGGCCACGTCGCTGACGATCGCCGTGACCAACGTCGCTCCCCGCGTGACGGTCGAACAGGCGGCAGGGCAGGCGGATCCGACGATGATTGGGCCGCTCGAATTCATCGTCGTCTTCCGCGAACCGGTCACCGGCTTTGACGCCGCCGACGTGACGCTGGGCGGCACAGCGGGCGCCAGCACGGTGGTGGTGACGCCGGAGCCGGGCGGCGCGACGTACCGGCTGGCCGTCTCCGGCATGAGCCAGTCCGGAACGGTGATTGTGACGCTGCCCGCCGGAGCCGCCTTCGACGGCGCGAACGTTTCCAGTGAAGCTTCGACGAGCCTGGACAACGTGATCTCGTACGTCTGGCCCGGCTGGCACAACCCGCTCCGGCCGACCGACGTCACGGGTGATGGCAGCGTGGAGGCGCTTGACGTGCTCGTGCTCATCAACTACGTGAACGCTCATCCCGGCAACCCGAGCCTGCCTGCGCCGCCGTTGACTCCCCCGCCCTACTACGACGTCAACCACGATGGCCAGATCACTGCGGCCGACGTGCTGGCCGTGATCAACTACCTTAACAGTGTCTTGGCCGGCGAAGGCGATATCGCCAGTGGGCCGGCCGATCCCCGCCGCGGAGCGTTATCCGAATTGGCGTCCTCGCCGCAACCCGTCCGTGCGGCGGCCGTCGCGCAGAGCGTCCTCCGGCCGTTCGCGTTGCCGCCCGCCGCCGCCGCTCCGCGCCCCATGCGTCGCGCACCCGCGGCTTCGGTCCCCGATCTCGACGCGGCCGTCGACACGGCCCTCGACGCTGTCCTCAACGAAACCCTCGACGATTTCGTCGCCGACGTCGCCCAAGCCTGGGCTCCGGCTGCGGCTCGGTCACGGTAATCGGCGGGCGCAGAACTCCCTGGAAGCAAATGTCCGCTGCTTGATCCGCGAGGAAGCCAAGATGGAACTGTTCGCGTCGTTCAACGGTCCTTCCGACGAGCGTTTTTTCGCGGCGGTGGCCGCCGCCGCCCTGGTTTCGGTCCTGGCGGGGTTCTTTGCCAGACGCATGATCGCCGGTTTCCTGGCCGGCGGTGCAGGGGCGGCCCTGGCGACCTTTCTCATCCTCAGGGGCGGTGAGGGCGACATGGTCGGCTTTATGACGGCCATGTGTACGCCCGTTTTTGGCTTGATCGGCGGGGCCTTGGCTGCGATCATCCGTGGGGCAAGTTGAGCGGAAAGGCCAAGGCCATCCGGTTCGTCGGGCAAGGGCCACGTTGCGATCTGCCGCAGAAAGGGAACGGCGGGCCTCCGGCGGCCGGGAGGTCAGGCCAGGTGGCGGAAGGCGCGGTTGGAAGGGGCGACCAGCGGAGGGACGGTCCTCGAACGAGGGATTTCCGCCGCTGCAGTTGGAGCAGTACTTCGAGTTGCCGGACTGGATGGATGGACAAGCGGGGCCAGGGATCCCAGCGGAGTCGTTGTCGATCCTGGAGCGATTGCTGCTGTCGAGTTACACGTGGGTCAAGACCGTGATGAACTTTGGCCGCTGGTTTCCTCCGGTGGCCGGTCATGATATGATTTCCTCGGAAACACTCAACCTGAATTGATGCAGGGATTCCATGTTGCTGGGAATCAAACCTACGAGCAACTGCAGGCTGGCCAGACTGGCACCGCTGTTAAACCGCCTTGATCGTCTTTAGCATCTCGTGCCCGATCTTTTTCTGGCTGGAAAGATGTTGACAGACCCACCGGAGCACGAAGCCGTCCAGCCAGACGCCGCCCGGCTCGCTAAGGTTGAAGTCGTCCATCTGCCGATAGTGCGATATTTCGGCGACCGGCCGGAAACCGTAGGCTGACACGTTTGCCATTGTTTGTTGACCTATGGATGATAGATAAATATGCTGATCGTTGGCAATTCGTTCCAACTCAGCCGGAAGAACAAAACACCCACCGAAGGAGTCCATGCGAACACCGACCCACCTTGCGGGCCTCGTCGCCCTAAGTGCCTTCCTCGCGACCCAGGTCATGGCGACGGAACTGGGTCTCAACGGAACTCGGTTCAAGCTGAACGGCGTGCCGACATTTTTGCTTGGCGTCAGCTACTACGGGGCGTTAGGCGCTCCCGAGGACTTCCTCCGGCGCGACCTGGACGATCTACAGCGTTCTGGCTTCAACTGGCTTCGCGTGTGGGCCACGTGGGAGGCCTTCGGCAACAACGTGTCCGCCGTCGACGCGGACGGTTCGCCGCGCGAGCCTTTCCTCACGAAGCTGAAGAACCTCGTCGCCGAATGCGACCGGCGCGGCCTGGTCGTGGACGTCACCTTCTCGCGCGGCAACGGAGAAGACGGCATGCCCAAGCTCCCAACGCAGGCCGCGCATCGCCGCGCGGTGCAGACGGTGGTCACGGCGCTGAAGCTCTATCGCAATTGGTACTTGGACCTAGCCAACGAGCGTAATGTCCGCGACCAGCGATTCGTCAGTTTCCCGGAACTCCAGCAACTGCGCGACGACGTGAAGCATCTCGACCCCGGGAGACTGGTTACGGCGTCAAATGGAGACACCGATATCAACCGCGACGACTTGCGCGACTATCTGCTGACGGTGCAGGTGGACTTCCTCACGCCGCACCGCCCGCGCCACGCGATGTCCGTGACGCAAACCAAAGTGAAAACCGAAGACTATCTGAAGACCGTCAAGGAACTCGGGCGGACGGTGCCGGTGCATTATCAGGAGCCACTTCGAATCGGTTGGTTGAAGTGGCAGCCGAAGGCGGAGGACTTCGTCACGGACCTGAACGGCGCGCGGGCTGGAGGCGCAGCGGGCTGGTGCTTCCACAACGGCGACCAAGTTGGGCGACCGGACGGCAAACCCCGTCGTTCATTCGACCTGCGCGAGCAGCGGCTGTTCGACCAACTGGTTGACGAAGAGCGCCGGGTACTGCAGAACCTCAGTTCCCAGCCCCGCCCATAGTGCCCGCAACGAGAGGACGAACGACGAAACCCATCCAGGAGCAACGAACCGTGAAATCCGGGACGTCGATCGTTTCGAGGGCGCCGTCAACCAGGAGATCCACTGCGACGGGTCGGAGGGGTCCTGCGGCGCGTAATTCATTTCCGCAGCGATCGCCCGGCCACCGCCGCCGAGTACGCCGTGTGGTTCCGCGCGCTGGGAGAAGTGTCGGGATGAAAAGGTCAAGGCAGAGGATTGGCAAGTCACGCTTCCGGGATGCCGAGCTATCGCCCGGGGCCACTTTCTTTGTAGCGGCACGGCGCGAGCCGTCCGGTATTAAAGTCGGAAAACCGGGCGGCTTGCGCCGCTCCGCTAACCAATACGCCCCCAAATGATCCCAAAGTAAGTGGCATTGGGCTAGCGCCGTTCCGCTCGAAGTAAGTGGTATTAGGCTTTCGCCCACGGCACGAGCGACACGGATCACCGGCCACGGATCCAAGGCAACTGCACACCACGGGAGCCGCAAGCCACCATCCGCTCCATCCCTTACCCGGGTCCTTGGGAGTCCCTGTCTCCAGCAACTTCGTCGTCAGTTGTGGGACGAGCCGCCGTCCATCGCCGCACCCACCACAGCGCCGCATACACAACCGCCAGCCATACCAGGATCGCCAAGATGCCGACGGTGGACCAAGTTGGCCCGACGGCGGTGAGCACTACGCCCGTCCCCGGGAACACCCACAAGAATGAAGCCACGCGCTGCTTCGGTATCGGTTGTCGATGGACCAAGGCCCCAGTGACAAAACCAAGGCATGAACCGAGCCCCGCTCCTATTCCGAAGCGAAGCATTGTCATGTCTCTGGCCCAAAGAAGTCCAACAACGTAACTGCCACCGATACCACCAATCATCATGCCGAGGATACCCCAAGCCTCGACCCTCGCGTCCAACTTCTGTCCCTGGTGGGAAGCGAGCGGTTTTGAGCCATTACCTGACGCAGAGTCGGTCATGGAACAATTCCTGTCCTTGCGGCTCGGGCCGCCTTGCCTTGATCAACGGAAAGCGAACGGAAACAAATTATGACGAGCGACCGGCTTCCCCGCTATCGCCCAGGCTTCTGATTCAAACTCGGCCAGCAGGTCATCGAGCGTGCCAGCGTACTCGGCGCGAGGGAGCTTCCGGGCCGATGGCGTCAGTGCCTCGGGCGGCGGTGCCTCCAGACACGCCTCACATGGCATGCATGGTTCTCGTTCGCGTGCGGCGGTCGTCTGGACGGTTGGCGACAAGCGCGGCGGCAACGGTCGCGCGAAGGTCTCCTGGATCGGGGATGCCCACTCGGCCAAGGCGGCGTCGCGGATCCTGTCGCGGTCCGCGGCGATGGCTGCGACCGCTTCTCCTTCTGGATCTGTGCTGCGATTGTTCAGGAAGTTGATGATGATCAGCACGTCCTGCGCTTCGACCAGGCCGTCGGCGTCGACGTCGAAATAGGAACCCGGAAACAGCGACAACGAGGCGGCATCGGCCAGCAAACCGTGCTGATCATGGAACCGCGGCCCGTTCAATTCGTTGATGACGATCAACACGTCCTGGGGATCGACGGGGCCGTCCGCGTTGACATCGAACAGGTTGATGGGGTTCGACCAGTCCGCGGGGCCGCTGAGCAACAGTTTCGCCGAGTCTTGTTCGAGGACGCGAAAAAACAAGCCCGCTTCGATCGTGACTCCGGACAGCAGCCAGTCCTGGCCCACGTTGACCGAATCATCCAGGTTCGCCAAAACCCTGAGTTCGCCGGTGTCGGACAGGCTACTTACCTCTTCGGCGTTCAACGCCAGCGAGTTCGGCCCGTTGCCCTGGATATCGATGGTTTCGAGTCCCTGCCAATCGCTATCGGCCAGCGCTACCAGATCCAGCGTCTGTCCCGTGCCGGTCAGCCGCAGGGAATCGTCCCCCAAGCCGGCGTGGATCCGGACGGGTAGATCGAAGCGGCCGAGTTCGACACGGTCGTCTCCGTCGTCCAGCGTGACGGCGATGCGGGCGACACCGGCCAGGCTGCACGTGGCGGCTTGGCTGGGCGCCCCGCCGCCGCTGCACGCCTGACCGGTTTCGAGGATCAACTCGGTCGTCTCGCCAACCACGGCGCTCCCCGCTTGCGGCGAGAACACCGCCCGGTTCACCTGGCTGGCGACCGCCACGTAGTGCAGCGTCCCGCCGCTGACGAAGACTTGAATGCCGGCGCTGCAGGCGTCCGCCACACCGTCCCCGTTGGTATCGGCCTGCGCCGGGTTGAGTACCGCGGGGCAGTTATCGACGGCGTTGGCAAAGCCGTCGCCGTCGAAATCGGTTGTCATGGCCGCCGCCACGAAGTCGTCCACCGTCGCCTCGTCCTCGGACTCGGTCGTGGCTAGGCCGTCGGCATAGTCCACCGTGTGGCGGAACGGGATGAGCAGATGCTCCCAGTCGTCGTAACCGGCGAGTTTCTCGGCCGACCGGTGAATCACATACTGATCGCCGACTGCGATTGGGGCGTTGAAGTCCAGAACGAAGATGTTCCGTGGGTTAACGCCGATGCCCGTAATGACACGATGTTCGCCCCTTGCCGCGCCCGTGAGCATCGTCAACACCAGCCCGACGGACGAATTATTGGAATAGTCGGTATTGCCGAGGATTCGGGTTTCCGGGTCCGGGAGGTTTTCGAATTGAACAATCGAGTCTTGCGCGCGGGGTCCGCAGGCGCGACCGACGCGATCCGACATATTGATGTCGGCATCGATGTTCGCATCGGTGGAGTCGCCATCCCCGTTCCAATCAAGGGGGCCATTGGCGGCCGGCAACGGGGCGGGCCGCGTGGCCGAAAAGCCTTGTCCGAACACGACGAAACGCCCTGGTGGCCCGCCGATCCCGAGCGCCTCGTTCAGGTGTTCCTCGTCCAGCTCGGCAAGTGCCGTATCGGAATAGTCGAGCGGACGAGTGGGGTCCTTGCTGGGCAGCTGCAGGGAGTAATTCATAACGCTCAGGTAATTCGGTTTGCAGTGGGTCTCATCCCCGCCCCCGTGTCTGAGGTTCAGCGTATGGCCCATTTCATGCATGATCGTGCTAGCCTCGACGACGCTCCGGTACTCGTCGGTCGTCTTTCCCGCGGGAAGACCCGACGACGCCTGCATCGCGTTGGCAGACCATGACCCCAACGTCACCATGAAATCGTTGCCCGGCAGTTCGGCAATGCCGCTGGATTTCGGCGCATGCGCGTGGTCGTGACCAAAGATCAAGTAGCGGAACGCCTGTTCCCGTGCGCCCAGAATGTTCTCGCAGTTCGACGTCCCGTCAGGCTTGACCGCCGCACGCTCGGCGGGAGTGCCGAAATGGCCGTCGCTCGCGCCGGTGCCGCAGCGGTTTTCCGGATTGCCGACCTTCAGGTCGTTGAAAGTGCCATCCGGCGGGACTTTCACGGCGCCACTATTGAAGCGGATGCTCGTGATCTCACGTAGCGACTCGTCGGGCATCAAATGCAATTGGATGTTCTGCTTGCCGAAGGCCTGGGTCACCTCGTCAAGCGCGGCGGGGACCGGCTCGTGACTGGCGTGGTTGGCGGCACAGCCCCCAACCGCGCAGTCCATCCAATCCACTTCGACGAAAATGTCGCGAACGAGGGGGTCCGCCTGGTGCGGGTTGTTCTTGGAGTCCGTCAGTGCGGGCAGATTGAGGTCGATGATTCCGTCGCCGTTGTAATCGATGCCGTCGGTTTCCCAGTCGTCGCACAGCGAATCGCCATCGGTGTCTGGATTGCCATCATTGTCGGCGTCGAGATAGCCACAGACTGCCGAAAACTCGGAGGTGGAACCGTCCGCGATGTTCGTCGCCGTCGCGCTCACGAACGGAAAACCGGCCGGCAATCCGTGGGCAAGCGCGAATGAAAAGTCGCCGGTCGGCGGCGGGACCACCGAACCGAGATAGATCTCGCCTTCGCCGAAGCCCAACGGGTCCGGCCCTTCGCTGACGTTCACGATGGTCTGCGATAATCCGTAGAGATCCACGATGACGTTAGCGCCGGGCCTGACCGAGCCGAGGACCGTGACCTCACCGGTGGTGGGATTCGTCAAGTACGTCACACCCACCGGAAAGTTAAGCAGCCCGTGCGGGCCGGCGTCCGCATCATCCGGGTCGTTTCCAGTCACCGGCCGCGCCGGAGTATCGTTCCCGACCAGATCGATGCCGATCCCTTCGTTGTCGCGAATCACATTGCAGCGAATCACGTTGGCCGCCGCGGAAGCTCCCGCGACGCGCACCCCCACGCCTTGATTGTTGGCAATCGTGTTGCGAGTGGACTGGGCGGCGGCGCAAGCGTCGGTTACAGTCGCCATCGCGGCGGCCACACCCACGCGCGTTTGCGTGGCATCGGTAATCAACACGCCAGCTTCGACGTTGCCCAGTGGGGCGAATTCCGGATCGGCGCCGGCGGTCCCCTGTGGATCTGTGCCAATCGAGTTGCCACCCACAAAATTCTGGTTCGCGTTTGGTCCCAGCACGTGGACGCCGAATTGGCTGTTGGCCGAGATCACATTGCCTTCGTTCGCAGCGGCGCCGCCGATGTCGTTCAGCGAGGCGCTCTCGATTCTCACACCGGCCTCGTCGTTCCCGAGCGGGGCTGTGCCGTGAACATCGGTGCCGAGCAAGTTGTGGAGCACCCGGTTCCCCGTCGCGCCGGCACCCTTGATATACACGCCGATGGCGTTGCCCGAGATGACGTTACTGAAATCGACACCTGCAAGCCCGACGGTGTTTTGCGGCGCGCCGTCGAGCATCACGCCCGCCTCCTCGTTGCGGACCCGCTGCGTTCCGCTGGGGTCGACGCCGATGTGATTACCGATGATCTGATTCAGCGTCGCGTGGGGACCGGCAATGGCCACACCGTGCGTGGTGTTGCCGGAAATGACGTTCCCAGCCCCTGCGGCCTCGCCCCCGATGGCGGTGTTTCGGGTGAATCCAGCCAGATGCAATCCGCTGCCAGCGTTATGGACCGGCGATGTGCCGGTGACGTTGGTCCCGATGTAGTTTCCTCGAATGATATTGTCGCGCGCGGGTTGAAGTTCCTCGCCGCTAATGCGGATCCCGTGGCCGTCGTTGCCGGAAATGATGTTCCGTTCGCGCGTGAACAGACCGCCGATGCGGTTGTTCGCCGTGCCGGCTCCCAGCAATACGCCATCGAGCCCGTTGGCCAGCCGGTTCGTTCCGTCGGCGTCCGTTCCGATCAGGTTTCCCACCACAATGTTTGCAGTAGCATCCGCCCCTTCGATCGTGATCCCCGTGGCCAGGTTGCCCGAGATCAAGTTGCCGATGAAGGCTGGCGACGATCCGCCGACCCGATTCGAACCCGCTCCAAAAATTGTCACACCGTGCATATTCGGGTGGGCAACGGTACCCTCCGGGTTGGTGCCGATGCGATTGTTGAGCACGACGTTATTCGTGGCGACGCCGCCTGTCGAACTGACCACGATCAGCACGCCGTCCGCGCGATTGCCGGAGATGACATTTTGCGCGGACCCACCCACGACGTTGTTCGAAGCGTCGGCAATTCGGACGCCCGTTGTATTGGGAAGGCTGCTGTTTCCCGCCAGATTGATGCCGATGAAGTTGCCTCGGACGTGGTTGCCGCTCGACTCCGCGCCGGTGATCGTCACGCCACTTAGCACATTGCCTGAGATCACGTTCCATGTCTCCGGCAGGCTGCCGCCGATCAGGTTGTCGGCCGACTGTTGAATCGTCACGCCTTCCAGATTCTCCCGTGCATTGAGCCCGGTCGGATCCGTCCCGATCAAGTTGCATTCGATGTGGTTGCCGCCACCCGCCTCCAACAGGATTCCCGATCCGCCGAAGCGATTGATCACCAGCCCGCGAACGGTGCTGCCACCGGCCATAATATGGAGACCATGCGGTCCCGCGTTTGGGTTTGAACCGTTCAGTTCGACCAGCAGTTTCGTGTCCTGCCCGCCATCCAACTGCGTGTTGCAGCTGGCGCCGGTCTGCGTCGTCCCGTCGATGATCGCCGGGTCGGCGATCGGGGGCAGGGCCGTCTCCGGGATGATCGTCTGCGGCCCCGTTCCCGCCAGGCAGAAGACGATCGTGTCCAGCCCGGGATGGCCGTTGGCGTCCAGGATGGCTTGGCGCAGCGATCCCACGCCGCGGTCATGGGTGTTGGTCACACCGAACACGCTGCTGTCGGCGGAGACCGCTTGCCGCGTCGCGCACGAGAATTCGGACGTGTTGCCCGACGGGTCGCCGGCCGTGGCGGTGATGAAGCGGCCGTCGTCCACCAGCCCGCCGTCAAACTGGAACGAGGCCGCGCCCAGGCCGTCGGTGGTGACGTTGTCGAGAAAGCCGACGCGCGTCTGACCTTCGCCGAAGCCGGACGAGTCCGCCTCGTCGCCGGCAAACAACTCGACCCGGTATCGGGTATTCGGCTTGCTGGACAGCGTGCCGAGAATCTCCCGCGAGCCGTCCGCACGAACCACGCGCGTCACGAACGGCGAGTTCTGAAAATTATTCGGGCCGAGGTCCGCGTCATCCGCGTCGTTGGCCGTCACGCCGTCGCCGCCGAGATCGATTCCGAGCAGCCCATTCGCGACGATCGAATTCCCCTGGATCGTGTTCCCTTTGCCGTTCTCGCCCGTCACCCGCACGCCGTCGCCGCCGTTGCCGGCAATGATATTCGCCGGCAGTTCGGGCTCGCCCGTCGGCTGGCCGCCGATGTAGCTGTTGGACGCGTTCTCGATGAACACGCCCTCCTGGCGATTGCCCAGTTGAGCCGCCGGCCCGGTGGTGCTTCCATGGCGGTCCGTGCCGATGAAATTCCCGCCCACGATGCCGCCAAGCGTCCCGGTTCCCGATGGGGCAGCGATCGCCTGAATGTGAATCCCGCGTTGACTGTTGGAGATCGTATTGCCACCCGGCGTCGTTCCTCGTGCGTTGGGAATCCCGATCCGATTGTTGGGAGCGTCCAGCAAGTGTACGCCCACTTCGGCGACGGTCGGCCAGCCGTTGGTGCCCGTGATGTCCACGCCGATCAAGTTGCTGAGCACCTCGTTGCGCGTTGCCTCGACTCCCTCGATCCGCACGCCGGCTTGCCTGGCGGCAATCACGTTGCCCGGGAAGTTCGCATCCGACGGCAGGCCGGCGAAGACGTCGCCGATCCGGTTGCGCGGCGCCTTGAAGAGGTACACGCCGTGCAGGTCGTTCGGCAGTTCGCTCGTGCCGTCCTTGTTTGTGCCGATCAAGTTGCCGGCGACGACGTTGCCCACGGCCTCGAAGCCGTCGATGAGGACGCCGTTGCGCGCGTTGCCGGAAATCAGATTGCGGACGAAGCTGGTGCCGCTGCTTTGGCCGATGATGTTGTTGGGGGCGCGCAGGATGTACACGCCGTTGTGGCCGTTCCCCAGATCGCTGACGCCGTCCTTGTCGGTGCCGATGTAGTTGCCTTTCACCACGTTGTTTGTGGCTCCGCCCAACGCGATGATCACGCCGTCCCGTCCATTGCCGGAGATAATGTTTCGCGCGGCCGGCGAATCGCCGCCGATGATATTGCCGGTGGCGCTGGAGTCGATGTGGACGCCGCGAGAGGCGTTGCCCAAGGAAAATTCGCCCGTGCCGTCGACGCCGATGTAATTGCCCAGCACGGTGTTGTTCGCGGCGGGCTGGGCGGCGCTGCCGTAGATCGTCACTCCGTCACCGCCGTTGCCGGAAATGACATTGCGGTCTCCGTCCGCCGTCCCGCCGATCGTGATGCTGCCGGCTCGTTCGATGAAGACACCGTCCGATTTATTGGCCAGCACGGCCTTTCCAACGGCATTCACGCCGATCATGTTGCCTCGGATCGCCGCACCGCTCGCGTTCGGATTGGCCAGATGAACGCCGTACCCAAAGTCGACTCCGACGCCCGTGCTGCCCGCAATCACGTTGTTCGCGATGATCACGCCCGGTGCGTCATTGACCAGAATCCCCTTGCCGTTGCCGAGTTCGTCGCCGCTGCCCACTTGGCCGTCCGGATCCGTCACCAGGCCGGAGACATCCGTGCCAATCAGGTTGCCGGTGACGACGTTGCCCGTGCCCGTGCTGCCGCCGATGGAAACGCCGAAGGGACTGGCGGCGATGACGTTTCCCTCGATGGTCGTGTTTACCGCGAAACGCAGGCTGACGGCGGTGTCCGAGTGCCCCATGGCGACCGCCCCCGTGACGTCCGTGCCGATGTAGTTGCCGCGAATCATGTTCCCCGTCGAGGTTGTTCCGGAACTTAAGATATCCACGCCGATGCCGCTGCTGGCGATGACGTTGCGGTCTTCGGGCGTGGTCCCACCGATCGTGTTGTTGTTGCCCCAGATGCCAATCGCCGTCGCGGTGAGCGGCAGCGAAATGGTGCCTGTCGGGTCGGTGCCAAAGCGGTTTCCGACGATCCTATTGTTGTGGCTGTTGGAAATGGCGATTCCGCCGGCGGCACTGTTGAAGGTGAAGCCGCGAATCGTGCTGCCGCTGGTGCCCAGCGACAAATTGAAGATCCCTGAGGCCCCACGCAATTCGACGGTGCCAGCCCCCTGCGTTGTCGCGTCCAAGACCACAGGTCCGCCGAAAACGGTCAGCATCCCGCGAACCCCGACATCGATCGTGGGAACGCCAGTCCCCGGAATTGCGAAGTGGATCGCGTCCAGGCCGGGATTTTCAGCCACGGAAGAGATCGCCGCGCGCAGCGTGCAGATGCCGCTGGCCGGGATCGGCGGGTCGCTGTCCGGATTCAGTTCCGTATCGCACGTTCCCAGCGCATGGCCGCTGTCGGGCAAATCGAGCACGGAGTTGACCACCAGGGTGGCGAGCAGACAACGGTCTTCCAGCCGCTCCAGCCACAGCCTTCTCGGCCGCCGACGCCCCCGGCGTGCCCGCACAGGCCGCTCCGTCCATCTTGCCTTGCCGTGAGACAGTCGCGTCATGAAGTGGTCTCTCTTTCCACCCCCGCACGAAACCGAGGCGGGGACAATAGATGAGCTTTCGATGCGGAATGAATATACTCCTCTGCCGCGGCAAGTCAACGAAAATGCCGGTTGACCGGGCGTTCGCCGTGAGGACCGAGACCATTCGGTACGGAAGAGGGGGCAAGCAAATCGCGGGCAAGGGAATTCGTCGCGACACGAGTCGGCCGTGCCGCACCGAGCAGCGCCTGGCCCGTCACTCCTCGCACCAGCCCAAGGCAGCCAGCCGTTCTTTCAGGGCGTACTGACGCGCCGTGGACTCTTGATGCTCGCAAACTTGATGAGAAGCCGATCGCCGCACGTACAGCGAGGCACCAAGCCGGACGGGCTCCCCATGCCATTCACGCCGTCCAGAACCCCGACGGGCAGCTTGCCGGCGGCGTCAACGAGAGCGTTCACGTTGCTGTACGTGACGGATGACCATGTTCAATTCGCCGTAGCTGTACTTGTCGCCAAAGTGGGATTTGGCCTCCGCCGCGGCAGCTTCCGGCCGGGCCTGCAGAAACTGCTGAATGTCGGCTACCGTCTCCCGATCGAGCACCGAATAAACGTCCAACTCACCCAGGCCGATGAAGTGGGACAAATGCCCTTCGATTGTGCTCCGCGTGAGACGGCGCTCCGCCGC
The DNA here is from genome assembly GCA_964645045.1 of uncultured Pirellulaceae bacterium. Taxonomy (GTDB): domain Bacteria; phylum Planctomycetota; class Planctomycetia; order Pirellulales; family Pirellulaceae; genus Anammoximicrobium. The sequence continues at coordinate 222,755 of CAZXYZ010000002.1, read as the reverse complement.
AATCTCGTCCACACTCTTGCCGGCTCGAAACAGTTCAAAACTGTGGCGTTTGGTCTCCGAGGTGCGTGGTGGCGGGCCCGCGGGCGTGATGGTTGGTTCCTGGGGAAGTTGTTGCTCTGCGCGATATGTCCGGATCAATTCGCTGATCTCCTTGCCATACCGCCGTAGCCGCGCCTTGCCGATGCCGTGGATTTGCCGCAGCTGGGCGTTATCCGTCGGCAGATAGCTCACCAATTCCCGCAGCGTAGCATTCGGAAGCACCTCTCCCGGCGGCCGGCCACTTTGCTCAGACGCTTGCTCGCGCCACTGCAGCAGTTGACGATACAGCGCCGGGTGCGGCACGCCTTTGGGCACGACGAGCGGAGTCCGCGAAACCGCCGAGGCGGCCTTCGCGAAATCAAGCTCCGCGTTGACTTTCGCGCGGTTGTAGGCTTCGGTCGTGAAGCCGCCGTTGCAGGCGGCAAAGCAGGCGCGTTTCACAAAGAAATCGAGCTGAAGTGACTGCCGTTGAGACGTCAGTGCCGCGGCGGCGGCCTGATTATCGGCAACCGTGGAAAGCGCGTCTACATCCTGCACAAGCCTCGTGATTTTCTCCGTGAAGTACGTGCTCGCTTTTTGAATGCGGACCTGCAATGCCGCATTGGCTTCGGGCATGTCGTCTTGAGCGAGGTACTGGGCAAGCTGCGGCGCAAACTTCCCGGCCACGTCGAACAACTGGGCCCTTGCCTGTTCCAGCAGCGATTGCACTTGATCCAAAGCCGAAGGCGGCAGTGTTTTCGCGTGCTGTACGTAGGTGGAACGCAGCTTTTCCAGTCCGTTCTCGATCGCGTCGAAACGAAACAGCTCCTGCAGCAGTGACGCCTGGCATTCCCGTTTGGCTAGCTGCAACTGGGACTCACTCGGCGCAAGGCGTTCCGCGTCCTGGCTGAAACGACGCACCTCGGGATCGGTTTTCACGCTCGAACCGCTGATCCGGGACCGCAACACGATCCCTTCAAAACTCTTGCAGCGGCTGAGGGCGACATAGACTTGCCCGTAGGCAAAGGCGGCCTGGGCATCAACGATCGCGCGCTCGAAAGTCAGACCCTGACTCTTGTGGATGGTGATGGCCCAGGCGAGCTTGAGTGGATACTGGGTAAACGTGCCCAAAATCTGCTCGTCGATTTGTTTCGTTTCTTCGTTCAGCGAGTATTTCACGTTTTGCCATTCGGCGGGGGCGACGGCGATGTCGTTTGGATCGCCCGGGCAACGCACGTGGATCAAATCTTCATCGATGTGGGTGATGCGGCCGATTTTGCCGTTGAAATAACGTCGTTCGGGCTGCAAGTCGTTCTTGATGAACATGACCTGAGCGCCCGTCTTGAATTCCAGGATCTGGTCCGTCGGATAGGAACTCGCGGGAAACTCGCCCGCCACGTGTGCCTCGAAAACATGCCGGCGAGCCGGAAGCTGGTTGAGATTCCCCGCGTTGATTTCATGCGCGGCCGCATTGGTCGCCGTGAGCGTGATGTAGGCGTCCTTACTGGGTGGCCGGAAATCCGGGACAAACCGGCTGTTGAGTTTCCGCAGCGACTCCTCGTCCAGGCAGTTGTCCCGCACCTTGTTCAGCAGCGCGATAAACTCCGGGTCGGACTGCCGGTAGATGTGCTTCAATTCGATCGAAATGTACTCGGTCTGTTGCAGCGCGCGGCTGCCGAAAAAATAGGGCGTCTCGTAGAACCGCGTCAGGACGTCCCAATCTTCCTGCTTGACGACCGGCGGCAGTTGGTGCAGGTCGCCGATCATCAGCAATTGCACGCCTCCAAACGGCCGATGGTGGTCGCGAAAGCGGCGCAAGACATCATCGACGGCGTCGAGCAAGTCCGCCCGGACCATGCTGATCTCGTCGATCACGAGCAGATCGAGGCTGCGGATCAGCCGCATTTTTTGGCGCGTGAATCGGCGTTGTTGGCTGTGGTCACTGCGCTCAACGCCCGGCAGATGGATCCCAAACGGGAGTTGAAACAGCGAGTGGATCGTCATGCCGCCGGCATTGATCGCGGCGACGCCGGTGGGCGCGACGACGGCCAGTCGCTTCCTTCCTTCAGCCTTGATTTGGTGCAGGAAGGTGGTCTTGCCGCTGCCCGCCTTTCCGGTCAGGAAAAGACTCTTGTCCGTGTTGCGGACGTATTCAAACGCGAGTTCCAGCTGCGGGTTGGTCTGCAGGCTCATCGCCGAATCGAATCCAGGATGGAGCGGGGTTGGCACTCATAACAGTGTATCTCCGATCCGCACGCACCGCCAGCAACCGGAGCCGCATGACAGCCTGAGCCGCATGACAGGCCGGCGCCGGAGGACGGGCAGCCGGAAAACTTGGTCTTTTCCGCGTAGCGACGACTGAACCCGCGGCTTGACGCGTTCGCCGGTTCAGCCGTCGCTACGCGACGGAGGCATCCCGGCAAGACGCTCACCGTGGATTGAAACCCACGGCTAAGTTCACGAGGTCGAGGCCCGAACGGTACAGGCCGTCGCGGTACAACTTCAACACCAGCCAGACGCGGTCGGTCTTCTCTTCCGGCGCGGGCTGGTGCCATTGATAGCTCTCGGCGCCGTACACGAACACGAAAGCCCGGCTGCCGATCACCTCTTCGCCGGCCTGGATCCGCATCGCGGCCCGTGCCACCAGCGGCGCTGCGGGCTGCATCCGCCAGTCCAGCGTGGTTTGGCCCTGCCCGTCGATGCGTACCGGCAGCTCGAACGTCTGGGTCTTCGCGCCGCCCGCATGACAGGGCACGGCCGGTGAACGGCTGGTCGGAGTGGTTGGCTTGCGGGTGAACCTTCTCCTGGATGTAGATCGGCACCGCAGGGACGTCCAGCGGCTGGTTGTCCTTGTGGCGGACCGCGTCGATCGGGACTTCGAATCGCTTCGGTGCTTGTCGCTTGCCAGGCATTGTGATTTCCAGGGAGAATTGGGCAGAAAGATTGATGGCAGAAAGATCAGGACAATTGCGCATTGATCTTCCTGCCGTCAATTTTTCTGCCCGAGGATTTCGTTCTTCGCGTTCCACGGATCGCGGACCTCGACAAATACCCAACGCCCCCACGTCTCGACGTTGTTGACGGCGGGAACCCACAGGCTCTTGGCGGTCGAGACCTTGGCCTCTTTGTCCTTGTCCTTCGCTCCGGTCACTTCGACGATCAGGTTCAGCGGGTTGCCGCGGACGCCGACGAAAACGGCGGAGCGGTCGCTAGAGTCAACAACTCGATACCCGCTCGGCGGTTGGCGAGATTTCTGAACACCCGACGGATGTAGCGTAGCGACCGCAGAATCGGCCCGCAACCGGGTTGGTGTGTTGCGGGTGGTGTGTTGCGGGTTGCGTCGGGACAGGGGCGATCACCGAATGGCCAATTGCAGCTAGCACTGAACGGGATTCATGACTACGCTTCGCGACGGCTCGTCGAGCATTTTCTGTTGCACGCGGAACTTGGGGCTAAAGGTAACGCAGGTATCTCCGTTCCCACCGTCACAATTTGCCATCGCCCGGATACTCGCAACTTCCCCTTGACTCGAAGCCGCAAATCGGCCGAAATTCAGAACAAAGGCCGGCTGTCTGCGTAGCGATTTGTTCGCGTCGAGGAATTCGCCGGTCGGGCCCCCCAGCCGCTTGAGGAACTCACGGATGAGTCAACTGGGTACTCTGAAGTACACGTATCTTACCTACCTTTCCCAGCCGGCAACGGATCGAGTCCTCTATCGCTCGATCGACAAACGTCCCCTTCGCAGCATTTTGGAGATCGGAGTCGGCAACGGCGTGCGCGCTGAACGGCTGATCGCCGTCGCGATGCGGCACCCGAGCGGCGCCGAGTTGTGCTACACGGGAATCGATCTGTTCGAGGACCGGCCGGCCGGAGCCGAGCGCATCGGCTTGAAACAGGCCTATCAGCAATTGCGGCAGCAACACGTCAAAGTCCAGTTGGTGCCCGGAGATCCCTTCACCGCGCTGGCACGGATTTCCAACTACATCTCCGGCCTCGATCTGGTCGTGGTCTCGGGAGACCAGGACCGGGACTCGATGGCCCGCGCTTGGATGTTCTTGCCGCGGATGATCCACGCCCAAACCTCGGTCTTTTCGCAAGCCACGGACGCCCACGGCAAAATGGCGGATTTCGTCGAACTGACACGACCGCAGTTGGACGAACTGGCCGGTCTCCGGGGCCGCCGCAGACGAATGGCGGCGTAGACCAAAACGTTGCATTCCGAGAGGCGGACGGCCGGCGTAAGCCCGCCGGTGCATAACGGTGGTCGTCAGCCCATCGGTGCATTGTCTCGGCGATCACTCTTCCGACCGTCTGCCGGTTTCATCGAAGGTGCTATTGCGAACTCCTCGCGCAAATGTGCGGGCATGTGGAAAACCGGCGGGCTTACGCCGGCCGTTCGCCTTTTGGTATGCAACTACGGGGTTGACTCTCTCGTGACAACGATCCCGTCCTAATTCTCCGGCGGATGCTGGCGGGTGATCAGCAGGTCGTAGATCCAGCCGCCCAGGACGCCGCCGGCCAGCGGGCCAACGATCGGTACCCACCACCAGTAGTGGCCGGCGCGGAACACCTCGCCGCCCCAACCGGCCACGCAGGTAAACAAACGCGGACCCAGGTCGCGGGCGGGATTGATCGCGTAGCCGCAGTTGAAGCCAAAGGCGATGCCGATGGCCAGCACGACGGCTCCGACCAGCACCGGCGTCAAGTACGAAACGGGCGCGCTGTTCCGTTTGTCGGTCAGGGCAAAGATACACATGACCAACAGCGCCGTGCCGACGATCTGATCGATCAGCCCGCCAGGAGAGGTTGACAGGTAGGGCTGCGGGTAAGTCGCCCAGATCCCCGCCGTGCCTTGCGGACCGAGCACTTGACGCACGCCCCCGTCGAATTGCCCCAGGGCTTCCATGTAGGTGAGATACACGACCGCGGAGGCCACAAAGGCGCCGGCCAACTGGGCCAGGCAGTAGGGCACCAGCTTGGACCAGGGGAAACGGCGGCAGACGGCCAGCGCCAACGTCACCGCCGGATTGAGATGGGCGCCGGAAATGCCGCCCGCCGCGTAGACGCCCAGCATCACGCCCAGGCCCCAGCCCAGGTTGATCGACAGATACTCGCCGTTGTCGTGGCCGCTCAGCAACACCTGGGCGACGGCTCCACAGCCAAAGACGATGATCAGGAAGGTCCCCAAGAACTCCGCCGCCATTTCCCGAGCTACCGGACGCTGCATGTTGTCATCTCCGGAACGAGTGTCTGTGTCTGTTCAAGGTCCCCACACGGCCACTTTGAGATCTTCGGGGCGACTCGCTGGAGTCCAGGCTTCAGCCTGTCGTGGACGGATTCTCAACCCGCCTTCGCAGCCCAAATATCGCAGCCTAAAGGCTGTACTCCAACAAATCCACGTACGCTACGGCGTGCCACCCGCAGCGCCGTCGGCAGTGCCCCGCATCGTGGGGCCGAACAATCGCTGCAGGCCGCGATTCACTTCGTCTTGCAGCACGCCGCGGGCCGCGCCGCCGACCATCTTGGCGCTCAACTCGGTCAGCATGCGGTTGTCCAACCGCGGTTTGGACAGCGTTCCTTGCATGGGGATCTGGATGACCGTGCCGCGCAGCGACGAGAGGTATTTCTTGTCGGCCACCCACTCGTCCCGGATCGGCACTTCGGCCATGATCGCCAACGATTCGTCCAAGCCCACCGAGCCGCTGGTCCGGATCGTCACGTCGCCAGCGGTCATGGTCAGGCCCTGGTGACTGACGCGGCCGTTTTCGAGATCCACGCGGACGTTCTGTTGCGGGATGAGCAGCCAATTGGACGCCGACGCCTGGCTGTTCGAAACGGGCCGGCCATCGAGGATGGACTTGACCTGTTGGGCCAGCCCAATGAATTGCTGGGCCACGGGGCCGGGGCCGACCTGGGCGGAATGGATCGTCAGCTGACCGTGGACGTCGCTCTTGTTGGCATCGCTCAACGGCACCTTGGCGCCATCCAGCAGGACCGAGAACCGGCCCTCGGCGCGGGTCGCGTCGGCCAACAGCGGAGCGACGTACTTGAGCCACGTCCGGCACAGCTCCGGCGAGATGCGCACGTTGTCCACCAGTTGCCCCTTGTCCACCGACAAACGGGCGGGCGTTGTGTTCAGGTCGATCCGGGAAACCGCCCGGAACTGTCCTTCGCTGACCGGAACCTGCAGCGGCGCAAATTGCAGGACACCGCTCGCCAGCGACGCTTTCAAGTCGCCCTTGCCCAGCAGCAGGCCGTACAGGCTGCCGGATTCCCAACCGACCCGCGCGCTGCCGGCCAAGTCCGTCGGCACCAAGCCCTGCGCGGCCGAGGCGGTACTGGTGGCCGAGGTCAAGCGAAATTCGGCCCCGCTGGGCTCTGAAGAAAGTCCCGACATCGGCCGTCCCGACGCCGGAGCTTGCCCGATTTGCGAGGGCAGTTCGCGGAGCGGGCCGGTCAGGGCAAACCGTCCCTTATCCCGGCCGATGATCTGAATGCTGCCGCCCAGATAGGGCCGCAGTTTCGCACTCACGTCGGCCCAGTCGTAATCGACTTCGCCGCTCAGTTCGGTTTGGCGGCGCCCGCTCCATTGTTCGATGCGGCCGGCTGCGACCAGCCGCAGCGAGTTGCCCGTCGCGGTCAGTTCCTGGATTTCCAGGACGTCCCGCTGGTGGTCGTATCGCTGGCGGCTGGTCAACGCAACTTTCGGCTCCCGCCATATCTCTTCCCAGGGGCTCGACGCCGCGGCCAGGGTCATGCCCGCAGACGAGGGATTCGTTCGGCGCGCCGCGTAAACGAGGTTCTCCGCGTCGCTGTTCCAGCTGACCTGCGTCACCCCGGCCTCGTGCGTAGCTTCGAGCGCCCCGGTGACGGCGCCGGTCAACTGCTCGGCGGCGACTTGTCCGGGCGTCTGCAGCCATTGTCCCAGGCGGCCCACATCGGCGCGATAGGTCAATTTGCCGCTGACCATCGGCCCCGTGCCGGGCAGTTGCACGACGACTTGTTGGGCCCGAAAGGCAACGGTCGAACTGGTCATCGCCACGTCTTGCGCGGTGACTCGGCCCTGTACGGCGTCCCACGTTCCCTTGGCGTCCAGGCGGACCGTCGGTTCGTCGATGGCCAAGTCCCATTCGCGCGATTGGAATTGATCGATCTGCAGTTTGACGGAATCGGCATCGACCTTTTGAGCCGACACTCGAGCCGTGGCATCCAGGTTGACCGTGCCTGTCAGCCGGCGTTCGCCCAGCGGGACGAAGGGCCGCAGCCTGGGCAGCCAAGTGGCCAGATTCCCCGTGGCCTTTAATCCCAAGGGCCACGCGGTGGCCGGGCCGATGGCCGCCACCGGTTGCAGCAGGTCGGTCTTGAGCACGTCGCTGCCGGAATGCACTTGGACCGATGCCGACAAGATGCGTTGGATCTGTCCACCCTGCAGTGCGGCGGCGCCGGCCAGGTCCAGCGTCAGTTCCCGTTCGCGCCAAGGCTGCTGGCCGGTGGTGCTGAGTTCAAAATCGGTCAGCTTTAACTTGCCGTCGGCTGCCACCTGGTCGTCCCGGGACCGTTGCCAGCGGACGTTTCCGTCGACCCGGCCGGCCATCTGATAACCGGTCAAGTCGATGAATCGGCCGGCGTCGGCGGCCAACTGGCGGAGGTCGCCACGGACGACGGCCGTCCCGTCGCTCAACGTCCCTTTGGCCGAGACATCCAAGAAGCTGGACCGGCAAATCAGTTCGTCGATGACCGGCCCTGCCGGCGAGCGGTGGAGATTGGCGGTCACCAGAATGGGCTTTTGCCAGGTGAATTCCTGCCCGTTCTCGGTTGCGGCCAAATCGCTGGCTTCCAAGCGGGCCTCCAAGCGGGGCGGATTGGTGGCCTTGTTGACCAGCGACAGCGTGACCAGTCCCGACTTGATTTGCGTCGAGGGCCGCAGATTCAAGGTGGCAGGCAGCATCCGCGTCAGTTTGGCCAGATCGACCCGGCCATCGATCTTCAGGTCCACCGCCGGCACTTGGCTCACGAGCTTTGCCCAGTCGGACGCCGAGGTAAGGTCTTCTGCCTGGAGGACGCCTTGCGCGGCCAATTGAGCGAAGTCCGCATCGAGCGTCAAGCGTTCGACGTTCCAGCTGTTACCGGCGGTCTCCAACTGGGCGCTCCCGCGCAAGCTGTCGGTCCGCAAGACATCGGGACCGAACCACTCCGGAGCCCGCAAGTTCAAGGTCCCGGCTTCCAAACGATCCACTTGCAACCGCTGCCGGTTGCCGCCTTCCTTCCATTGCCACAGCGCGTCGCCGCTGGCAGCACCCTGGGCTTGCACGTCGCCGACAAATCGCTGGGCCAGGGACGACATCGCCGCCAGGGGCACGGCCTCGCCGCGCAACGTCACTTGTCCGTCTCCGTAGTACGTCGCATCGGTCTCGCCGGGCTTCCAGGCCAAGTCGACCGAGAGCTGCCCCGGCGGTTTGCCTTGCGACGCGACCGCGGCGGCGGCGCGAAGCTTGATCGGCAGCGGCGAGGCGTCGTCCATCTGCAGGGCCAGGTTCAGTTGATCCAGCCGGAATTGGCCGTTGCGGACCGTATCGCGGACCTCGACCGTGCCGCCCTCGATCTGGACCGTCAGCGCCCGCACCGCAGCGCCTTGCGAAGGTCCGGACAGCAGTTTGGCCACCGCATCCTCCCAGTTGCTGCCGTCGGGCCGCAGAACCAACTGTAACGAGGGCTCGGAGACACGAAACACGCCGGGACGGGAGGTGTCCGAGAGCAGGCCGAGCAACGACTTCTCGCTCTGCAGCGACGCCGCACGGCCGAGCGGTTCGCCGCGGGGGTCGCGCGCTTCGACGTCGCGGGCCAGCAGCGGCGACAACCAACCCAGGGAAGCGGAGCCGATGGTCACGCTCCCCTCGAAATCCGACAGGGCAGCCGATACAATCGTCTGGCGCAAGCTGGTGTGGGCCACGATGACGGGCACCGACCACAGGAGCACCAACGTTCCGATCAGCACGGCGGGAACCCCGATCAGCCACCGCCGCAAACGGCGGCGCCGGATGAACGGCGATTCGTGATGTTCCGAATTTTTTTGTCGTTTCGCTCTCATGTGCGTCCTCGTCGGCAAAAACAAACGTGGTCGACGGCCCGATGGCCCGCTCCCCGATAGTCACGCGCGCGGGTCCAGATTCTAGGCGGAACCGTGTTTTGCTCCTAGATCGACTTGCGACGGCGATCCGAACATCACCCAGAGACATGCCCTGGTTAATGAATGTAGGACGGATCGGCAAATCGTCTCACACGGCAGAACAGGAGAATGCTAGCAATGCCTGAGTACCCACAAGTGTTCCGTCTGCGTCAGACTTTCGACCGGCCGCGCGTAGCCGACGTGGCAGCGGAGGTCGACGCGGAGCTAGCCAAGCTGTCGCTGGCAGGCACGATCCGGCCCGGGCAGTCCGTGGCGATCACCGCCGGCAGCCGCGGCGTTGCCAACATCCACCTGATCATCCGGGCGATCGCCGATCATTTGAAGAGACTGGGCGCCCAGCCATTCATTGTCCCGGCGATGGGCAGCCATGCCGGCGGGACAGCCGAGGGGCAGCGCCGGTTGATCGAGGAGTACGAGATTACCGAGGCGTTTTGCGGCTGTCCGATCCGCGCCAGCATGGAGACCGTCGTGGTTTGCCACGCGCGCGAAGGATTCCCGGTCCACTTCGACCGTTTCGCTCACGAGGCCGATCACGTCGTGGTCTGCGGCCGCGTGAAACCCCACACTTCGTTCGCGGGCGACGTGGAAAGCGGCCTGATGAAGATGATGCTGATCGGCTTGGGGAAACACCACGGCGCCAAGATCTATCATCGCGCCATCATGGATTTCAGCTTCGATCAGATCGTCCGCAGCGTGGCCCGCGAGGTGCTCGGGCGGTGCCGGATTGTGGCCGGCCTGGCCATCGTGGAGAACAGTTACGACGAGACCGCACAGATTTCCGCGGTCCGGCCGGAGGAGTTTGAAACGCGGGAGAAAGAGTTGCTCGTGTTGGCCAGGAGCTGGCTGCCTCGCCTGCCTTTTGACCGGGTGGACATCCTGTTGATCGACGAACTGGGCAAGGATCTCAGCGGCACGGGCATGGATACCAACGTCGTGGGGCGCAAGTTCGCCTACCACGAGCCGGGCCCGCGGGAATTGCCGAATGTCCGCTACATTGCCGTCCGCGGCCTGACAGCCAAGACCCACGGCAACGCGACGGGACTGGGGCTGGCCGAATTCTGCCGCAGCCGGGTCCTGCGGGAACGGAACGAGGCCATTACGCGGATTAACAGTTGCACCGGAGGCAACGTGTGCTGCGCCATGACCCCGCTGGACTACGAGACGGACCGCGAAATCCTGGACACCGCGCTGCCGCTGATCGGCCTCACCGAGCCCGCCGATGCCAAACTGGTCTGGATTCGCAACACGCTGCACATTGCCGAACTGGTCTGTTCGGCGGCTTATCTGCAGGAAGCCCGGCAGCGGGCGGACCTGGAAATCCTTTCACCGCCGCAGTCCTTGCCGTTTGACGCCGCAGGCAATCTGCCGGACGACGTTAGCAGCTGGCGATCGTCGCCCCCCGAGCAGGGCTAAGCACCGTTTGAGTACTAACTGTCCGGTTTCTCCGTGGCGTAAGCTTCCAGCTTGCGGGAGATCATGGCATCGCAAGCTGGAAGCTTACGCCACTTGTTTCTCACACCTTAATCTTTCACCTAGTCTTGCTTGGCTCCAAGCCAGTAGGAAGAGATTAAGTGAAAGATCAGGGATTCAAGTCCCGGCGCAGCCGGCTAAGTTCATCCCATCCCCAGTCCCCTTACCGGCCCGTCATGGCGTTGGTCGCTCCTGGTACGCCCGGATCTCAAAGACGCGGGCCGATTTGTCGCCGCCGGTGGCTTCGACCGTCAAGCGGAGCTTGCCGGCGGTGACCGCCGGAAACGCGTGGACCCGGCGGCGCTGGTAGTTATCGGTGACTTGGGCCAACACACGCCACTGGTTTCCGTCGTGGTACTCCAGCCGATAGTCCTTGACACACTGGCGCACCAGCGGCTCGTCGTGGTAGCGGTTGTTCAGGTCGGTGTCGAACGTCAAGTAGACCGTGTCGACCGGCGCCGGCTGGGACAGCGCCAATTCGATCCATTGGGGCAGCGGCCGCGCGGAATCGGACGCCCACTGGTTCGTCGTCGTGCCCACGATCCGCGCCACTCCGTTGATGACATTCTCCGGCCGGTAATCGCACGCGATGGCCGTCAGTGGATCGGTCAAGCAAGCGTAGTGCTGGCCTGGAACCACGGTCCACTCGCGATTGGCATCGCCGCCATAGGCCCGGCACGCGCCGGGCGGAGCGTTCTGCATCAGTCGCCAGGAAATGCCTTCGGTCTTCGGCAGCCAGAACCAGACGTACGGTTCCGCGACCGCGCAGTCCACGGGGAACTTGACCCAAGCCATCCGTCCGGGTGCTACCTTGACAACAGCCGTGCTCAGATCGCGCGTGGAGGAAAAGTCGCCGGACTGGGCCGCTTCGCGAACGTGCAACGTCACCTCCACCGGATCGTTCCGCTCGGAATACAACACCAGCGATACGCCTTGCAGCCGCTCGTGGATGCCCCGCGGAATCATCACGGCTCGCGGCATGTTCAGCGGGTGCCCTTCCCGATGCCGCACTTTTTCCCGGGTGAATTCTTCGACGGCGGCCGTGCTGGACGCGGTGACCCGGGCCGCGCGGGCCAGATCGTCCGGGTCTTCGTTCTTAAGTTCCGGTATGTACTGATCGTGCTTCAGCAGCGTCTGCTGCAACTGCACCAGGTGTTGCTCGCCGAGCGTCCGCGGCGTCTGGCCATAACGCAGGCACAGGGCCGCCGCGGTGCCCGCAGCTTGACCGAGCATGGACAGCGTGCCCTGTACCCGCAACGAGCCCAAGCCGATGTGCGTCGTACTGACATGGCGTCCGGCGAACAGCAGGTTTTCGACGTTCGCCGAATACAGGATGCGGTACGGAATGGTGTAGATCGGCACATGGGGATTGCAGTGGAAGGGCCCCTCCTTGCCGGAGAAGATCCCGCGGACGTGATGCACGTCCAGCGGCCAGCCGCCGTAGGAAATGCGATCCGGGAACACGGTGCCGTTTTGCGCGTCCTGCTGTTTGAACAGGTAATCGCCCTCCAGTCGCCGCGTCTCCCGTTTGGCGTTCATGTAGGGGACGAAGGCCAGCACGTGGTCGGCTGCCTGGTCCCGATCCGGCCAGCGGTTCTTGAGGAAGTCCCAATAGCCGAACGAAATCTTGAGCAGTTCGTCGCGGGCCCGTTCCGGATCCCACAGATCGTCGATGTCGCCGGGATGCTCCAGCCACCAGTCGCCCCAATCGATGTGATCGATGCGGCGGCCGAATTCCTCGGGCGGCGGCAACTTGGCGGCCCACGGTGGCGGCACGTACGCGACCGGCCGCCCCACGCGTTTGGCGCGGAAGGACACGGTGTAGTTGCCCATGATGCAACCGCTCATCGTCAGGTTGTCGGGTTGCGGCGGCGCCAAGTCCTCGCCGAACTCGTCGCGCGATTCGCGGCCCAGCCGGTATTTTGCGCCGGCGTAGTACCCCACCCAGCCGTCGCCCGTGCAATCGATGAACAGCTTGCCGCCGAAGACGCTTTGCTGTCCGCTCAGCGTGTCGACAGCGATGACGGAATCGATGCGCTGCGGATCGCGCAGCGTGGCCGCGACCACGTGGCGATTGTAGAAGATCTTCAGGTTCTTTTCCCCCTCGGCCACCATGCGAAAGCCCTCGCTCATCCGTTGCCAGCCGAATTGCGCCTTGATGCGCCCGGCCTCTTCCATAATCCCGCTCTCGCGGGCATTGGGATGGCTGACGCTCGCGCCGCAGATGCCCACGCCCAGTTCGTCGCTGGAGTTGCCGCCCAGCGCCGGCCGGTTTTGGATCAGCGCCGTGTTGGCTCCGAGCCGCGCGGCAGCGACGGCTGCGCAACACCCCGCCGCGCCGGCCCCGGCCACGACCACGTCGAATTCGCCCTCCGCCGCCGGCTCCAGCGAAGCGCCGCTCAGCCGGCTCCGTTCCTGGTGCAACGGCGCCAAATCGTTGGGCGGCATGTAGTCCAAATCGCGCGTCAGCAGCAGCGCGTCACAACGGCCGAAGTAGCCCGTCAGATCGTGCAGCGCGAGCTTCACCGCCCCCGCCGGCAGGTCGAACTCGCCAGCCGATTCCCAGATCCAGGCCTCGCTGTCCGCGGCGCCGAATACGTGTGCCGTGCGGACGCCGTTGACCGAGACCGCAAACGTGCCCGGCGCGTGCTCGCGGATCCAGTTCTTGGCCCGCACCCACAACCGATGCCGGCCCGCGCAAGGAACCTGCACTTCGGTCGCGGCGTCGGCGATCGGCCGCCCCACGCCGGCGGCGATCAGGTAAGCCGATCCCATCTGCTGGACGAACTGGGTATCCAGCCGCCAGTCACCGTAGTCGGCAAAATCCTCGGCCTCGATCCACAGAAACCCGTCGACCACCATCGTCGCCGCCCGCGGCGGCTTGCGAAACAGCGTGTAGGGCGACCAACGCTCGGCGGCCGGTTCCTCTCGAGGTTCGGCTGCCGGCGACGCGGTCGAGACCAGCAGGGTTAACAATAGAAGAGCACAATGTCGAGTGTTCATGCGATGCGGTCCCTTGACACGAGAGCTTCTCTTTGTGTTGCGGTAACACCAAGGCCACCGCCAAGTCGCGAGCCACATCACTTGCCGACGGCGAGGCGTTATCCGCAGACATGAGCAGCATGCCTTTTCAAAAACTCGAAGGTGGAAGCCGGCCAGGGGGCAGGCACCGGATCGGGCAGGCCGGCCGCGCGGCGACGGGCAGCCAACTGTGCGGCCGCTTGACAAGCGGCGTGCAACATTCGCCCGCGTTCTTCCAGCGACAACTCCCGCAATCGCCGGAACTCCACTTCGTTGGCATCCTGTTGTCCCTTCGAAATTTGGTCAATGGTGGGCAAGTCACAGGTCATGATACGAACTTACACCGAGGTTTGAGTTTGCCTTGGGGAATCGGTCTTCGCCGGGATCGGGCAACCATCGCGGCAGTCTGCCTGGAGTATACCCAAGACGCGAGCCAACGTCATCAGGTACGGCGTGGATCGCCCCCAACGCTGCAAAAGCCCCGGCGAACGGTGGGCGTCAGCCCATCGGTGCAGAGGCCCCGGCGAACGGTGGGCGTCAGCCCATCGGTGCATTTTCCGTGCGGTCATTTTTCCCGCCGTCTGCTGATTTCACCGAAGGTGATCTTGCGAGTTCCTCGTGTAGATGTGCGAGCATTCGGAAAACCGGCGGGCTTACGCCGGCCGTTCGCCTTTCGGTTTGCAGCGACGGGGCTGCACGAGGGCATCTTGCGGCCTGGCGTCCGACGCAGGAAAATACCGTCGGGAGGGTCTGAACCATGATGAGCTTCGTTGTCTTGTTGGCGGCAGCGGCTGTGTCGGCCGAGCCGGAATTGGCGTGGAAAGAAACACCTCACTCGCTGGCGCTGGTACGCGGCGAACAGGTGGTCTGGCAGTTCAATTACAACAAGGAAGAAGGCAAGCCCTGCTTCCATCCGGTGACGATCGCCGGAGGCGATCCGCTGACCGACTTGCGGCCGGCGGACCATTTCTGGCACAAGGCGATCTGGTTCTCGTGGAAGACCATCAACGGCGTGCTGTATTGGGAAGAAGACCCCAAGACAGGCAAATCGCCGGGCGAGACGGAAGTGGTCAAGGTCAAGGCCACGCCGCGCGACGATCATTCGGCTCGGTTTGAACTGGCGCTCAGCTACCATCCGCCCGGCCAGCCGGCGGTTTTGATGGAGAAGCGGATTGTCGAAGTGAGCGCGCCGACGGCGGCCGGGGCCTATTCCATCGACTGGCTGAGCACGTTTACGGCGGGCCAGGCGGATGTCGTGCTGGACCGCACGCCGATTGCCGGCGAGCCGAACGGCGTCAGTTGGGGCGGCTATGCGGGGCTGTCGCTGCGTTTGGTGCCGGCGCTTCGCCAATGGCAATTCTCGGACAGCGACGGGCCGGTCAAAGAGGTGACGAAGCAAGCCCGCTGGATCGCCTTTAGCGGGCCTACGCAGGACGGCAACTCCGCCGCCGTGGTGGTGCTCGATCATCCGCACAGTTTTCGGCATCCGACACCCTGGTACTTGATCCAAGGCATGCCGTACTTCAGTCCGGCCGTCCTGTACCGCAGTCCGTACACGCTGCCGGCAAAACAGAGCCTGACGCTGAAGTACCGGATGCTGTTCCAACCGGTGGCCGCGGACCGCGATGCGATCGAGAAAGAATGGCAGGCGTTCGCGTCACAGCCGTAGCCGGACAACACTTCTTCACCGTCTGCCGCGACGTGGAACGCAACCCCCGGCGCGCAATGCTGGTAGTTGAAAGCGTTGCGCCGCAGCACACAGGGCGGCACGCCATTTGGCGAGACGGTCTGGCAGCAAGCGACGGCAAAACGCCTTGGTCTCGACTCGACGTTGCGCCCTCCTGGCCGGCCGCGGCGAGAGACAAAGAAGTCGTGAACGGTACCCAACCCAAACGGAGTAGCTAAAATGAGACCCGATCCCATTTCCTCGGCAGCGATGCACTCAACGGGGCTTCGCTCGGCGTGTGCTCTCAACGTTTGCCTGATTCTGCTCGCGTCCGAGTACGCCGTCGCGCAAGACACGAGCCGGGAGGTGAAGTCCGTGAAGGCCCTGTACCACAACGAAGACTGCACGGAGATCTTCTGGACTCAACCGTCGTTTCCCGAGGGTGGGGCCGGCGCGGTCATTGACCGGTACGTCGACCAGATTGTGGACACGGGGGTAACCGTGCTGCTCTGCAACACGAACGCCCGTCGGACGAACTACCGCAGCGACGTGTGGGATTCCTTCTGGGACGGCTACGACCCGGCCGGACCGGACACCCAGCCGTTCCTGGCACCGATGCCGGCGGACGGCATCAAGGCATTCCGGAAAGGGATCGGCAACATGCTGGCGGTCCACCAACAGGGAATCGACTACCCGGCTCGCGTCATCCAGCGCTGCCGGCAGCGCGGCGTCTCGCCGTGGATCAGCCTGCGGATGAATGACTGCCACAACAACGACATTCTGGACCATCCGTTCCATGGGAGTTTCTGGAAGAAGAACCCGCAGTTCTTCCGGCAGGGCTGCACGGGGTACTTTGCTCGCTGTCTGGACTACGCGCATCAGGAAGTCCGGGACTACTACAGGGCCTTGATCGCCGAGACCCTCGAGCGGTACGACATCGACGGCCTGGAACTGGACTTCATGCGCGAGCCGTACCTCTTCAGTGCAGGGAAGGAAGCAGAGGGGGCTCCGGTCCTGACCGCTTGGCTGCGCGACGTCCGCCAACTGACCGTGGCCACCGCCGCGAAGCGCGGGCATCCCATCCGCCTCGGCGTGCGCGTCCCGTCCCGGCCGGAAACGGCCGCCGCGATGGGATTGGATGCAGCCGGTTGGGCCAGGGACGGCCTGGTTGACCTGCTGGTGGTTACGCCGCGCTGGGCCACGCTGGAGTTCGACATGCCCCTGGAGAAGTGGCGGCAGTTGCTGGGATCCTCGAAGGTCACATTGGCCGGTGGTCTGGAGTGCCTCTACCGCCCGTCGCCCGGTGCCAAGGCCACCGCCGCCTCGCCGGAACTCGCGGTCGGCGCCGCCGTCGCGGTGCTCTCGCGGGGCGCCGACACCGTGTACCTGTTCAACTATTTCCATCCCGCCGGTGCATGGAAGGACACGCGCCAGGCCATGGCGTCTCTTGACGCGCTGCTGAAGTTGCCGCGCCGCGTCGGCGTCACGTATCGCGACATCACCGCCCCGGGTGAGCCGTACCAGTCGCCGCTGCCCGTCACGGGCGCCACCCTCACGTTCTCTGTCGGCATCGGGCCGGTGGCGGTCGGTGACGGGCGGTGCGAGGTGTGCTGTGAATTCGTCCCGGTAGAGGCGGCCCGCGCCGTGCCGTCGGTGCAGGTGAATGGTCGGGACGCGGCGCTCCTCAAGCAAGAGGCGTCCCAGGAGGGGGGCTGCACGGCTTCCTTCACCGTTCCGGTTGCGGCGCTTGCAGCCGCGGCCGCGCAGGACATCCGGATCTCGTGTTCAGGCACGCCGTTGACCGTTCACCGCCTCGAGATGCTTTACGTCCCGGTCCCGTAGTGCCGGGAGGAAACGGCCGAGGAGGACAGCCGCTTGATGGCGCGAAGAGATCGCCGTCACCTGCAATGCGCCGTGGGAGGGGAATGGCTGCGGGTATCGTCCAGGTTGAAATCCGCGACCCGGGCGGAACGCCGTTTCCCGGCTTTTCGCCGGCCGAGTGCGACCTCATCTACGGCGACTCGCTCGACCGCCGGATGAGCTGGAAAGGGCAGAAGAGCGTCGCCTCGCTGATCGGCACGCCGGTGATCTTGCGGTTCGTCATGCGTGAGGCGGATATCTATTCCCTGATCTTTGAATCGGGCACGGCCCAAGAGGCGTTGAACCCACCAATAACACCGCTGAGCGTGCCCTCCGCCATGCCGTCATCTGACGCAAGTTGTCGTATGGAACCCAAGGCGCCCATGGCAGTCGCTTCGTGGAGCGGATGCTCACGACCATCGAAACCTGTCGCCTGCAGGATCGCAACGTCTTTGAGTATCTCACCGCCGCCGTCGCAGCCCATCTTGCCCAGCGGAAAGCGTCTTCACTTCTTCCCACCCCGTGAACGGTTGCCTCGACTCCTGAACAGAATTGCGGCGATAACGCGGATAGGAGACTTGAATTCCTGGATCTTTTCGTACCATGATGTAACCACTGTTGCGCTCGTTCGCTCTTGGGTGGTTTGCACATCCAAGAATTACGAAGTTGCGCAACAGTCTTGCAAGACCAATCCCGCATAAACTCCGCAGTTTTTGGCTTTTTGATCGCGCCAGGCTGGAAGCTTGTCCCACGTAAGGCGCCCCGCCGAAAGGACGAAACCATGAGATCCTGCGTATCCCTTGAAATGACGGCTTGGCCGAGGATGGGGCTTCGCCCGTTGATGCGACCCGACGGTTCGCTTCGCGCCGTCTTCACGATCATGGTGCTGGCAGCCTTGACAACGAGGCACGCTGCGGAGGCTGCGGAGGTCACGTGCGACCTTGGCAGGTTCGGCGAAGTGACCATGTGGCTGATCATCCGCACGCCGGATTCGCGGCTGGAGGCGGACCCGTTCCAAGCGCTGGGCGGAGAAGCCAAGTTTGCGGCCATGGGCGATCCGCTGCGGATCCCGCACGCAGGAAGGCCGCTGGAGATCCCCGGAACGAAACCCGGCGAAACGGGACGCATTGGGGAAGGCGTCTGGGAGGGCGTCAGGATGGTCCTGCCGGACATGCCCGGCATCTGGAACGAGTTCCCGCGCCTGGTCGTTCCCGAAAGCTACCGCTACGCCTACTGCCGCCTGGACAGCCCGCGGGACATGCCGGCCAATCTGGCGACCGGGGCGAGCCACGGCAAATTCCGGCTGTACTTCAACGGGCGGGACCTCGGCACGTTCGACGGCGGCTTCGGTTTTGAACTGGCTCGCGAGGTACCCGTCGAAGTGAAGCAGGGGACCAACCACCTGCTGGTTCGCTTCCTCAATGCCACCCGCTTCGCCTGTCGCCTGGTTGGCGAAAACGCCGAGCCGCTGCGGGAGGTGAAAGTCACCGTCCAGGCGCCACATGCCGACGCGGTGAAAGCTCCGGAGCCTGATCCTGTTCCGGACCATCAGAAGCTGCTGAATCTCGCCAAGGAGATCCCGGCCCCGGTTCCGCCTGAGCACCCGGAGTGGCTCGGCGCTAACCTGGCCCGCACGATGTCCTTGCTGGAGTCCGGCAAGTACACCCATCGTCCGGTGCGGATCATCTTCGACGGCCAGTCGATCGAATCGGGTTGGCCCGAGTTGCTGATTCAGCGTCTGCGCGAACGCTATCCGGGCACGAAGATCATCAGCGAGAACCGGGCCATCGGCGGCTGGTTCGTGTGGCGGATGCAGAAACTCCTGAAGCACGACGTCCTGCGTTCCCAGCCCGACCTGGTGCTGTTCAGCGCGTACCAGGGCACGGCCGAAGTGTGGGAACGATTCCTCGCTGAAATCCGCAGCGAGACCACGGCGGACATCATGATCCGCACTCAGCACATCGATCGGAACGAGAACCCCGAGAGTCCGCGCGAGGTGCCCGAGAGCATCCTGCTGCGGCGTCTGGCTCGGAAGTACGGCGTGGAACTCGTCGAAGTCCGCAACGAGTGGCTGGACTACCTCAAGACCAACGGCTGGCAGCCCGCGGACCTGCTCCGCGACGGCGTACACCCCAACCGCAAAGGCGAAACGCTGATGGCCTTGCTGTATGCGCGGCACTTCACGCCCAACGTCTTGGCCAGTCCCGGCTGGGCCGACCGTGTCCGCCGCTTTCACGTCGGCCGCTTCCTCGCCGACAACAAAACGGATGAGATCGTGCTCGAAGGTCCCGGCTGGAGTTCCGACGACGGCCGGTTTGCGAAGTCGAACTCCGCCACGGACCGGCTGCGGCTCAAGTTCCACGGAACCCGCGTGGACTTGGCGTTGCCGACCACGCATGGCAAGGCCACCGTTCTGATCGACGGCCGGAAGCCCAGCGAATGCAATCTGTTTCATGGGACTCGCCCGCAGAACCGGACCATGGCCAGCGGCGCCCCGAACGTCCCGATGACCTATCACACCGGCGGGAACATGCAGGAAGAAACCTGGGTATTGACCTTGACCGAAAGCAACGCGGACGCCGACCCGAAGAAGGCCAACCTGAGGGTCAAGTTCCGCCTCGTGGGATCAAAGACGGGGTTCGACGGCGAGGGCCGGAACGACCGGAAGTTCGTTTCCCGCAGCGGCCGCATCACGCTGCTGCCCACCGACTGGGGAACGACCGTACAGCCGGTGACTGACAAGGACCCCCCGCCGGTCATGCAGCCCTTCGCGACACCACCGCAGATCGTCTGGCACATCCTGCCCGACGGCTGCGACGTGGTGCCTTACGGATCGGGCTGGGTGCAGGACACCGACTACTACAGCGGCTGGCCCTACGACTACGTCACGGTCGCTGACGGCCTGCCCTGTGGGATTCACGAACTGACCTTGACGCCCGTGCCGGATCCGAATCCCCACCGGGCCTTCATCATCTCCGGCATCGACGTCCATCGCCCGCCGCTGGCCAGGGACGCGTCGGAACAACCGGAGCAACCCTGAATGCCTGGGAACGGAAGTTTGTTTGGTGACCTTTGTGCGCCCCTGACGGGAACAACGGCTCTGGACAGGCACGCCGTCGCGGAGGAAGTGGGAGAACCTGGCCCAGTCCGCGGCCTTCAAGCCGAAGGCGTTTCTCGGTGGCCAGTGGGATCCCATCGTGATCCAGATCTTCGGCTCACGACTGCAGGATCCGTCATCAACGTCGCCCCCATGTCTGGCAGCGTACGGCAAAGAAGGTCGAAGCGTTGAAAGGCCGACTGTGCCGCCGGTACACCGCCACAATCATCGCATCGCCCTCGACGGTCCAGACCTCCGATCCCCTGCACATTCGGTCGGGGAAGGCCGATGCAAATGCCGCCTCAGCCGCCCGCTCCAATCGTACCTCCAATTCGGGTTCGACCGCCACTCGCCTGCCAACGCCTTGTCGCCGATAGTCCGACAAACCGCCACCGCGTGTTCGCGAGCCAAACAGGGTAAACCGCCACGAAGATAAACAAGAACCAGCCGAGCAGGGCAGGCACGGCAATTTTAATGATCGGCCCCATCGCAAGATCCGTCTGGTTAAGAATTCAGCCGCCAGATCGTGAAAGTCAACACGCTGGCGAAGGCGACCCAGCCCAGGTACGGCAGCATCAGGATACCAGCAGCCTTCGACCTGGGCCAGAACGCGATGGCTGTCGCCGCGATGGCTGTGAGCAGGACCAGGATTTCGATGAACGCGGCTCCTGGCATGTGGAACCAAAAGAAAATCCACGACCACGCGGCGTTCAGCGCCAACTGGACGGCGAACAACGTTAGCGGGGTTCGGGCGTGCCGCAATCCGCCTTGACGCCAAACCAGCCAGGCGGCCACCGCCATGCAGATGTACAAGACGGTCCACACGGGGCCAAAAAGCCAGCTGGGCGGATTCCATGTTGGTTTAGCGAGCGTGGCGTACCACGTCGGGATGTTCGGCGTGGTCGCCAATGAACCCAGGCCCGCTGCCGCGAAGCAGATGACCAGGATGACGACGAACGCGGCGGTTTGCCTGGTTGGGGACATCAGCACCTGTCTCCGTCAGTAATTCCACATCCCGTAATCGAAGTCCTTGAGCAACCGCCGATTGGCATGTCGGGGAAGTCAGGATCGGCAGTGCCATACTTGACCCGCACTTGGTCGCCCACGGCATACC
The DNA here is from genome assembly GCA_964645045.1 of uncultured Pirellulaceae bacterium. Lineage (GTDB taxonomy): Bacteria > Planctomycetota > Planctomycetia > Pirellulales > Pirellulaceae > Anammoximicrobium. The sequence continues at coordinate 201,322 of CAZXYZ010000002.1, read as the reverse complement.
TGGGTGGCGTCGATGGCTTCCTGCGTTTGACTTGCTGCCGTTTCTGTTTCGCGGGCATCGTGTCTTGCTCCCGTCGATCCGTCAGTGAACTTGCTCGGCGGACATTTTGGCCCATTCCAGGCTGCGGAGACAAGAGCAGTTGGGATCGTGCGGTCCAGAGTGGACGATCACGACCGCATCGGCAGCTAAACGGTACAAGACGCTCATTCTACATTGATCCGTGGGCGGGCGAGTTTATTCCCGATGCGGCGGGCAGGCTCGTCCAGTAGGTCAAGGCCGTGAACCTGAGCCAGATGCCGGCGAAGACGAACAGGTGGGGCTTGGTGAAGTGATTCTGGAACATGGCGACAATCCCTGCGGGGTGGCGAGGCTACGAAAGTCATTCGCTCCCTGGTCACTTTCCTTGACGGATTCCTGGTCGTGGAACCACGCGAGGAATTCACGCGAGACGAGTTGGATTCTTGAATCCTTCACGAAAACTACCTACGAGGAAAGTTGTAAGTGGCTTTTTTCGTTGACGTTACGGCGATGCTCCTTTCACCGCTTTGACCCCGATTTCGGCCAAATCGCGAAAACGTCGGATAAGGGGTCAAGCTCTCAGCCGCGCAAAGGGGACACGCGTGTAGCGGCAAAAGCACGTTATCCCCTGGTCGTGAATACGGCCTTCGGCCAAGATACTGTTTCTGCCTTACCCATCGTCTTTGATCCCACAGCCCCGAGGGCCCCATGCTCCATCCCTGGATCGCACAACGTACCACGACGTTTGATAGCAGCGGCATCCGCAAGGTTTTTGACCTGGCGGCGCAGATGAAGGACCCGATCAATCTGTCGATCGGCCAGCCGGACTTTGACGTGCCCGAGCCGGTGCGTCTGGCCTGTATCGACGCCATTCAGAGCCGCAAGAACGGCTACACGCTGACTCAGGGCGCGCCGGTACTGCGGGAAAAGCTGCAGCAACAGGTGGACGCGGAGTACGGACACACGGACCGCAAGGTGTTCGTTTCGTCGGGAACCAGCGGCGGACTGGTGTTGACCATGTTGTCGCTGGTCAATCCGGGCGACGAAGTGATCGTCTTCGATCCCTTTTTCGTCATGTACCAGCCGCTGGTCAGTCTGGTCGGCGGCACCACGGTTCTGATCGACACGTATCCGGATTTTCGCATCGATCTGAATCGTGTGGCGGAGGCGATCACGCCGAAGACCAAACTGATTCTGCTGAATACGCCCGCCAACCCCACCGGCGTGACGGCGACGGCCGCCGAGATTGAAGGTTTGGCCAAGCTGGCGACCGAGCGGAACGTGGCGCTGCTGTCGGACGAGGTCTACCGGGCGTTTTGCTACGACGAGCCGTTCCTGTCGCCGGCTAAGTTCAACGACCAGACGATTGTGATGGACGGATTCTCCAAGAGCCACGCCATGACCGGCTGGCGATTGGGCTTCGTCCACGGCCCGGCGGCGGTGATCGATACGATGGTCAAGCTGCAGCAATACACGTTCGTGTGCGCGCCGCAGCCGGTCCAATGGGCCGGCGCGGTGGCGTTGGACGTCGACGTCAGCCAATACCTGGACCGATATCGGCGGAAACGCGATCTGATCTACGAGGGATTGGCGGACGTGTTTGAGCTGGTCAAACCCCGTGGCGCGTTTTACGCGTTCCCCAAGGCCCCCTGGGGCACGGGCACCGAGTTCGTGAACGAGGCGATCCGGAACCAGTTGCTGGTCATCCCCGGCGGCATCTTCAGCCAGCGCGACACGCATTTCCGCCTGTCCTACGCCGCCGACGATGCGGTTATCGAGCGCGGGATCGAGGTTCTGCGGAAGTTGGCGAAACGCTAAGGAGCAGCACGCACCTCTGTAAGGTGCCAACCACGCTGGAGTTCACGCTTTAGCGTGTCTCTTGCGGCGGGCATGGCCCGCCTAGCACGCTAAAGCGTGGACTCCAACAGGAGCAATCGCGATGAATTTCCAATCGTTTGAAGAATCGAGTTGAGGGGGAAGAGAACCATGAATTGCGTTGTTCCCGTGTTGGCCCTGTTGGCGCTGTCGGCCGCTACGGACGATCCGGGCTCCGCCCCTGCAGCCAAGGAAGCTGCGCCGGCGTCCGCCGAAATGGAATACGATCTGGCGGTGGTTGGCGGCGGCAGCGGCGGCGTCGGTGCCGCGTTGGCGGCGGCTCGCCTGGGACTGAACGTCGTGCTGGTCGAGCGGGCGGATCGCCTGGGCGGCAATTCAGTACGCGGCGGCGTCACCTGCTGGGAAATGGGAGCGGGCGGAACCGGCATTCCGTTCGACATCTACCGGCGGTTGAAGCAGACGCCCCAGGCCGTGGGCATTTACTCCTACGGCCGGCATCTGGCCTGGTTCAAGCCGGACAGGGAGCCGTATCGCTTTCCCGGCGGCGAGACGGTCATCGATCCGGCGCGGGGCTACCTCGACTCACTCTTCCGCTGCGGGTCCAAGGGCATGGGGGCCGACGAAGCGTTTTGCCGCGAACACTGGCATGGCGTCGTCTTCGAGCCGGATGCCATGTCGGCGGCGATGCAGGCCATGCTCGAAGAAACCGGCCGCTGCCGCATTCTGCTCAACACCGAATTCCGCATGTTGCGCGCCGCCGAGGGCCGCGTCCAATTCCTGCGGCTAAGCGACGGCCAGCGGATCATCGCCCGCAACTATGTGGACGCCACCGGGGACGGTTGGTTGTGCCTGGACGCCCGTTGCGAATCGATGACGGGCCAGGAGCCTCGGGACCGCTTTGACGAACCGTCGGCCCCGCCGCAGGCGACCGCGAACATCAACGGCGTCACGCTGATCTATCGCGTCGCGCCCAAGGCCACGGCGGGCATCGAGCCGCTTCCGGCCGATGTGCCCGCCAAGTGCTGGTGGCGGGGCAACTTTCCCGTCGCGCAAATGAACCATTACCCCAACGGCGACCTGAACATCAACATGTTGCCGACGATGGACGGCCAGGAGTTCTTGCAGCGCGGCTATCAGGCAGCGTACCCCGAATGCCGGCGGCGGGTACACGCCCACTGGCACGACTTGCAAACGCGGTACGAGGAGTTCCGCCGATATCAAATCTCGTGGGTCGCCCCGGCGCTGGGCGTCCGCGAGACACGGCGGTTCGTGGGCGAATACGTGTTGACCGAGCATGACGTGCGCGGCGGCTTGAGCCAGCAGAAACACCCGGACATCATCGCGATTGCCGATCATGCCCTGGATACCCACGGCAGTCACGCGCATGGCATCGGCGAGCTGCGCGAGCCCTACGGCGTGCCCTACCGCTGTCTGATCCCCAAAGGGTATCGCAACCTGCTGATCGCCTGCCGCGCCGCCGGCTTCAGTTCCCTGGCCGCCTCCAGTTGCCGGCTGTCGCGCACGATGATGCAGCTGGGCCAGGCGGCCGGCACGGCCGCCGCGTTGGCCAAGACGCTGAACGTCGATTTGCCCGACGTGCCGCCGGAGAAACTCCGCGACGCGCTGCGGGCCCAACATGTCCAATTGGAGCATCCCATGCCGGACGAGTTGCGGCAATGGCTGGCCACCGAGTAACGCAGCGTGTGGATTTAGCCGGCTGCGCCGGGACGTGAGGTCATAATCGCTCACTTGATCTTTCACTTAATCGCTTCCTACTGCCTTGGGAGCCGGGGGAGATTAGATGAAAGATTAAGTGAAAGAGTAAGGTGCTCTTCATCCCAACCATTCCAGAGTCGCCACCCTTACAAGCAAGTTGAAATCGCGAACCAGCTGCCGACGGCACTAGCGATCGCAGTTTGTCGAGGGTCATTCGTTCATACCGCACGCGGTTGAGGATGGCACCTCTTCGTTTAACCGCGTGGGCAACGCCCCGCGCGGGTGACAAGCCGTCGGACACTCCTCGCGCGGCCCGTTGGGCACGCGGTTAAACAAGCCCGTGGCAAGCGCGTGCGGCAACTCTTTTGGTTTGAGGTCTTGAGTCAACAGCCCGTGCAATTAGACTCGATGTAGCCGGCTGGCCGTTTGTAGTAGCCGGCGCAACCCCAGTTGTTGGGAACCGAGTACCCGGGCGGTGGTCAAGCGTGATGGCGGCATCGAAGTGTTGCGATAATGCCAATGGGGATGATCCGAGGCCGGCCATGCCTGGCGGCGTCGTGGACCAGTTGCCGGATGTGCCGCGTGTATGGAATTTGACGCTGGGCGACCCGCGCGTCTGCATTGCGGTTCTGGACGGCCCCGCAGATCTGGCGCATCCGGCATTTGACGGAGCGTTGGTGCGGCAAGTGGATGTTTCGGGCGGCGTCAAACCGGCGCGGGGAGCCGGCTTGTGGCACGGGACTCATGTGGCGAGTTTGATTTTCGGCCAGCATGACGGCCCCGTGCGAGGCGTGGCGCCGAAGTGCCGAGGCGTGGTGATTCCGATTTACAGAGAGCAGGACGACGGCTCGCTCGTCCCCTGCTCGCAGATGGACTTGGCTCGCGCGATTTCGTTGGCCGTCGCCGTCGGCGCTAACGTGATCAATATCAGCGCGGGCGTGTACGACGAGACGGGTGAGCCGGAACCGCCGTTGGCGCGGGCGATCCGGCTGTGCGAAGAGCAGGGCATCCTGATCGTGGCCGCCGCCGGAAACGAAGGTTGTGCCTGTCCGCACGTCCCGGCCGCCTCGCCAACGGTGCTGGCCGTGGGGGCCGCGGACCTGGCCGGCAACCCGCTGGGGTTCAGTAATTGGTCGGAACTTTACCGTGGGCATGGTGTGTTGGCGCCCGGCGATGCGCTCGTGGGCGCCGCACCGGCAGCTCAGACGCATCGGGCCAGCGGAACCAGCATGGCGGCCGCCCTGGTGTCCGGCGTCGCGGGATTGCTCGCGAGCTGGCAACTGCGGCTTGGCCAGAGTATTGACGTTCGAACGATCAAGACGGCGATCCTGACGGGCGCCGTCCGTTGTGAAGAAACGGCGGCGACCGACTGCCAACGTTCGTTGGGCGGCCGTTTGGACGCCAGTCGTTCTTTTGCCCTCATTTTTCAAGGAGACGCCTCGGCCATGTCGACTACCAATCTGCCACCAACGTCCGTGAATCCGCCCTGCATGCAGGGACCAGCCGCAGAGGGCAGACCACCGGGAGGGGGAAATCGCGGAGATCAAACGGCGGCCGGTTCCGCGGGTGACAATCTCCCAGCCCGCGGGACCGCCGTCCCCCTCCCGGTTGCCTTTGAGACGCAACGGCAACTGGTCTATGCCTTGGGCCAGATCTCGTTTGATTTCGGTACGGAAGCACGCCGCGATGCGTTCGAGCAGGCGGGCGGCCGCGAAGTCGTCACGGATCCCAATGCGCTGCTGGCTTTTCTGCAGGAAAAACCTTGGGAAGCCACCGCCGTGACCTGGACGCTGCAGCAAGAGGCGACGCCGATCTACGCCCTCCAGCCGGTCGGGCCGTTTGGCCGGGAAACCTACCAGCGGATCCGCGATCTGCTGAAGAGTCAGATCGAGGAGGGAGTCAATGAAGTTTCGATTCCCGCCGTGCTCGGCCCTCCCGTCATGCTGTTGAACGGCTATCAGGTTCCGGTCATCTTTCCCGAAATCCGCGGCATGTTTGGCTGGTCGACGACCAAACTGGTCCAAGAAGTCCTCGGACCTCGCCCGGGCGAGGCGGAGAAGCAGGAGGAATACGGCCGGATTCAGGAGGAAATCGAAAACTTCTTGGACCGGCTGTATTACGAACTGAGCAACCTTGGGGTTGCGCCACAGGACCGGGCCATCAACTATGCCGCGACCAACCTCTATCAGGTCGCTTCGGTCTACAAGGAAGCAATCGAAAAAGAACTGAAACTGGACCGGATCACCACGGAGCGAAGTCAAAGCGCGCGGCCGAATTCCGAATGCTGGGACGTGATCCTGACGTTGTTCGACCCTCAGCGGCGTTACGAGCGGGCTCGCGAAGTGTATCGCTTGACCGTCGACGTCAGCGAGATAATTCCTGTAACTGTTGGCAAATTGCGACGCTGGTCAGTATATTAAAGGGTGACGATTTTGCGGATTGCGCGGGTGATTCGCCGCCATCGAAGATTTCAACTATTACGGAGGGCCGATTATGTTGCTTCCCAAGCCAGCACCGCCGGTGGAACGAAAGACGAATCTCGCGACCAGGACGGCGACAAGAGACGTCAAGCCCCAGATGACGTGTGCGTGCCGATTGAACAGCGATAACACCAAAACGCTCTGGTGCATTATCGGGAGGAGCTTCTACAACACGGGACAGAACTGCTGATGCGTTTTTGACGGCGATGCGAGCGATTGCCGTTTGGCACTTGGACATGACGTCGGAGTTCACCGTAGTTACACCCCCCAGAGAGGCTTAACATGATTCTGCCAAGACAAGCCCCACCTGTCATTCGAAGTCGATCGTCCAGCGGTCGCGTGCGTCGAGGATTGGCCCTTGGCGTGAGCGCAGAGGAAACGCCCACAGTGTATGGCGATGATGAAGAATTCAAAGAGTGGAAATGCTCTAAGTACAAAGATGTGAATGAGAAGTTATTGTCGTACAAGCTCAAGGGCGGTGGCGGTTGGCACCACACGGACTACGTGTGCCCCTAGCGCCGGACGAAGCGCCAAGGTTCGTTAGACCGAAATGCGAAACGCCCAGCCTCTCGGTGAGGCTGGGCGTTTTTGTTTGGAAACGGCCTGAATCGCCTGCCACCTATTTCAACGCCGCCTGCGCCGCCGCCAGCCGGGCGATGGGCACGCGGTAGGGCGAGCAACTGACGTAGTTCAGACCGGCCTTGAAGCAGAATTCTACCGAAGCCGGATCGCCGCCCTGCTCGCCGCAGATGCCGATCTTGAGGTCGCTCCGCGTGGTGCGGCCCTTGGCCACCGCCATCTGGATCAACTGTCCCACGCCGTCCTGGTCGATGGTCTGAAACGGATCGGCTTTGAGCACGCTCTTTTCCAGATAGTCGGACAGGAAGCCGCCGATGTCGTCGCGGCTGAAGCCGAAGCTCATCTGCGTCAGGTCATTGGTGCCGAACGAGAAGAACTTGGCCGTCTTCGCCATCTGGTCGGCCAGCAGGCACGCCCGCGGGATCTCGATCATCGTCCCGTACAAGCAGTCGACTTTCACGCCCGTGGCCTTCTCGACCTCGTCCTGGACGCGACCGAAGATCACCTTGGTGACATCCAGTTCCTTGACATCGCAGGTGACCGGAACCATCAGCTCGGGCTTGGCGTTCTTGCCGGCCTTGATCAGTTCGGCGGCCGACTCGAAGATGGCTCGAATTTGCATCTCGGTCACCTCGGGATAGGTAATGCCCAGACGCACGCCGCGGTGCCCCATCATCGGGTTCGACTCGTGCAGGGCCTCGCCCCGCTTCTGCACGTCGGCCGGGCTGATGCCCAGGGCCTTGGCCAGCTCGGCCTGCTTCTCGGCCCCTTGCGGCACGAACTCGTGCAACGGCGGATCGAGCAAGCGGATCGTCACCGGCAGCCCGTCCATTGCTTCCAGCGTGGCCTTGATGTCCTTCTTGACGAACGGGAACAGTTCGTCGACGGCCTGCTTGCGCTCTTCCGGCGTGCTGCTGAGGATCATCTTCCGCAGGATGAACAGGGCCTGATCGGAACCGGCCCCGTAGAACATGTGCTCGGTGCGGAACAGGCCGATGCCCTCGGCGCCGAACTGCCGGGCAACGCGGGCGTCTTCCGGCGTGTCGGCGTTGGTGCGGACGCCCATGGTGCGGTGCTTGTCGACGATCTTCATGAACTCCTGGAAACGCGGATTCTCACTGGCGTCCATCATGCCCAGCGCGCCCTGGTACGCGCGTCCGCGGGTCCCGTTCAAGGTGATGGTGTCGCCTTCCTTGAGTGTCACTTTGCCGGCCGTCATGGTCTTGGCGGCCATGTTCAGCTTGATCGCCCCGGCGCCCACGATGCAGCACTTGCCCCAGCCGCGGGCCACCAGCGCCGCGTGGCTGGTCATGCCGCCGCGGGCCGTCAGGATGCCCTGCGCCGCCCGCATGCCTTCCACGTCCTCGGGGTTGGTTTCGTCGCGGACCAGGATCACCTGCTTGCCCTGCTTGGCCCACGCGACGGCGTCGGCCGAGGTGAACACGATCTGGCCGCGGGCACCGCCCGGTCCGGCCGGCAGACCGGATACGAACGCCTCGACCTTCTTCTCGGCCGCCGGATCGACGATCGGGTGCAGCAGTTCGTCCAACTGGGCGGGCGCCACGCGAGTCACGACGGTCCGCTCGTCGATCAGCTTCTCGTCCAGCATATCCATGGCCATGTTCAGAGCCGCAGTGCCCGTGCGTTTGCCGTTGCGGCACTGGAGCATGTACAGCTTGCCTTCCTGGATCGTGAACTCGATATCCTGCATGTCCTTGTAGTGCTGTTCCAGCCGCGTGCGGATGTCGTACAGTTCCTTGTACAGGCCGGGCATCGCCGTCTCGAGGGACTCCAGGTGCTTGTTCTGGTCGTTCTTGGTCGACTCGTTCAGCGGGTTGGGCGTGCGGATGCCGGCTACCACGTCCTCACCCTGGGCGTTGACCAGCCACTCGCCGTAGAACTTGTTCTCGCCCGTGGCCGGGTTGCGGCTGAAAGCCACGCCGGTGGCCGAGCTGTCGCCCATGTTGCCGAACACCATGCTCTGCACGTTGCATGCCGTGCCCCACTCGTGCGGAATGCCCTCGATCTTGCGGTACGAGACGGCCCGCTTGCCGTTCCAACTCCTGAAAACGGCGCCGGTCGCGCCCCATAGTTGCTCCATCGGCTCGTCCGGGAACGGCTTGCCCAGGACTTCCTTGACTTTGACCTTGAATTGTTCGCACAGCTTTTTCAGGTCGTCCGCGGTCAGGGCCGTATCGGCTTCGACGCCCCTGGCTTTCTTCATGTCGGCCATCAGGTGTTCGAGTTGGTGGCGGATGCCCTTGCCCTCGGCCGGCTCGATGCCTTCGGCCTTTTCCATCACCACGTCCGAATACATCATGATCAGGCGGCGATAGGCGTCGTACGCGAACCGCTCGTTGCCCGTCTTCTTGATCAGGCCGGGAATCGTGGCCGAGCACAGCCCGACGTTCAGCACCGTTTCCATCATGCCGGGCATGGACTTGCGGGCACCCGAGCGGCAGGACATCAGCAGCGGATCGGCCGGATCGCCGTACTTCATGCCCATCGCGGCTTCGGTCTTTTTCAACGCCTCGAGCACTTCGGTTTTCAACGATTCCGGAAAACGGTTGCCTTCTTGCAGGTAGACCGTGCAGAATTCAGTAATGATCGTAAACCCTGCGGGAACGGGCAGCTGCAACTTGGCCATTTCAGCCAAATTGGCGCCCTTGCCGCCCAGGGTGTTCCCCATGCTAGCATCGCCTTCCGTTCCTGTCGGACCGAAAAAATACACAAACTTCTGAGCCATGACCTGTTGTCCTTCGAATTGGCAAAAAGAGGAACACGATTGGCCGGAAACCCGCTCTGGACCGGAGATTACATCTCCAACAGCCGCCTGACAGCGGGCACGGTCGGTGTGGTTAGAGTTCGTTAATTTATCAACGGACCCCGCTGTCGTCTAGGGGACGCGATCCGCCACAGTTCACTCCCTGACGTACCGAGATGCAGCGTGCGCGTCCCGAAGCAACCGTCTGGCATCAGGTTCTGCTCAGACGTTCCACACGCAAGTGCTTGGCCAGCTCGCGCAGTGCGTCGGCAGAGGCTTCAGGTTCCGGCGCAGCCGGTTCAAGCGTCAACGACGAGGAGCGTGATTTCCTGGCTGACGCTTCGGGTTTCACTGATCCGCCGCCAGCGTTTCGCGCAACAATCCGATCAAGGCCGGAGCCCTATTCCCGAATCAGTTTCAGCAACTCCTCCGCCGTCAGTTTGCCGCTAAGGTCGGCGCCTTCGAGGAGGCTGTCGGCCAAGTCGCGCTTCGTGGCGTGCAGGGCGGTGATGCGTTCTTCGATCGTGCCCTTGGTGATGAACCGGTAGATGGTCACCGGACGCTGTTGGCCCAGGCGGTGAGCGCGGTCGGAGGCCTGATCTTCGACCGCGGGGTTCCACCAAGGGTCCATGTGCAACACGTAGTCCGCTGCGGTGAGGTTCAGGCCGAGGCCGCCCGCTTTCAGGCTGATCAGGAATACGTCGCCCTGGCCGGATTGGAAGGCTTCGACACATTGTTTCCGCTGCGCGGCAGGCGTGCTGCCGTCCAGGTACTGGTACGATACGCCTTTCCGGTCCAGTTCTTCGCGCAAGATCGTCAGGTGGTCCACGAACTGGCTGAAAACCAGCGCCTTGTGATGGTTGTCCAGCAGTTCGTCGATCGTGTCCGAGAATAACGCCAGCTTGGAACTGGAAAGGCCGGCATCCTCCAGCACAAGCTTCGGATGACAACAGGCCCGCCGCAGACGCATGATTTCCGCCAGGATCTTCAAGTGTTGCGGACGGCCGTCGGCCGACTCGGCCAGCTTCTCAATGGCCCGCTGGCGGAGGGCTTCGTAGAAGGCGGCCTCCTCGTCGCTCAACTCGACCTGCAACGTCAACTCGGTCCGCGGCGGCAGTTCTGCCAGCACCTGCGTTTTGGTGCGCCGCAGAAGGAACGGCTGAATCAGCTTCTTCAGCCGCCGCCGCGTCTCGTGGCAACCGTCGCGTTCGATCGGCGCGGCGAAACGCTGTTGGAAATGTTCCAGCGAGCCGAGCAGACCCGGATTGATGAATTGGAACAGGTTCCACAATTCGCCGAGGTGGTTCTCCAGCGGCGTGCCGGTCATGATCAGCCGGAAGTCGGCCGCCAGCCCCATCGCCGCTTGCGAGCGGCGCGTGGCCATGTTCTTGATCGCCTGCGCTTCGTCCAAGATGACCGTGTGCCAGGCTTGCGACTGGAACCGGGCGGCTTCGTTGTGCAGCAGGCCGTAGCTGCAAATCACGACGTCGCGCGGGCCGAGGTTCTGGAAGAAGGCTTCGCGGTCGCCGGGGCCGAACAGGCGGGCGTTCAGCGTCGGGGCAAAACGGTTCGTCTCGCTCAGCCAGTTGAACCCGACCGACGTCGGCGCGACGACCAGCGCCGGACCGCCCGCCGCCCGGTGCAAGAGCAAGGCCAACGCCTCGATTGTCTTGCCCAGTCCCATGTCGTCGGCCAGGCAGCCTCCGACGCCCCAGGCGGCCAAGCGAGCCAGCCATTGGAAACCGTCCCGCTGATAGTCCCGCAATTCCGCTTGCAGCGTCGTCGGCACGACGGGCCGCACCTGGCCGGCCGACCGCATCCGCTGCACGCATTCGGTCCACGAGGCATCGGCCTTGAGCTTGACGCTCTCGCCCAAGTCTTCCAACGCGGCGGCCCGCACCGGGGGGAAACGCAACTTCGTTTCGCGCCGGTCGCCGTAAACCGCCAGATCCTCGATCCGCTGCCGCAATTGGTCCGTCAGGGCCAGGAAACGGCCGTCGTCCAGCTTGACAAACCGCGAAGGGCTGGCTTCGACCAACTCGATCAGCTTCATCATATCGACCGACAGCGAGCGGTCTACTTTCAACGTGCCCGACGCCGCGAACCAATCGCGGTCCTGGCGAATGTGGACTTGGAATTGCCCGGCCGACGCCCGCCCCGCCAGCCGCAGACTTTGCCCCTGCGGCCAGTGCAGCACGACGCGGTTTTCGGCCACCTGGTCCTCCAGTTGCAGCAACGCTTCGAGCGCCTCGACGGGGGACGGGAAGCTGGCGGCCTCGCCCTGGGCTTGAGCCGCCAGTGCGGGACAGGCGGTCAGCAGGGCCTCCACCTGCCGCTGTTCCTCCGCCAAATCGCGGCGGGCAGTCCGGGGCTGGCCCTCGATGCTGGCAAAGACGTTGGCACCACCCTGACCCGGCCGGCAGAACGGGCCGTCATCGCCGAACGGCCGCACGAAGAACTCAGCCCGCAAACCGCCTTGAAACGGCAGCAGGTGAATGTGCGGCCGCGCGTCGCCCGCCACGCTTTCCGCCGCCGGCAGATCGCCGCCGATCTCCGAATGCACGGCGACCAGCGACGCGACTTTCTGAATCGACGCCAGGACCCGCTCCGCGGCTGCCGTCGGGACGTCCAGGAACTTGCCGAGGATCTTGTGCAGCTGGACATGCTGCTGGTTGAAGAATACCAGCACGATCCGCCGCGGGCCGTCCTGCAGCAGGCGGTACGGCCGCTCTTCCCCCGCGTACGCTTTCTTCGGTTCCGGGTCCAGCTTGATCCGGATGATGTGGTCGCCCTGCTTGGCCACCACCAGCCGCGGCGGCTGTTCGACGATTTCCAGCGGCGTGTCCCGGTCGCCCTCGCGGAACACGCACGGATGGCCGACCAGGGCCCGGGCGGCTTTCTCGTCGTCGAACGCGCAATACGTTTCCGTATAGCCGCGGTAGTTCCGCTCGGACCACGATTTCAAAGCCCGGCACAGCGCCCGATCCTGGTCCGTCAAGAAGGCGAACTCGGCCGTGTTCCACTCGGCATAAAGCCGTTGCAGGCCGACTCGACGTCCTGTCGTCCAGCCGCCGGCCGTGCGTTTCTGGGCAAAGGACTGCAAGCTGATCGATTCGTGAGCCCAGTTCAGTTCCCAGATGAGGCGTTCGCTCTCGGCCGCCGGTGTGGAGACCGCGGCCGCTGGCCGGTCTTCGCCCAATTGGGCGATGGCGTTCAGCGAGCGTTGCCACATCGGTTCCGGCTCGATCAGATTCACGAGGCTGACCGTGCCAAGCCGCGCGTGCAGTTCCTGGTGCTTGTCGGCCTGCGCGGCGGCGGACTTCAGGGTCGATTGCCCCGCCAATCCGGCGGCTTCCGCCGCCAGCCACGCCAGCCCGGCGGCCTTGTAGGCGCCGGCAATCGGCACGAGGTTGCTGACCTGCTGCGTGGCGTCGTCGTTGCTCAGCAGCCAGCGGTGGAAGTAGCCGACAAGCAGCGTGGCCAGCGGCGACTTGCAGAGTTCCTTCAGTTCGCTGGCAAAAGGGGCCGGCGACGACGGCGACCGCCGGAACGCGATCGAAGCCGTGACGGATTCCATCGCCGCGGCGTACTTGTTCGTGCCGCCCTTGGTGGACGAACTGACCAGCGACAATGCCCGGGCCAGCGATTCGGCGGAGGCCCGTTTGAACAACAGCAGCAGATACAGCAGCGCGGGCAGATGCGCCGCGGCGATGCGGCTGCGCCGTTTGCCCTTCTGCCCTGCGCCCGGCAGGGCCTCGGCCAGGCACCGTTCGGCCCGCTCCCAGTCGCCGCGCAGCAGGGCTTCGCACCCCTCGACTTCCCGGAGCTTGTGCCCGGTTCGTTCGTCGAGTTTCCGCAGGGATTCGAAATCCCCTCGTCCCACCGCGAGGTCGAGCCAGCAGCCGGCCAACTCGTCGCTCGGTACCGATGGAGCTTCCGCCAATTCGTCGAAGGCGGCCAGGATGTCGTCGCCACCGGCAGGGTCGAGGATGACTTGCGGCACGGTGTCCAGGAGATACATCTCCTGCAGGACCGGGTCGAGGCGGTCGAAGATATCGCGGCTGAACGGATCGAGAAGCCGCACGGGGGCCTCATACTTGGCGCGACTGACGAGCGACTGAAACTCAGGCACTCGGCCGCCATAGAACGCCATGCGCAAGTCGCGCGCGAAGTGTCTGCGACCGTAGGAATAGGAGTTGCGGCCCGCGGACGGGTCGTCACTGACCCTCTTCAGCTTGTCGAACCAGTCCTGCCGGATCGAGTCCTGCACCACCAGATCCTCGACCGCGTTGTTCACCGACACGCTACCATAGGACGAACGCACCAACAGGTTCTGACGCTGCGCCTTCTCGATGATCTGGCCGGTCGCCGCCTGGGTGAGCCCTTTGCCGTTGCGGTCCTTCCATCCGGATTTGTTCGACAGCGCCGCAATATCTTTGCGGCCCAGCACCTTGGGAGAGAGGGCACAGATTTGGATCACGTGCCGCGCGGCGGCGTCCAGTTTCTGGTAGGCCGCGTGCAGATTCCCGCCGGACATGGGCGACTCCTTTCGGGGTGGTTATTCCGTTGTCAGACTCGCGTTGCGCGGCATGTCACACCGGCCGCTCCGTATTCGCTCAGGTCGGTCTGTTCTTCACTTTTGCCGACGAAATGTCGACTGGCAGACCAACTCGCATAAAGAACCGCGCGAATGCCTGCGCGAGATGCTCGCGGTATGGCGGCCGAAGGCGGGGCCGTTTTCCCGCCGATTTCACGAATGCTTTCACTTGGTCAAGCGGCGCGGTATGGACCTCGTGAAAGTCGACGAGTCCAATGCCCATCTCGATGTCGTCTTGCGAGACTTCGTTCAGAAGCTGGTAGCCTGGCAGGTTTCCACGGCGCAGGGACTCACGGAGTTCGCTACCGAAGTTCTCGCCTCTGGTCTTGGCAGCCTCGACAAAACGCCACAGGTCCCACCACGGGCAAAGGAGCAGGCTCTCCACCTTTCCATGCGCGATGTCGCACGTCTGCGTCATGACGACGAGGTCGAACGTTTTCAACTCACCCTCGATCCGTCCGTTGTCTGCTGCCACAGGGCGCGGGACAAAAACGTCGAAGTTGAGCAGAAAGTCGCCCTGCTCGATGACGGCACCTTCGACGGTTTCGTACCACGGATAGTCCATTTGTCCGGCAACGCTCCTTGAGCAACCCGACTTCGGTCACAGATCGAGAACTGGATGGGGTTCTGCCTTACTCCTCCCAACGACGAGAGCGGTCACTGAGATGCTCCTCTTCGGTGGGACAGGAACGAAAAGGTTGATTTCTTGCTCGATCGTTGAGACTGAACTGGCCTGCGAAGCGGGCTGCCGAGGCGTCGAGGCGTCGACGGCCTGGCCAACTCGATCGGGTGATGAGGCGGGCGGTTTTTGGACGGTCGCGGTTCGAGTTTTCAATTGAGCGTTCATCGGGTTGCTCCCATGACCGATGCAGGTCGCGAATTTGTCGTCATCCGGCGTCTTTAGCTTACCACACGACGCCTCGTTCGCAATAAGCAAAGCCTACGAATCGCCTCTTCAAAGGCGATCAACCGTCTTTTTCTTGGCCGGTGCCGGGCGGTCCCGCAGGGGCCAGTTCGGATCGTCCGTGCGGGCGGACTGCAGCAGCGCGGCAGCTCGCGCGACTAGCTCGGGCTTGTCAGTCGCCAGGTTGTGAGCCTCGCTCATGTCCGTCTTGAGATCGTATAGCTCGATGGGCTCGCCGGGGCCATTGCGGACGGCTTTCCAATCGCCAAAACGCACCGCCTGGATCGAGCGGTTGCCCTCGTGCAGCTCCCAGTAGAAGTAGTCGCGCGGCGGAGCCGGACCGCCTTGGAGAAATGAAACCAGCGAATGGCCATCGGGGTGAAATCCGTCCGGTATCTTTGCGCCGCTCAGTTCCGCGGCCGTCGGCAGGTAGTCCCAGAAAGCCCACGGTTCGTCGCTGACGCGTCCGGCCGGCACCGTCCCGGGCCACCAGGCGAAGGCCGCATTCCGCAGGCCGCCCTCGTACATGGTGCGTTTGAAGCCCCGCAGGCGGCCGCCCATGGCTTGGTCGAACAGGCGGCCGATCTCCGATGTCTCGGCGAACGACGAGCCGTTGTCGCCGGAGAACATCACCAGGGTGTTCCGGTCCAACTTCAGCTCCCGAAGCAGATCGACCAGTCGCCCGACGTCGCTGTCCAAACGCGTGACCTGAGCGGCGTAAGCCTTCTGTTGCGGTGTCCAGGGCCGGTCGGCATAGATCCCCAGGTCGTCGATCTCATGCCGTCCGTGCGGCAAGGTGACGGCATAGAACAAGAAGAACGGATGGTCCTTGTTGGCCCGCACCCAGCGCAGCGTCTCGTCGGCAATCAGGTTCTGAGCGTAGGTTCGGCCCACGCCGTTACCGTCATTACCAGGCAGCTCGAAACGCCGGTCGTCGCGGTACAAGTAGATTGGAAAATAGCTGTGCGCGTGCCGCTGGCAGTTGTAGCCAAAGAAATGATCGAAGCCGACCTTCAGCGGACTGCCGCTCGTTTCGAACATACCCATACCCCACTTGCCCATACAGGCCGTCGCGTAGCCTTGATTTTTCAGCAGCCGGGCGACGGTCAAGGTCCCGGCGGGCAACGGCATTTGGCCTTCGGGCTGGATCTCGCGGTTCGCGCGGATCGGTCCGTGGCCCGAATGCAAGCCGGTCATCAACGAGGCTCGGGCCGGCGCGCAGACCGTGGTGCCGGTGTAGGCTTGCAGATAGCGGGTGCCTTCGCGGCACAGCCGGTCCAGGTTCGGAGTCTGGATCAGTTCCTGGCCGTAGACTCCCACGTCTCCCATGGCCAGATCGTCGGACAGAATGAAGATCAAGTTAGGTTTGGCAGCGGGGCCTTCGCCGGCATGGATCCGATTCGAGAAGGCGCCGACAACGCTGAGGATCGTCAAGCCGAGAATGCAAAGCCTCATGAGAGTGCCTTTGGAGTTGGAGTTTTGGAGTGCGGGGACTTGTCACCGCTTTGGCTAAGGAAAGAACACGGGCACGGCCCACTTGCCCAGTTCGATCATATCCCCTGCGGTGCCGTCCTTTTGATACAGCGTACAGTAATTGGCGGCGCTGACCGGGTTGAACAGACGCACTTCCGGCAGAGCAACCTTCTTGAATCCCTGGTCGAGCAAGGTTTGAGTTTGAGTATCCTTGTTGCGGTCGGGCGTGGGAGTGAGGAAGTAGACCGTGCCGGCACGGCTGCACCGCAACTCCTTCTGTCCGTCCAGCTTGACGCGCAGAAAACTCGCACCCTTCAGCACGGCGGGCAGTTCACTCAGCACGTAACCGCGGTCGGTAAACAGCAGTTCGCCCACCGCCAGCGGTTGCGGCGGTGCGTCGGGGGCGGCCAACATCCCAGGAGTGTCCTTGCGCAGCGGTTCGCCGTCCTGGTTGGCAACGACCGGTGACGGCTCGGTCTTCGGCCGTTCAAGACCGCCCGACGCCTTGCTGACTAGTTGCCGCAGATGCACCGCGTCCGTAACCGCCTTGCCCGCGGCGGCATCTTCCTCGCGAAAGGCCGCGATCAGGATATGCCGCGAGCCGGTGCGGCTGTAGTCGTAGATGATGCGGATCAGCCCGTCCGGGGTCTGCTGGCCGTCGGGATAGGAGACGCCGTCGCGCTCGTCCAGCAACAGTCCCCCGTTCCATGTCCGCCCGTCGTCCGCCGAAACGAAGGCGGTCAGGTGCGAGCGCCCGATCCGCTTGTCGATCGGGCCGTGCTTGACCAGCAGCAGGTTGCCGGAACTCAGGCGCGAGATGAAGAACCGCGCGCTGGGATGGGCGATGGCGGACGGTGCCAGCTCGGGCCAGGTGACGCCGCGATCCGGGGAAACGCTTTCCCCGATGCCATAGTTCGTGCGGGCCAACAGCCGCAGCGAGCCGTCCTTGCGCTCGACAAACATGTGCTCGTCAAAGGCCCGCACGGCGACGGGCACATTGCAGGCGCCGCGGATCGCCCAGGTCTGACCCTGGTCGGTCGACACGACCAGCTTGGCGCTGTTGTCAGTTTTCCGCCACGTGGACGCGGGCAACACCCACTCGCCGCTGGTGAGCACCAGTGGTTTGCACATCATCACGCCGTCGGTCACGCGCACGGGCGCCGCCCATTGCGGCTGTTCGGACTCCGGCTCGGCCGTCTGCAGGCACCACACGCCGCCGACGGTGGACTCGTGTCCTTGGGTTTGCGCCCAGAACATGCGGAGCTTGCCATCGGGCGCCATCCAGAGTTCCGGATCGAAGGTGCGCAGCGGGCCGTCGCCGTCGGGGTCTACGACCAGCACCTCACGCCACGTGGCCCCATTGTCGCCGCTGGTGCTGAGCACCACGTAATTGTTCTGATCCTCGCCGGGCGTCTTGCCCGCGTACCAGTTCGCCCAAATCCGTCCGCCGGGCGTGACCGCCATGCTGGGAATGCCTTGAAACGCCCGGTTGGTGACCGCGTGCTGTGGTTGTGGCGGGCCGACGTATTCCGGCGGCGCGAAGAATACCGGTTCCGCGCCCAAGCCGGTACACGTGAGGAGGGCGACTGCGATGAGCGTACTAGCGCACAGGACGCGTACAACGTGGGGGCCCGTTGGGCGTGCCGCCTTCGAGCGGTTGGGACCGGCGGAAGCCGGCACGACGAACGTTGGCCCACGGCGGAACCGGGTAAGAAAAGCCGGCCATTGGAACATGATGCTTCTCCTTGGTTATCGCCAGCCTGGCGAGTTCTGCGTTTGCCGTTTCGTTCCCGACCCGACATCGTGTCGGACGGGTTTTATGATACGTTTCGAGAGGCGAGTCTGCTATCCCCTCTTGCCCGTCCCCGAGTGCTTCAGGTTAATTCGCCATTTGCCTGAACCTCTCGCCGACAGGTCGGCGCGAGCGGTCAGATGTCGGAAACTGCGGCAGGAGGTGCGATCATGCGACGTGGAGCGGTTGCAGCGTTGCGCCGCGTCAGCGAGAAGCGAGAACGCTCGTCTCGGTAGCGAGTTGGGACGGCTTGTCAATATGGGGGACCGGCGTTGGAAAGAAACAAGCGAAATAAGGGCGAGCCGGCGATTACCATTCGTCTTAGGTTTTCCATGAGGTCGGCAAATGCCAGTCTGGAACTAGACCACCGGTTTCTGGCCCACGTGGCGACGTGCCTTTCCAAGAAAATGGGTTTGGAGCGAGCGAAGGCGCAGGTGGGGTTCGTCGCGTGACTCACGCTTGGCGCCGGGTGGAGCCGGTCGGTATGGGACGGATTGGGTACTCGGGGTGGCTCCGCTCGCCGAACGACAATCGTCACCGAGTCGCCGCCCAGGACGCATCCATGGGATTCCGACCGGATCGGCGACTCCGGTGCAGAGCGGTCAGGGGATGACTGGACCGACAAAAATGAGCCGCACGAAGGCAGTCTGGCAGAAAAATTGATAGCAGAAAAATGTTCCCGGAAAGCAGACGGAATTGCCCATCTTTCTGCCATCAATCTTTCTGCCCACGGAAGAAAATCTGGATTAGTTTTTGGCGTCCGCCGATGCTGGCGTTTTGTCAGCCCAGGGGCTGACCCCCGTCAAGGTGCATCTTGCCCGCCAGAAGGATCGCGTGGCTTCTCGTCGTCTGGCTGTTTACCCCGCTGCTGGCGGAATTCAGCCAGTACTTGGCTGGCCGCCAAGCGAACCGCCGGCGTCTTTCCCTGCTTCGCGACCTTCGCCAGGGCGTTCTCCGTAATTTCAGCTCGATCGGCTAACGCGCTGAGGTTTTCCGGTATCTGCAAATCGACATAACCGTTTTGCAGCCAGGTCAGGAGCAGGGGATCGTCAATGGATCCGTCGACAATCCGGATCACACTCAGCGCCGCGCAGAAACGGACTTGGTCGTTCTCGGATGGCCCCGTAAACCACTTCCAGTCCTGACGGCCTATGTGCGAGTCAATGATGCAGACTGCGGGTCGCTTTGCTTCCGTCGCCGATGCCATGTCCTCATGACGCGAAATAGCACGACAGCGGCCACGACTAGACTGATCGGAACTGCGAAGAAGGTACGCGCGCAAGGCATCGTTGACTGCCGCTTCGTCTGCGAATGCGTCTGCCATGTCGTCGGCCAAACGTACCACCCGGAGTCGCTCGCGATACCGTGCGGCGTACTTGCCTCGCACGATCCCGCGCATCGACCGGAAGTCGTACTCCGGCCGCAGTTCGTCGTCAGCCGATTCGGTGCCGTCAGGGGAAGTTGCCATCTTCGTAGTCTCTCCGCTCACGCCGGCTCGCCTTGCGGGCACTGATGATCCGCACTTTTTCGCCACGATCCGTATGCGACACCAACAGCAGCCGCCCAACGGCTGTCAAGCCCATCGTGATGTACCGGTCCTCGTCGTCCGAGTGGTCCGGGTCAAATCCCGTGAGCGACAACGGGTCGCCGAGCACGGTCATCGCCTCGGCGAATGACACGCCATGTTTCCGCTCGTTCGCCTCCGCCTTGGAGTCGTCCAACAAACCACCTGCTCTGGCGGGTTCCGCTCGCGCGCCAGAAGCTCGGCGTTGGCTTTGGCCATCAGTTCGCCGACGGAAGCGTTGCGTAGTGCCACCGCGAACTCCGACAAGAGATCGCGAAGTTGTTGTATGGCATGTCGTCATCACGTGACGCGGTTTTTAGGACGTATGGCCATCCGAGTTTTTGCGGAAAGCCGAGTCGGGTGGCGACAAATGTGCCAAAAGATGTCCGGTGATCGACGCCGAACGGACTTTGGTCCATTGCTGCAGCGTATCCGCGCAGGTAGGCGCAGACTTCGTAGAAAGAGCGACCGCAGACGTAGATTTGTCGGCGTTTGCAGATGTTCTCGGCCAGTTCGATGAAGTCATCGAGGGTTCGCATCGGATCTGACGCATAATGTTGACCGGGTCGCGGCCGATCAAGTCACCATTTTCAAGGACCGTTACCGCGACTCCGGTCCAACATTCGGCGACCTACAACAAGCCTCGCAGAATCTGTCAATCCGCCACCGCCATTGTCACCACCTCACGATCGAGTCGGTCCCCGAGCCGGTCCTTTTCCACTTCCAGATCGTGACGTGTTTGCAGATTCAGCCAGAACCGTTCCGACGTTCGAAAGAACCGTGCGAGTCGAAGGGCGGTGTCCGCCGTAATCGAACGCTGCCCTCGAACGATCTCGTTGATCCGGCGCGGCGGAACGCTGATGTCCTTTGCCAGCCGATATTGGCTGATCCCTGACGGAACCAGGAATTCTTCCAGAAGGATTTCCCCCGGATGGATCGGGGCCAGTTTTCGCCGTGGCATGTGTGTCCCTCAATGATAGTCCGTGATCTCGACTTCGTAGGCGTCGCCAGCGTCCCAGCGGAAACAGACTCGCCACTGATCGTTGACCCGGATACTGTACTGCCCTTCCCGGTCACCGTGGAGCTTTTCGAGTCGGTTCCCCGGAGGATTTCGCAAGTCATCCACGGATTCTGCCGCATCGAGAATCAGCAACTTCCGCAACGCCGGTCGTTGCACCGGCGGCGGGAACCTCTTGACCGGCTCCCGATTGAGCAGACGCTCGCTTTCCTTGTCGGCAAAGGTCTGGATCATGCACATTGATAATAACGCTCCGCGTTACTAAGGTCAAGGGACACTCCGACAGTGTGTTCCTGTTCGGCTGTCACAAGGATAGCGCCACCTTGGATGAGATGTTGCCGCCCGGTGTGTTTCAGGGCGTTGGGATCAGCGATGATGCCGCCGTGTATCGCCACCGCTTCGTGCGGGCCCAAAAGTGCTGGGCGCACCTGCTGCGAAAGGCGATCCGCTTAGCATTACTGTATCCCCGGAAGAAGAGCTATCAGCGGTTCCTAGACCGGCTCCTGGAATTGTATTACGACGCCAAGCAGGTGGCCGCCGACGGGCGGTTGAGCGACTCGGGGCGGCAGCAGCGGGTGACGCAACTGGAAAATCGCCTGTGTGAACTGTGCCAGACTTACTTAGACAAGACACCCACGGAGATGAAACCGCACGAGCAGGACTTCTTCAACCTCCTGAACGAAGGTTTTCCATGAGGTCGGCAAATGCCAGTCTGGATCCAAAACGACCGGTTTCTGGCCCACGTGGCGTTGTGTCTTTCCAAGACAATGGATCTGGAGCGAGCGAAGGCGCAGGTGGGGTTCGTCGCGTGACTCACGCTTGGCGCCGGGTGGAGCCGGTCGGTATGAGACGGATTGGGTACTCGGGACGGCTCCGCTCGCCGAACGACAACCGTCACCGGGTCGCCGTCCAGGACGCATCCACTTGATTCCGACCGAATCGGCGACTCCGGTGTAGAGCGGTCAGGGGCTGACTGGACCGACAAGAATAAGCCGCACGAAGGCAGTCTTGCAGAAAAGTTGAGGGCAGAAAAATGTTCCCGGTAAGCAGACGGAATTGCCCATCTTTCTGCCAATCAATCTTTCTGCCCACGGAAGAAATCAGGATTAGTTTTTGGTGTCCGCCGGTGCTGGCGTTTTGTCAGTCCGGGGGCTGACCCCCGTCAAGGTACGTCTTGCCCGCCAGAAGGATCGTGTGGCTTCTCGTCGTCTGGCTGTTGACCCCGCTGCTGGCGGAATTTAGGCAGGACTTGGCTGGCCGCCAAGCGAACCGCCGGCGTCTTTCCCTGCTTCGCGACCTTCGCCAGGGCGTTCTCCGTATCTTCGGCTACTTCGGCTAAGTAGCTGAGATTTGACCGCACCTGCAAATCGACATACCCATTCTGCAAAGGGATCAGCAGCAGCGGGTCGTCGATGGCTCCGTCGACCTCCTGGATCACACTCAGCGCGGCGCAGAAACGGACTTGGTCGTTTTCCGATGGCGTCCGAGCCATCTCGGAAAGCAAGGGAACGACATTTGTACCCTGGACCGCGGCCAAAACGTGGGCGGCCGCGCCACGAAACGCCGGAATTTCACCAGGGTCCTGGAGGATGCGCGTAAGCGATTCCAGCGCGGCAGGGCCGCAGTCCGGTGCGTTTCCTAGCGCGCCCGCCGCGGACATTCGCATACGGGGCGTCTCGCGCCGATCATTTAGCGCGGCAACTAACGCCTCCAGGCCGACTGGATCACCGATCCTGCCCAAGGCGTATGCCGCGGCATCACGGTCATCATCCGTCGTTGGCCGGAAGATTTTCAGCAAAGGGGCCGCTGCACGACGATCGCCCTGGTGACCCAGCGCACGCATGGCGCTTCGCCGCGTATCATGGTTGTTACACGAGGTCCGTTTCGATTCCATCAGGGACGAACTCCCAAGCCGAATTGTAGACCTTGTTTTGACCAGTTTGGAGATCGGTGCAGGTGTCCCGCAGGATCACGCCGCCGTCTTGGTGATCGTCGAGCACAACGAACCGATCCGGCAGGCTCCAATGTTCGCGTGCGGCCAGGGTGTTGGTGACGGCTTCCTGCAGCAAAGAAACGCCAAGGATCCGAACGACCTCGCCGGCAAGCAGCGAGGATTCAAGTGTCGCCATTCGGGTCGATCGCTCGTGGCCTCCGATCCTAACAAACTCGCTGGCAAGCAACGAGGATTCCGGCGGAGCGCCGGTCGGCAACTATCCGGGCGTCCATGTCGTTGAGCGTCTGTGCCTCGAGCCAACGTTCCTGTTCTTCGTCAACATCGGAGAACCGGCTTGCCCCGCGAGGGACGCATCCGGGATGCTATCCGCGGCATCGTTGGCCCCGCGCGTGAGGCGTCCCTTGGTGCCCCGCGGATCAGCGATCCACTCTCTGCGTTGCGGGCGAGTGTAGATCGTAACGACCAGGATCGGCGGACGTATCGACGCGGGACAAGTCGCTATACCGACCCGCCGCAAAGTACACCATCCCTGCCGCCCACGGTCCGCCGTCCGCCCGAGTGGCCTCGACCTCGCCCGGCTGGATGTTCAGCGGGGCCAGGAATTCGTTGGAGGTCACTCCGTCAACGCGGCCGGACGCCTGGAGCCCGATCAGCACCGACCCTACCGACATGCGGTACGCCTCCCTCGCCGACGACGGCGGTATCTGGTTGTTTGACGAAAAGAGCAAATCGCGCGTGATCGAGGCCAAACCCCGCGAATTCCGGCTGCTGGCTGTCAGCCCGCTGGACGCAGGCTGCATGGCATCGCCCGCCGTGATCGGCGACGCGCTGATCGTCCGGACCAAGACGCACCTGTATCGGATCGATCAGTGAGGGAGTTGCCGAACGATGTGCGGAGAACGTATAATGCTCACGTCGCCAAATCAGAGGGACTACACGATGGAAAAAGTGATCGTAAACCCGGATACACGCGGCAAACTCCGCAACCTGAATCAGTGGCTGGAGCTTTGCGACGAAGACGGCCAGGTGCTGGGCTACTTCACGCCGGCACCGCAGGAACCGCTGGAGTGCCCGCTGAGCGAAGACGCATTGCGGCAGCGACTTCAGGAATCCGACCGCTACACGACGCCGCAAGTGCTGGAGCATTGGGAGAAACTGCGATAATGTTCTCCGTGCTCTGGGTCCGGTCCACCCTCGACGACCTATCCAGAATCCGCCAAACAAGAACCGCTTCCGAATACGAACTTGTCCGTGCGGCGATTCAAGAAATTGAGCGCCGTCTGCAAGTCAACCCGGAAGACGAAGGGGAATCTCGTGCGGTTGGTCAGCGGATCTCCTTCGTGCCACCGCTTGGATTCACGTTCTCCGTCCTGCCGGCTCAGCGACAGGTTCTGGTCTCGCACGTGTGGTCGTTCGGCAAAGCCCCGAGCCCGTAAGGAAATCCAACTGGCCCCGGCTCACCCGCCATGCGGCTGTGCGCCCGCGCGCGCCAACAAGTTCCGCGTAATCCGCTGGACGCGGGCGTCCGGCCCGTGGGGGCGGCTCCAGTGCGACCAGGGCAGCATGTGCCCGGGCGGGCTGGACAGGTCCTGGCACCAGAAAATCGTCGAGGCGTTGAACACGAAGTTATCCTTGGGGCCCGGATAGATCGTGGCCGTCCAATGCTGCGGGTTATCGCCGCCTTGCAGTGCGGTCCCCTCAGCCACGACTTCCAACCCCGGCAAGTCCTTGGGCGGGTCGCCGTGGTACTCCCAGCCGATCAAGCCGGGGACACGGTCGCCTTTTTTCACGCCGGTGCCTTCGAAGATCCAGTGAGCGGGCCGGGCGACGATCCAATCGCCGCCGCCGTTGACCGGGTCGACGTTGCGCGAACCCATCAGGTACCCTTCGTCCGGCCCGCGATGCGGAAACGGACCGTGCTCTTTCTCCCGCTGCTCGGCGTACACATAGTTGCCGCCGTAGGGGCCGCCGCGGAACATGATCCGATTGGGCCGCCCGTCGCTGCCGGCGCGCAGTGGGGTTACCCAGCACACCGAGTTGCCGGAAAAGAACATCACGTTGACGCCCGCGTCCCGCATCGCCACGACGCTTTCATAGGCGCGGATGTCCCAGTACTCGTCGTGACCGACGCTCAGAAATGCCTTGCACTTCAGCCCGTGCTCCGAAGTCAGCATGTCGCTGTTGCTGCAATAGGTCACGTCATAGCCGTGCTGCTCCAACCAGTACGCGAACGGAAACTCGAAGCACAGCCATTCGCCCGAGCCGAGCGATTGCGGGTTCTCGTAGATCTGGGCGTATTTGGCATAGGGACGGTCGAAGCTGACATCGGACCAGGGCCCCTGGCCGCCTTTGGGATCGGTGTACACCGAGTAATTGTCTGGCCAGCGATTGTACGCTTGCCACGTGTTGTCGGAACACTGGAACAGGATATCCGCGGGCCGGTTGTCGCGGACGATGAACACGACATAGCTCTGCCAGTACCCGCCGGTCTGTTCGTCGGGCACCAGCGACAGCCGGCCCAGATACACGCCGCTGGGCCAATCCTTGGGAATCACCAATCGCGCCGCGGGTTCCCAGCGGCATTCGCGAAGTCGTTTCCCGCCGATGGGCGGCACCGGTTGGGCCTGGCCCGCAAACGGACCCAACGTCGTCATCAGCCGGGCGCCGCGACCACCGTAGTAGCCTGTGCGAAAGATCTCGATCGTGAACCGGCCGGGCGGGTCCGTCGAGACCATGATGTCCAGGGCCTCGCCGGCCTGGACGCTCTGGCGCGAGCAATAGCCCTCGATCCAAGGCGAGCGAAAACCGCCGACTTTGTCCAGCCGCACGCGGGTCAGCTGCCAATCGAGTGCGCCTTCCCGGGCGTTCTCGCGCTGGATCAATAGCGGGTCGGCGGCAGTTGCCTCCGCGGCCGGGGATGACGCGGGCGAAGCAGCCGGTTGGGCCGCCGCCGGCGTGGTTGCCAATCCGCCCAGAATCGCCGCCGAGGACGCCACCGCCCCCTTCAACATCGTTCGCCGATCAAACTGACGTGGTGTGTTCCCGCTCATGGTCGCCTCCCGGAGAGTGGAAGTTTTTGGAATGTGCCGCCCGCCGCCGCTGGATTTGCTTCGGCCCGCTTCTTGGTTCGCATGTCCCGATCTGGTATGCTGCACGCGGCGGAGTAGGGCAAAAATTCGTACTACTAGTTGCTGATTTCTTGTCTTCCTGCGCGCATTTTGAACAGGTGGGAACAGAGACAACGGAGAAAGGGCTTTCCTCAACTCCCTCCGTTTCCTCCTGTTCAGGTTTTTGAATTCACTGGGTTGCGGTCGAAGGCGGCGTTGGTTAACTGCGTGGGCAACGCCCCTCGCGGCCGCAGGGCTTCCAACCCGGAGCCGGTTCAAGTGTATCACGGACTTCGCCGACAAGGAACCAATCCATCGTAGCGGATAAAGGGAAATCGTCATGAAACGCGTGGCAAACGGGACCGCGGTGGGGATCGTTCTGATTGCATTTCTTCCTGGCGTGTGCGCGACGCTATCGGCCGAGTCGCCGCCGGTGCCCAATTCCGAACGAGCGGCAGCGGACGATTTCCGCGTTCCCGCGATGTGGGAGTACAACGCCCCGCTGATCGCACCCGAGCCGCGCAGCACGGAGCCCAGCCGGGCTCAGAAGGACCCCACCCTGGTTTTCTACGGCGGACAATGGCACGTTTTTATGACGGTCAAGCTGCCTGGCAGATCGGCGATCGAGTACTGCTCGTTCGCGAACTGGGAAGACGCCGATCAGGCACCACGCACGATCTTGAAAGTCAGCGACAGCGACTATTTCTGCGCCCCGCAGGTTTTCTACTTCACGCCGCACAAGCAGTGGTACCTGATCTATCAGATGGGCGTGCCGGGAGCAAAAAAAATGTGGGTTGCCTACTCGACGACGACCAACATTGCAGATCCCCATTCGTGGACGCTGGCCAAGCCCATCCTCGACGGTGGAGAAGATGATCCTCGCAAGGCCGGAGGACTGGACTACTGGATCATCTGCGACGACCAGCGCGCGTATCTGTTCCTGACCAGTCTGGATGGCAAGATGTGGCGGCTGTGGACGAACCTGGCGGACTTTCCCAAGGGCTTCGACCATTGCGAGCTGGCTCTCGAGGCCAAAATCTTCGAGGCGAGTCACACGTACCGGTTGAAGGGATTGGACAAGTACCTGACGATCATCGAGGAGAATGGCCGCCGGTACTACAAGGCGTACCTTGCCGACCACCTGGACGGTCAGTGGACGCCCCTGGCCGACACGGCCGAGCGGCCCTTTGCCGGCTGGACGAACGTTCGCCCGGCCCTCGGCGTCGAGCCGTGGACCGACAACATCAGCCACGGCGAACTGGTCCGTGACGGGCACGACCAGACGTTGACGGTCGATCCAGGCGAATTGCGGTTTGTCTTCCAGGGCATGTGGGACAAGGACAAGTCCGGCAAGGCTTACGGCCAGTTCCAGTGGCGGATCGGCATGTTGACGCCGGTGGCTGGAGTCGAGAGTTCAGAGTCGAGAGTTCAAGGCCAGGCAGGACAGAGAATTCGGCCTTAATAGAAATGTTGCGCCTGGTAAGGACCGTTCGGGAAAAGTGTCAGGTGCCAAGTGAGCGGCAAGGCGCTGGCCGCCGGTATTGCTACCAATCCGGACGATCAGGAACCGGCGGTTAGCGCCTTGCCGCTCACTGATTTCTCAAACGGTGCCAGCGATTTGCAGCGATCAAGGCCGTTTTCTTGCCCAATGCTC
The DNA here is from genome assembly GCA_964645045.1 of uncultured Pirellulaceae bacterium. Taxonomy (GTDB): domain Bacteria; phylum Planctomycetota; class Planctomycetia; order Pirellulales; family Pirellulaceae; genus Anammoximicrobium. The sequence continues at coordinate 173,866 of CAZXYZ010000002.1, read as the reverse complement.
CCTCCGCAGTGAACCCAGACTACCCAGACTGCGATTCCGTCGGCGTTTGACCGCACGATTTCTCTTGACCCATTTCTACGGACCGGCTTATACTCCCGCATCCCGCAACGCTCGGGGACTTCCCGCGCAGGTGGACAACCATTTCCTCCCGTCCAGATGGAGAAGGCGATCATGGCTGGCAAGGATGCTAGCGGCCGCACGCCGCGCTCGGGTTTCGCGTACTTCGCGTCCCTTCGGTTAACTGCCCCCGTCTTGGTCTCGATGCTGACGCTGGCCCTGCTCAGCGCCAATCCGATCGGCACTCGATCCGCGAGCGCCCAGCAGGCCGCACCGGCACCCGCCCGCACCGCGGCTCCGGCTGCGGCGTCGGCCGCCCAGGCCGAGCCGGCTAGATCCCCGGTAATGGCGGTCGTCAATGGCGAACAAATCACGCGGCAAACCTTGGCCGAAGAATGTGTTCGGCGCTACTCCAACGATGTCCTGGAAAGCATGTTGAGCAAGCAGATCCTGCTGCAAGCTTGCCAGGCCCGCGGCGTGACGATTACGCAGAAAGACGTCGAAGACGAAATCCAGCAAGTGGCCACCAAGTTCGGACTCTCGGTTGATCGCTGGCTGACGCTGCTGGAAAGCGAACGCAACGTCGACGCGCAACAGTATCGCAAGGACATCATTTGGCCGACGTTGGCTTTGCGGCGGTTGGCGGCGAATAAGGCGACGGTTTCCCAGCAGGATTTTCGCCAGGCGTTCGAAGCGGAGTACGGGCCGAAGGTCAAGGCCCGCTTGATTGCCGTCACCAGCCGGCAAAAGGCCGACTGGGTGCTGAAGGCGGCCCAAGCGAATCCGGAAAGTTTCGCTCAGCTGGCCAAAGAGCATTCAGAGGATCGGGCGACCGCCAGCGCGTACGGCGTCATTCCTCCCATCCGCAAGCACGTCGGCGATCCCCATCTGGAACAAGTCGCCTTTGGTTTGAAGGAAGGCGAGATCTCGCCGGTGATTCCCGTGGGCAACCAGTACCTGATCCTGCGTTGCGAAAAGCAGATCCCGCAAACCTACATCTCCAGCGAGCATTTGCCGCAGATCGAGGCCCAACTCAAGGAACGGCTGGGAGAACACAAGGCGCGGGTTGAATCGGCCGAATTGTTCCAACAGCTGCAGTCACAGGCCCAGATCGTAAACGTCCTCAAGGACGCCAACTTGCAGCGACAGTATCCGAACACGGCGGCGTTGGTCAACAACCAGCCGATCACCATGGCCCAACTGGGCGAGGAGTGCCTGACGCGCCATGGCAAAGAGGTGCTGGAGGGCGAAATCAACCGCTTGCTGCTGATCCAGGAACTGCGGCGCACGTCGAGGACCGTCAACGAGCAAGACATCGACAGCGAAGTGTCGCGTGCGGCGGAAGCTTACAATTTTCTGAAAAAAGACGGCTCCCCCGATGTGGAAGCCTGGCTGAAGAGCGTCACCGAAAACGATGGGACGACGGTTGAGTTGTACGTTCGCGACGCCGTGTGGCCGTCGGTGGCCCTGAAGAAACTGGTCGGGGACACCGTCGAAGTCACCAACGAGGACTTGCAGAAGGGTTTTGAGTCCAATTTTGGCGAGCGAGTCGAAGTCCTGGCGATTGTGCTGAGCAACCAGCGCCAAGCGCAAACGGTCTGGGACATGGCCCGCAACAATCCCACGGATCAGTTCTTCGGCGAACTGGCGAATCAGTACTCGATCGAACCCAGTTCGCGGTCCAATTTCGGACAAGTCCCGCCATTACGGCGGCACAGCGGTCAGCCGCTGCTGGAAAAAGAAGCGTTCCGCCTGAAAGCGGGCGAGTTGTCCGGAATCGTGGCGATGGGCGACAAGTACATTATTCTGCGTTGTACGGGCCGGACGCAGCCGATCGTCAAAGATTTTAACGCAGTCAAGGACGAACTGTTCCGGGACATCCAGGAAAAGAAGCTGCGGCTGGCTATGGCCAAGCAGTTCGATCAGCTGAAGGAATCTTCGCAAATCGACAATTTTCTGGCGGGCACTTCTCAGGCCGGCCAGCTGCTGAACGCCAAAACCGCCTCGCCGGCCAGTTTCAACCAACCCACAGGGCCGGCGGCCGCACCGGTGAAACGCTAGACGGGCTTGCGTACAGTTGAATCACATGCCGTGGGGCAAGTAATCTTGTTGGAGTTCACGCTTTAGCGTGTCTCGTCGGCGGGCGTCGCCCGCTTGGCACGCTATAGCGTGAACTCCAACAAGGCCCGACGCTACAGTCTCCCCAGAAAATCACACCTTTCCAGGGGCAGCTTTTCCAACCCCCCTACCATCGAAGAGCAATCTTCGCTCGCAACGGGTCGCGTTCTTGCGGAACGCTTGATCTAGCGATACGATCACAACTATGGCCAACAGGGAGTCTGTGAGCGAAACCATGCATCATCTGCCGGAGACGCCGTCTTTGCCGGAGATTGCCGACGAGATCGCTGTTCTGGCAGCCATCCAGCAAGGCGAGGAAGACGCACAGGCTGGCCGCGTCACACCGCACGAAGAAGTCATTCCGATGATCGCGTTATGGGCTGCGAAGTAGTGGAGCCCAAGCCTCATGACAACCGACGAATCCAGCGCCGGACTCCACCGCAAGCTGAGTGTAGTGGCACTGATCTGCTTTGGCTTGCTCAGCAGCCGCTTGCCCGCCGGGACGCCGAATTCTTGCGCCGACGATTCTCTGGCCCGCCAAGTCGAGGCGGATTGGGCGGCTCAGGAGCGGCGCTGGAAACGCACGACGGACTCGCCCCAGGCAGTTCGTGAGGCATTGCAGCGCGGGGAGCGTTTGCTGGCGGATTTGGAACGAGCGTTGTCGGAAACGGAACTGGAACCGGAAGCAGCTGCTTTGTGCGACCTGCGCGACGCCGTCGCCGACGTGGACGAATTGGCCTCCGAGCAGCGTTCCGCACTCTACACCCAGCTGCGGTGGGCCACGCGGAACTTGGCCCTGAAGAATCCGCTGCTGGCCGGCAGACCGCTGGTATTCATGAAACGCCATCGGTTCGTCTCACAAATGTTGCACGAGTATCTCGGCTATTTCTACGACTACGGCGACGTGTCGGGCGGCGGGGTGTTCGTCTTGGACAATCCGGGCCGGTCGCTCAAGACCCGCGACTTGATCGCAGGCCGGCTGCCACGCGGCAACTACACGACGCTGGCGCTCAGTCACGACGCCTGCACGGTTTACTTCGCCTTTGCCGAACGAGCCGCGGAGAAGCCCGACTTCTACTCGCTGCAGCGGCGCTGTTTTCACGTCTATGCGGTGAACGCCGACGGGAGCAATCTGCGGGCGTTGACCGAGGGGCCGGATGACGACTTCGACCCCTGCCCCCTGCCCGACGGCGGCCTGGCGTTCATGTCCACGCGGCGGGGCGGTTTTGGTCGTTGCCACAATCCGTGGGAACCGTTGCCGGCCTACACGCTGCACCGCATGAACGCCGACGGCAGCGGCGTGCGGACGCTGTCGTGGCACGAGACGAACGAATGGCATCCGGCGGTGCTGAACGACGGGCGGATTGTCTACTCGCGGTGGGACTACGTGGACCGTTCCGCCGCCAACTTTCACGGCCTGTGGACGACGCACCCCGACGGTTCCAATCCGGCCGTCTTGTTCGGCAATTACACCATGCGGATCAACGCCTGCTTCCAGCCCCATGCCATTCCCGGATCGGACAAGATCCTGTTCGTCGCCGGCGCGCATCATGCCGACGTGGGCGGTTCGCTGGTGATCGTGGATCCTAAGCGGATCGCCTTGGAGCGGGGCTCGGGGGAAGATTCGTTCGACGCCGTCGCCCCCTTGACGCCTGAGGTGACGTACCCGGAAGCCAACGGCTGGCCGACGAGCTATTTCCACGGCCCCTGGCCGCTGTCGGAGAATTACTTCCTGGTCGCGTACAGTTTCGAGACTCTGCCGGGCATGAGTTCCGGCGAGAAACGCGACACCCGCACGGGGCTGTACTACTTCGACCGTTTCGGCAATCTTGAGCTGCTGTACCGCGACGCCGACGCCTCGTGCATGTATCCCATTCCTCTGGAACCGCGTCCGTCACCGCCGCGCCAGGTCAGCCCACAAGCGGACGAGCTGTCCGGCGAAGGCGAATTCCTCCTGAGTGACGTCCAGCAGAGCTTCTTCCCGCTGCCCGCCGGGCGGGCGGTCAAACAGCTGCGGATCTTCCAAGTTCTGCCGAAGACCCACACGCACGTGGCCAACCAGCCGCGTCTGGGTTACGCGAACGCGGAAAGCGCCCGCATGCTGTTGGGCACGGTGCCGGTCGAAGAAGACGGTTCGGCGTACTTCCGTGCCCCCGCGCGGAAGCCGCTCTATTTCCAGGCCGTAGACGCGGACGGCCGCGCCGTGCAAACGATGCGCAGCGTGACGTACCTGCAGCCCGGTGAAAGACGCGGTTGCGTGGGCTGCCACGAGCGGCCCGGGACCGTGGTGGCCAGTCGTGTGTCGCGGGCCGTGCGCCGCCCGCCCTCCGCCATCGTCGCCGGGCCTGCGGGAACAAGACCGCTGAGCTATCCGTTGTTGGTCCAGCCGGTTCTCGATCGCCACTGTGTGCGCTGCCACGATGGGCAGACCGGTCCCGGAAAGAGCGGGATCGCCTTGACTGGCCAAGTGCAGGACGAATTTTCGCAGAGCTACCAGAACCTGAAGCCGCAGGTGCGTTGGAACGAATGGGGCGCGGCCTCGTTGAACGAGACCACCACGCGTCCGGGACGCTGCGGCGCGGACGCCAGCCCGCTGACGCAAGTGCTCGGCGACGCCAACCACGGTTCCCAAATTCGTTTGCCCGACGATGACCTGCGGCGGATCTACCTGTGGCTGGATGCCAATGCTCCGTTCTACGGCACGTACACCGAGCCGGAGCGATTGGCCCAGCGGCGAGGCAAACCCGTTCCGCCGCCGGCCGTTCAATAAGGCTCTGCAGGGCGGTGCTCGGCCAACGGATCACGTTGCGTGGCCCCGCGTCCTGCGGTAACATAAGCTTGAACTGCAGCAACGATGATCGGGAGACGAGGTATGTAATCTCCACGTCCCATATCACTGCACTGTCCTTGTAGATCTCCAGGACTTGGCGGTCGTGTCGGCTGCGCACGAAGTCGGCGGCGAAACGCGTATAAACATCGGTGGAGTAGCCCGGCACGGCCTTTGGCGCGGCACCGTCAATCGCGAGTTTCATTTCCAGCACGGCCTGTTTGGTTGGCTCCAGCACGGCGTCGAGACGTCGCAGGAACGTCATGCGCAGGATCACGTCGCGGTACTTGCCGCGGACATAAACGTCTCGCAGTACGTCGTCCGCGATGTTCCAGATGAAATTGCCGCCGTGATGAGAACCGCTCGTCGTGCGGTCACAGTGCTCGCGCCAATCCCCAATCGTATCGCGGCTAATGGTCGCCCAAGCTGCCCGGCGTGGCAGCTCGATCGCGCCTTGTTGGAGTCCACGCTTCAGCGTGTCCGGCAGGCCCCGCCCGCCGAACGACACACGCTAAAGCGTGAACTCCAGCGGGGGCCGCACGTGTACCGGTGATGGAATTTGGCAATACGTGGTCTTCACTGATTGGCCCCTGCGGGCGCCGGCTTGGGCTTGATGAAGACCACGTCCGCCTGCTGGACCCATCCCGATCTCAAGTCGATCCGGAACCAGCCTTCACCGTTCTTCTCATGGAAGCGGGTGGGCGATCGCTTGCCGAACTCTTTCAGATCGTATTGGGCCCACGTCTTTCCCATGTCTGTGGAAACGATGAAGCCCGTGCCCAGTGGCGAGGCGGGGGCACAATGCGAGGCCAGGATCACTCCGTCCTGCATGAGCATGTTTCCGGATTCGACCTCCGGATTGAACAGCAGCGTGTGCTTCTTGAGATCGGTCAGGTCCGCGGGATCACAGCAGAAGATGCCGCGATCGTACGGCTGGGGTCCGTTCGAGTCGCTGATCCAGTAGACCTTCCCGTCCACGAAGTTGATCCCGCCGCACTTGTACCGCGAGTTGGAAACGTCCGAGACCAGGACCTTCCAACTCCACTGGTCTTGCTGCGCGTCGTAAGTGCCGCGCAGCCAGTGGCATTCGTGCCCGAAGCCGCGAGTTCCATCGCCCGTGCAGGCATAGAACGCATTCTCGGCGGGGTTGTATGCCACCGCGTGTACATGGCGGGCCAGAACCGGGTTCTGGGGATCGCCCAGCAGCGTCCCGCCCCGGCCGCCACCGCCCGATCCGTTATCGCTAAAAAAAGGATTCTGTCCAAAGGAATAGGCGATCTTCACCGTGCGTCCGCTGTCGGTCGAGTAGTAGATGTTGACCGGGGTCGCACCGCCAACGACGTTGCAGTAATTGCCCCAGACCATCATCTCCGCCCCGTTGATGTCCCACGAAATCACGCCTGGCAGCGTATGGAAGTACCAGCCCGGAAGCTCCGGGTTCTTGGGTGTGTGCGGGACGTAATCCGAGCCGTCCTGCGCCTTGACCGTAATCGGCTGGTAAGTCTTCAGGTTGTCGGTGCTGAGGTACAGCTTTGCGCCTGTGGCGAACAGAACGTTTCCGTTCTTCAGTATGTGGCTGAACGTGATCAGCGGGGCGTCGGGAAACGCGGTACTGTGCGGCCAGCTGTGCCCGTTGTCTTCCGACAGAAAGATCGTCCCATTGGCGTACGCAAACGCCCTGTTGTCGCGCTGCGAGTCAATGTACTTCCCTGCCGGCTGGGCACGGTACCAGAAGTGGTCCGTCTCACCGGCGATGGCCCCGGCCGCCGCGGCGTCGGCGCCCCGACCCACCGCGCCAGACAAGAAGATCCCACCCGCCGTCGCCGCCGTGGCTCCCAAGAACTGGCGGCGAGTCGCTCGTTGTTGTCGCGTCATCAGATCAGCCCTTTCGTGTTGAGGTATCCCCCACGCCGTGATTCAGGACGCAGCAGACATTGCTTCCCGGAGCAGTTTGCGCAATGCTGCATCTGCCGACAGCTTACCAAACCGGCCATTCCTCGCCAACAAGTGAGATCACGCAACAACCTACAATCAAGTCGCACTCCGTTTTGCGGGTGCGTCTTCCACTCTCTCGGACTTGCGACCCCCGCGCCCGATTGTATCGTATATCTTTGCGTGGTTGTTGAACCAGCAAGCGAAGATTTTGGCCCCTCGAACTGAGTTGTCCCATGTGCTCCCCGTTCCTCGTTTCGGAAGATGCACTGCAACGTCTGGCGAGCACGCGGCAGGGACGCGTCAGCGTCGGCGGCTACAATTACCAGGCGGCCTATGCGGCAGCGCGACTGGCTGCCATGCACGTACGAAGTCCGTTGTTGGGGCTGAGCGATTGGCCGGAAAGGCTGCGCTATGACTGGGGCGAAGACCTGGACGAGGTGTGTGCGGGCGGCGGCGTTCGTTTCACACAATGCAAACGCGATTCCTCGATCGGCCAGCCGGCCTCGCTGGCGAAGGTGCTTCTGGGTTTTGCGCCCAAATGGCTTTGGACTCCGAATGACCAGCGCGAAGGCATATGTTTTCGACTGATCTGCTCGGACACCCGATTTCCGACAGGTGGGACGGGGCTTCGCGAACTGCCGAAGGACGAACGTGCAGCCGTCCAGAAGCACTTCGTGGAAACGCTCAGCCAACCGGCCGGCGCGCAATCGGATCGGGCGGAATGGGACGCTGACGCCATGGCGTTCGGCCACGCGGCGTTGTTTGGCGTCATCTGGGAACGTACGGACGTCCTGTATCTGCCGCCGGATGTCGTCGATCGAGAAACCGCAGGACCGCGTTTGTTTGCGGAACGCGAGGCTCTTCGTCTGTTGCTGGAACGTGCGGTAATCGACGCGCTGCGGCAGACCGAGTCTCTTGGCCGTCTCCGCCGCTTGGTGCATGACAGCCTGATCGAGTTCGACCCGGCCAGCGACCGCGAGCCAGCGCCAATCCAGCGGACACCTCGGCGTCTAGAACGCGCCGACGTGGTGGCCGCGCTGGATGTCTATCGTCCGAGCGGCGGCCGTGAGGCGCCGTTCCAGGTCGTGGACCGCACGTTCCTGTCCGAACAACGCGAGCTACAACGCCAGCTTTACATGGCCCGCGCCCCGGAATGGAGCGACGTCGTCCACGGCCAGGACCCGGAAATCAAGTTCCTGGAACGTGAGCAGACCGTTGACCTTGAGAATGCCGTCCTCGAGCATCTCATCAAACCAATCCAGCGTCATTCCGGCCGATTGCCCGCACTGTTCGTGGTAGGGCCACCGGGATCCGGCAAGACGACCCTTGTGCGACGCGTCGCCGCACGACTCGTCGACGATGGCCAGATTTTGGTCGCAGATGCGGGTGCGGGATGGCGGGAACCGGCGGGCGATCCTGATGAATACGTGGAAGCGCTGACTCGTCTGCAAGCGGCGGGGCGACCGGTCGTGCTCTTGCTGGACGACCCGCTATATGCCGAATCCGGCTGGTTCGAGGTCTTCAAGCGACTGAACCGCCCCAGTCTGCGCGTCGGACTTTTATCCGCCACGCCGCAGTTTCTTTTCGACGAGCACAAACACTCGCTTCGGTCGTTGCATCATCGTGAGTTCTCGATCGCACCGCCAAGCCGCGCCGAGCGAACGCAATTGGCGCACTTGTTCGGATCGAAACGCCAGTTCGACGACGATTCCGAAGAAGACTTCCTCGTGCTCACCATGGAATTGGCGGCCGGAGTCGCCTTCGACGAGATCATTGACCGTCTCTGGATCACGCTCGCGAACGGACGGGATTTCGCCGGCTTCCACACGTTCGAGTCGTTGCCCTGGCAGGTGCGAGCCTATGTCTTCGTCTGCTTCTTCTCGCGTGTCTATGAACGATGCCCAGAGCCTCTGCTGCGCGAGGCCCTTCAGCTAAGTGGCGGTGTTGGGGGAGCCGCTGATCTCAATACGGAACTGGCGCGACTGAGACATCAACAGGGCTGGCACATCTTTCGATTTGGCCGACGTTCAAAACCCTGCTGGAATTATCATGGAGTACCGATTTCCGCGGCCCACACACAGATCGCGCGACGGGCGTGGGAACGGAGGCCCCTATCCTGGTGCGATGTTGATGAGTTCGTCCTGCAAGCATCGGTGTGCTGCGGCGAGACGATTCGTGACGTCGCACGCGTGGCTGCCCGTCTGGCGTCGGCTCTGAATGGTAAAGCCTCAGAGTTCCAGGGGAAGCCGCCATTCGTCGTTCGCCTCGTCGATGCTTGGAGGCATTCGCGGCAGATTCCGACAAGATATCTCTCGGATCTTTCGACCGTCTTGAGCATGAACCGGGGCCAAACTCACGCGCTGGCGCTGCATCCGGAGTTCCTCCGGCGCGCATTGCCGGTGCCGGATGGATGGGTCGCGGCGTTGGCACTCTGGTTCCTCTCTGACGAACCCAGACGGCAGTTCCCTGAAGAGCTTTCTCTTCTCGCCCTCATCAAGTCCGCCGACTTTTCTCTTGCTCCACAGCGTGCCACGAAGTTCGCGGGACGACTGGAGTACGCCCCGGAGCTGAAGCGTGCCTTCGTGGATCGACTCCTGGAGAGTCTCGACGGCAAGGTGTCTTGGAATCTCGATAGTTCGCTGCTGACTCATCTGTTGGCTTCCGCTCCACAACACGAGATGACGTCCCGCTTCGCGCAGATCCAAACTTGGTTGGACAGGCATCCCGATGACAGCTCCGTCCGCACGCAGTTCCTCGCCTTCCTGTCGCAGCTTCCCGGCAAGTTCGCCGAGCAGCGAAGGGCGGCGGCGGAGCAGACAACGCAATGGCTCCAGACGCATCCCGACGACAC
>CAZXYZ010000002.1:0-163978 GCA_964645045.1 uncultured Pirellulaceae bacterium | reverse complement strand
GGCGGCGGCGGAGCAGACAACGCAATGGCTCCAGACGCATCCCGACGACACCTCTGTCCGCGCACAGTCCCTCAAGTTCCTGTTGCAGCTTCCCGGCGAGTTCACCGAGCAGCGGAAGACGGCGGCGGAGCAGACAGCGCAATGGCTTCAGACGCATCCCGACGACACCTACGTCCGCACGCAGTTCCTGGCGTTCCTGTTGCAGTTTCCCGGCGAGTTCGCTGAGCTGCGGAAGGCGGCGGCGGAACAGACCTCGCAATGGCTGCAGACGCATCCCGGCGACACCTCTGTCCGCGCGCAGTTCCTCCTCTTTCTGGCAGACTCCGGCGAAATTCTGGTTGGCAATTCGCAGATCGGCGCGGAATCCGGCCGCTTGGAAGCTTGGCAAGATCTGACCGCGACAGCCCTTCGGCTGGCCGTTGAATTTGTGGAACGCGGGGGCTTCGACCGGCAAAGGCAGACCGTTGTGAGTTCGCTCCCGCGGCCACACCTCACGCTGCTGAACAGCCTGAAAGGCCGGGACGCACCGCATCTTCGGGAAGCTCTCGTACGCAGTTCCCTAGCCGCGTCCGAATGGTGTCGGCACAACCCGACCTCCGGTTTGCGCTACGAGCTGCCGCTGCCATCCTGATCCTCTTTCCTGTCGCCTCATATTTGAGGCAGTCATCGAGACCGAAGCACTTCCGGGCGAGGGAGCGAGGAATCACCCAGCGTGTCAAAACCGAAAGCCCAGCAGGCAGCCGTCGGGGCGGTCGGTGAGGACGATGCGCTGGTATTCGGGACGGCTGAGATCGAAGCCGCCCATCACGGAGGCGGGCGGGATTTCGTCGGAATTGACCATGCAGATGTACTGGAATCCCAAGCGTTCGGATTCCGAGCAGGCCCGCGCCCATGCCAACGCCCGCTGCCGCTCATCGACGCCGTGGAAGAGTGGGCTGTCGTGAATCAGCAGTCCCGGAGTCTGGGGACGTGCTGACCACAGCTGGATCAGCATCAGGTCGTAGCAGAAGACCTTCATGTTCTCGATGCCCGTCGCTCCCGCCCGTTCGATCTCGACGGCGAATTGATAACCGTTCTTTTCGACGTTGATGATCAGGTTTCCGGGGGCGTCGTACAGCGCCTGCGAGTTCTCGTTGAACAGGGCGATGGCTCGTTCGCTCGCAGCCGTTCGCTCGTCCAAGTCGCGGCGGGTCGTTTGCCGCAGGGTTTCCAGCTCGATCTTCAGTTGGCTCTTGCCCTCTTCCAGGTCACGCAGCTCCTTGATCTGCCGCCGGATGTCGGCCAAGCGAGAGACCGTATCTTGGTGCAGAGCCTGCAGCCGGGAGTACTCCGCCAGAGCGCCGTGCGTCTGCAGAATCTCCAGGCGTTGGGCACGCTGAGCGTCGAGCGTGGCAACCTCCGCCCTGCGTTGGCCAATTTCCCGTTTGAGACGTCCGATTTCGCCCGCCAGAAACGATCGTCTGCCAGTGACCAATGCCTGATGGAAGTCCCGAACGTCCTCGATGCGTTTCTTCACCAAGCCGGGCAACGCTACACCGGCCTCGGCGTAGACACGCTCCAACGCTTCCGCGTTGCCGGAGCGGGCCGGCTCCAAGCCTTCTTCGGCAATGCTGCGCTCGTACTGCCTGAGAAGACGTCCTGCGGAGACATTGTCGTTGGTCATCGCGTGAATTCGGGACGTCAGATCGGATGCCTCTGCTTCGATCCGCTCGTATTCCGGATGCACTCGAAACCGCGCAAGGTTCTCCGCTGTCGCGTGCGCGGTCTGTTCGACTCGGACTCGTTCGGCTTCGAGTTCTCCGAGCGATCCTGTGAAGGCACGAGCCACACCGGCTTCCGAAGCCGACTTGTACGCCTTCAGCAGAATCTGTCGCTCGCGGAGCAGTTGCCACTGCCGCGCATACTTCCAGCCGAGGTCGAGCAGAAAGGCGTTGGAAATCTGCTGCTCTCCGACCTTCGTGTGACGGTGGTGGCGAAAAGCGTCAGCGAATGCCTCGCATCCGCTTCGCGCGAAGAAGGGGAACAGGCTACGAAACCTGGGGGTAAACGGCTCGTCGCCATCGGCGAGCGGCAGGTTGAACGCGAGCTGCCCAAGGAGCCTTGTCCAAGCTGAATCCCGAATGGAAATCCCTTCAGCTTCGGCGACTGCTTCGATCTCCGGCGGCACGAAGGCCAGATCACCACTCAGCAGAATACGTCCAGGATGATCCAAGGCGCGCGTGGCCGAGAACTCGTGACCTGCCAGCCGCAAGTCCAAGGTGAACACCGAGGATTTCAACGTTGGTTTCTTGAGGCTTGTGCCTTTCTGGCCTCCAAGACAAAAGTGAATGATCTCCAGCAGCAATGACTTGCCGACCCCGTTCCGCGAATCTTTCCGCGTCGATTTGTCGGTCTTGTCGGCCAGAATGACGTTGAAGCCGGGCTGAAACGTCACCGCCCGAAACGAGTCGTAGTTGCCTCGAACCGCTCGAATCATGGCTGCACCCGCTTCAACAGTCCGCGATCCATTTCGACTAAGCCGAGGGCGTACAACAGATCCAGCCCCAACGCGAACCGTTCGAAGGAGGCGATGCCGGGAACGTCGCGCATGTCGTCCCACAGTTCGGTGATCGTCTTCCCCGTTTCCAGGTAAGTCAGCAACTGACCGCCAAGGCCGATCAGCGAGTCGTGCGGCTGGATGTGTTTGGTGGGCAAGATCATGGTTCAAACACCTCGCACTTCTGGAACAGGTAACAGAGGACTGCCAATCCCGCCGCCTGACGTTCGAAAGTGTTGCTCCCGCCGCTGGCGAAATCGTGGAGAGCTAAGAACAGCGCGTCGCCGTCCAAGCCGTGTTGTCGGTGCCGAACGTACTGAGTCAGAAAACCGGCGCGTAGTCGCTCAGGAAAGCGGTCGTCAACCCGAACCACACTCTCGACGAACTTCTCCACCTCGCGGAACATCGCCAATCCGACTTGCAGCCGGCGATGAACTTCCCGCGTGAGGCCGTTCTTGCGCAGCTTTTCCGTCGGGGGAGTTGGGAGGTGTGGCTCGGTGGGCATCTCCGGCGGTGCCAGCAGGCCTGAACAAACGACTTCGAGTTCAGCAAAGCCGACATCGGGTGTCGCCTGTTCCAGCCGCGAATAGACCCACGTTTCGTGCTCTTGCTTGATTCGCAGCAATTCCTCCACGGTGTAGGTCGATCGTTGTCCGTCGATCACGTCATGATGCGTACCGCAGACAAGAATCAGGTTCTCGTATGACCGTAGAAACTCCGGCGACTTCGTTGCATCGGGGCGAGGGCCACCAGGACTGTGGGCGTAGATGTGTCCCATTTTGCCGACCACAACCTGGCGGTCGGTGGGCGTGCCTTCCGCAACCAAACCGGTTCGGCACACGGCACAACGCGCGGCGCTGAGCCCCCACAACAACTTGATGTCGCGGTCCAGATAATCCCTGGGGATGGATGAAGGGTTTGTCTTGCCCATGCCGTATTCTGGGCGAATCTCGATTTCTTTTCAATTCCAGGTCGCATGGATTCGCCTCGGCGTCCGATCAAGGGTTCACAAAGGGGGCTCAGGCCATGCACCACATGTCAGCCCTTTCGTGTTGAAGTAACGGTTCACAGGTCACGTCGAACCACGCACCACGATCACGCGCTCGACGCAAATCGCGTTCTTCTGATCCGGTTTGCCATGCGGGAAGCCCGGACCCTCGAACTTGATGTGGGCCCAGACCTCGAACTTCTCCTCCGGGCGTGAGGGATCGCCCGCCAATTCGATCGGGAACTGAACGATCCAACTCCAGAAGAAATAGACGTACGTGGACGGTGGAACGGCGACCGGCGGCAGCTTGTACCAGTGGTAGCCCGGTCCGGGGACCGCCTCCGGCCGAATCGTGGCGGAACCCAGGAACTTCTTGTCCGCCGGCGCATAGGCCCCCCAGCCCATGGGCAGTTTGTACTTCTTCATGTCCTCGTCGGTAAGTTCCAACCGGGTGGTGATGCCCGAGTCCGCCTCGGCGTCCGGGACACGTTTGGCTCGGTCTTGGTAGTTGGATGACTGCTCGGCCGTGAAGTCGAACACGTCCTTGGGTGGCAGGCTGCGGAACTGCCCGGGCAACGGAACCACTGCCGGCCGAGCCAATAGCGGCGTCAATTCCGCGTCGGCCTCGGCCCGGGGAGCCGCCCGCTGCGACTCCGGGAATCGCAGGTCGATCTGCGTCAGCCATGTCTCGCGGACGCGGGACGCAATCGCCCCGCGGTCCAGGGGAATCTTTTCCGGTTGCCCGTCGGCGGCCGTCCATTGGCGCATCAGCTTGGGCCAGAGGACCAGGCAGGCGCGGTCCACCGGCAGCCTGGCGTGACGCACGCGGCGCAGTAACACGGGATCCGCGCGGACGGCCGCTTCGGCCTCGTCGAAAGTGGCCTGGGCGCGGCCCAGGAAGTCCACCGTCAGATAGGTGTACTGCGACAGCGGCGGGAACCAGTTCACGTTGGCGCTGGCCGACTCGGCGGTCCTCTGCAAGTCGGCCAGGTAGCGGCGGACGATCGGGCCGGCGGGGCCGTAGAACCCGTCGGTGAAGTCCGCCAACAAGGCCGCGTCGTCACGGTACGGGTCCTCCAGCAGCTTGATCATCATCCAGATCTTCAGGTCGCGCAAGTCGGCCAGGATCGCGTGCTCGTGTTCTGTGAATACGCCCTCGACATTGTGCTGTGCGAAGTAGCGGTAGTCGGGCGCGTAGGTGTGGACGGTGGGCAGCGGCAGGCCGGGGTGCGGCGTGTAGGTGACCGCGTAATCCCAGATCCGCAACTGCTTCGAAATCCGGCCCCAGGTGGCCAATCGCTCGGCGAACTTGCGGTTGTCCGCATGGGTAATCGGGCGCAGCAGATTGGCGTTCGTGTCGCACAGCCGCGCGAGCACGTTGTCGCGCGGCCGGAGCGTCTGCGGCGGATCCTCGGTCATCTGATAGGCCAACGTGTTGACCCGCACCTCCGGGTACTTGTCGCGCACGGCATCGGCGACGTGGTTCAAAAAGTCCACCAGCGGCCCCGATTCCGAGCCTTCACGCTTGGCAATGGCCTGGCAGGTTTCGCACTGGCACATGCCGCCCCAGTCGTTCTGGGAAATGTCGAAATCCAGCGGGGGCGCCCGGCCGGCCTGTTGGGCTTCGGCCCGGGATTGCTCGATGTAGCCCCGCAGCTTCTCCACCACGGCGGCCCGCAGGTCCGGGTTGGTCAGGCAGAGTTGCGCCCCGTCGGTCGTCCGCTTGCCGCCGACCAGCGAAAACCACTCGGGATGTTTTTCGAAGTAGTCCTTGGGCGGAATGTAGAAATAGAAAGTATGCACGCCGTTCGGCGGGCCGTAATAGACGCCGCCGCCCAACGCCGCGTTCAGGCCCCCGAATCCCTGCCCGTTCAGCCGATTGCGGGCGGCGAAGCGCCCGTCGGGGGCATACAGGAGATAGATGTCGCGGTAGCGGAACTTCGGCTCGCCTTGCCGGTCCAGGGCGGGAATTTCCAGCGTGGGCCGCTGGGGCACGTGCTCCTCGAAGGCGTTCCACCAGCGCACTCCGATCTGGTCTTCGAGGAACCGGTAGACCGCGTACAAGGTCCCGCGCGGGCGGCCTCCGACGAGCACCAGATCCGCCCCGACGCTGCGCAGCGCCCAACGTTCGGGACCCCAAGTCGCCGAATCCAATCCCTGTTTGCGGGCAAACGCTGTGGGCCCGACGTAGCAGCACGGTCCCGCCGGAGCGGCCGCCTCGCCGACGACCGCGAACGTCCCGCCGGTGACCTTGGCCAGGTAGTCCGCCAACTCCGTGGCGGCCGTGCGTTCGGCGGGAATCGCGCCCTCGGCCAGCACGATGGTCATCTGCGGCTGGCCGTCGGTCGCCAGCCGAAATCCTGCCGCGAGCAAGCCTGTATCCGAGACAGGCAGCAGCCAGGTTGCGAAGGTCAGGGCAGAGAGACAAAGGCATGTGAGTTTTGGCATGGTTCGACCCTTATCTACGAGCAACAATCCGGATCACGGCTTCGCCACCGGCACACTCCATAGTCCGTGGATCTCCTGGACGGTGCGGTCGACCAGCGCCTGGCCGCCCTCCGGCCCGACGATGTTGTGCGTGGCCTCGGCGCTATAGCCCCCGGCGAGAACCGCGCGCGGGGTCGGCAGATAGTAGGCGTGCTGCCGGCCGCTGGTGGCCAATTGGATCAGCATCGTCTGCGGGGCGGGACTGCGGGCCTGAATCTGCACGCCGTAGTCGAGGTACAGCTCGAAGGGATTGGTCGCAATCGCCAGGTCGCCCAGCCGCAGCACGTGCAGCTCCATCGGAAAGACCGGGGGCGCCTTCTGCTGGGCCTCGTAGCGTTCGACCACCAGCCCATGGAAATGCCGGTACCACGCGTCGGTCTTGTCCCGCACCGGTTTGGCGTCGATCACTGCGCACTGCTCCTTGGACTTGGCGTACTCGGCATCGCTGATCAGGCGGGCCGGGATGTCGATCTGACGAACGACGTGTACCAGCGGCACCTCGGTGCGGATCTCCTTGGACACGACCTGGGCCACGTCGTCAAAGGCGTCGGCGATGCGGCGCCCCAGTTCCTGAGTCTGGGTGAGGCCGCGGAACTGCTCCATGCGCCCCTCGGCCGACTTGCGGTAGAGGAGGTTCGGAGCCTGGTCTCCGGCCGGGGCGCAGAATCCCAATACGTGCAGTTCGGCGCCGTGCCGCTCCTGCAGCAACCGGCGCACGTCGTGCCAGAAGTCGGCGCTCAGATTGTCGCCGCCCACGGATTGCGACGGACAGGCCAGCGCGATGGCGGCCGCCTTGAGCCGCTGTTGCGCGTCGTAGCAGCAAAGCACGTCGACGGCGTGGTCCTCATAGCCCTCGATCCCGCGGAACTGCGGGTCGTTGGTGTTGCCGTACATCCGGCCCGAACCGTCGGCGTACACCGCCCGGCGATTGCGGCCAACGACGGCGTGTCCCAGCCCCCAGGCGACGCCGCCGACCGCCCGGCTCTCCCACGCCTGCACGACCGCTTGGGCCATCCGCTCGTACATGAACGGCACATACTCCTTCGGCTGCATGGCGTCGCCGTAGTCCTTCTCGTCATACCGCTCCTGCAGGATCTCCGGGGCCGTATGGGTATGGGTCGCAGCCAGAAAGAGTTTGTTGATGTCGAACTGCGGCAGGCGGCCGGCGACGTGCTTGCGAAACGCCTCTTGGATCCCCGGACGAATGACGCATAAGTCGCAGGAAACCAGGATCGCCTGGTCGAGTACCTGATCCCCCTGCCGCGATTCCAGGGCCAGGACGTTGGCCGTGCAGCGGCTGAGGACGCCGCGGGAGACACGCACGGCTTGATAGCCGGTCAGGGGCACGGGCCGGTCGGGCGTGATGTCGGCCGTGGCCGCTCCGATCCAGAGCCGGGCCTGCGGCGCCGGCTCGCCCGCAACAGCAACAGCGGCCATCAACAACGCGAACAGCATCCAGTGGCAAGGAAACGATTTCATCGAGGCTATCCCCCACGCTTTGATTCAGGGCGCAGCAGACATGGCTTCCCGGAGCAGGTTGCGCCATTCTGCGTCTGCCGACAGCTTACCAAACCGGCCATCGCTCGCCAACAAGTCCAGATCCCGCAACAACCTTGCCGGCGAGGACCTTCGGCGAAGCACCGTCCGAGAAACAAGTGGCGTAAGCTTCCAGCTTGCGATGCCATGATCTCACGCAAGCTGGAAGCTTACGCCACGGAGAAACCGGACGGTAATTCTCGAACGGTGCTAACTGGCCGTGCATATCCCTGGCCTGAGGCCCTTGCCGGCAAGCCACGTCAGCCGCGGTCGCCGGCCGCGTCAGGGGGTCTCCAGCTTCTCGCCCATCCGCATGAACTCGATGCGGTAGTCGGCGTCCGGATTGCGCGGGGACGGGCCGGCCACCAGCATGGCCACGGCGCCGGGCAACGGATGTTCCCGGAGCCAGTTCCGGGCGAAGTCGCGCCAGGTCTCCGGATCCTCGGCAAGCGGTTCCGCATGCACGCCGTAGGAAAACGCCAACCCCTGGCAGACGGCCGCCTCGGGGCTGAGGGCGACGATCCACACGGCCGGATTGAAGCGCGAGATCATCCGCGCGGTGGTGCCCGTCCGGGTGGGCACAAACACAGCGGCGCACGGCACCGTCTCCAGTGCATGTTCCACCACCGCAGCGATCGCTTCGGCGGCGGTGGCCGGCAAGTGCTGGCTGGCCAGTGCGTGCAGTTCGTTCAGCCGTGTGGGCGGCCGATGCGTCTCCGTAAAGGCGGCGATTCTGGCCAGCATGGTCACGGCTTCCTCGGGATACTTGCCCATGGCCGACTCGCCCGAGAGCATGATGCCGTCGGTGCCGTCCAGGATGGCGTTGGCCACGTCCGTGGCCTCGGCGCGCGTGGGCAGCCGGCTGGACACCATCGATTCGAGCATCTGCGTGGCCGTGATCACCGGCTTGCCCACAAGGCTGGCCTTGGCGATGAGCTGCTTCTGCAGAATCGCTATTTCCTCGATCGGCACTTCCACACCCAGATCGCCGCGCGCCACCATGATGCCGTCCGCGGCCTTCAGGATTTCGTCAAAGTGCAGGAGCGCGTCCGAACGCTCGATCTTGGCGATGAGGAAGGGCTGTTTGCCAAGGGCCTTGGCGGCGGCGCGCACGGCTTCCATGTCCGCCGCCGTTTCCACGAAAGACTGGCTCACTGCGTCCACACCGTGCTGGAGGGCAAACTCCAGGCAGGCGCGGTCGTGGTCGGTGAACGCGCTGATGCCGAGGTTGATTCCCGGAAGGTTGAGACCCTTCTTGGAACGGAGCTCGCCGCCGACCGCGACTTTGCAGTGGACATCGTTGCCCGCCACGCGTTCGACGACCAGTTGCACCAGACCGTCGTTCAAGAACAGCCGGTTGCCCGGCCTGACGACCTGGGGCAATCGCGGGAAGCTCATCGAAACCCGCTGGGCGTTGCCGACGATGTCCTCGCCGGTCAGCGTAAAAGCGTCGCCGGCGAGCAGCTGGATCGGCTCCGGCTCGATCTTGCCGACGCGCATCTTGGGGCCGGGCAGGTCGGCCATGATGGCGACGCGCCGGCCCGTGGCATGCTCGGCCGCCCGGATCCGCGCGATGTGCTCGGCGTGACCCGTGAAGTCGCCGTGCGAGAAGTTGAGCCGTGCGACGTTCAGGCCCGCGCGAATGAGGCGTTCCAGCATCTCCGGCGTTTCCGAAGCCGGTCCGATGGTGCCGACGATTTTGGTTTTGTGGTTGGGTAGCATCAGGGTTCCAGGGGATTCATGGTCATGTGCGCGGATTTTCCCCCAACGAATGAAGGAATCAACGAATGTGCCGTCTTGATTCGTTGACGCCTTCATTCGTTGGGGCCAAATCCCCATCTCCGTTGGGTTGCCGCCGAAGGCCGCCTTGTTTAGCGGTCAGTCAACTCCTGGATGTAAATGTTCTTGAACTGCAGCAAGCTGGGCGGGCCGGCCCACTGCCCATCGCGTTGGCCGCCGTGGTGCTGCAGCGCCAGCGCGCCGCGCGGGTCGATGCCCGGCAGCTGGGCGTCGGGGATTACCGTCTTGCCGTTCAGCACCACGCTGACATGGTCGCCGCGCATCGCGATCTCGAAGTGATTCCACTCGCCCACCGGGTTGTCCGCCTGGGTGCGGGGGGTGACGGCGGCACGGACCTCGGGCGGCATTTTGGCGTCCATTCGATAGCCGTAAAACTCGCCCGATCCGATCGGCCAGCACCAAATGTTCACTTGATTCCGGCCGGAGCCCCGCAGGAAAATCCCGGAATCCGAATCGGGCAGGGACAGCTTCAACTCTTTGCCCGCGATGTCGCGTGCGTGCGTGCCGTCCGGCAGGATGTAGCGCACGTTCGGATTCACAAACGGCGTCTCCTTGATCCGCCAATCCACGTGCAGCACAAAGTCGCCGAACTCGCGCTCGGTGTACAGGCTCTTGTCGCCCTTGGCCTCGCTGAGGGCATCATAGTCGATCACCCCGTCCACCACTTTCCAATGCCCGTTGTCGCCCTCGGGCACCTTCCAGCCGGTAAAATCCTGGCCGTTGAACAGCGAGGTAAAACCATCCGGCGGCGTGTTGTCGGCAGCCCACAGGCTGACTTCGATTGTCCAAATCGCGACCATGCCGAGGGTCAGCAGCAGCTTGTTCATCAATGCGCCTTTCATTCTCGCGAGAAACGGGTTGCCCGGCAAAATTGAATTCTGTACGTCTGAGCCCGGGAATCTTACGGACTCAATTTACCGACCGCAGCTTGCAGGCTGAATTCCAGGAACAAGTACTGGGGAGCGAGGTTCTCCCGTTGTTGGGCCGTCTTTAGGACGCGGTTCATTTGTGCCAAGGCAGGCCGGGCGGGCTCGCCCAGCAATTGCAGCGTTCGGGCGGCGTGCAGAGCGACGTCGAGTTGCTCGCCCTCGAGGTGTCTGGCGAGTATCGGCAGGGCCGCATCCGCGTCGCCCAGTGACGCCAGCGCCGCCGCGGCGGCGACTTGGACCGACGGCGACGGGTCTGTCAAAGCCCGCCGCAAAGCATCCTTGGCCGGCGTCGCGTCCCGGCCCGCCGCCTGCAGGCCCACGGCGGCCCAGTAACGCACGCCGGCGTCCTGGTCTTGCAGCAACTGGACCTGCTGAGGCACGCCCCGGCTGCCACGGCCGACCAGGTCCGCGGCTGCGAGTAGACGTTCCAGCGGATACGCGTCGGCGTCCTGTGCCAACTGCCACGGCGTGCGCCCCGCACACCGCTGCCAAACCTCTGCTTCGGGCAGGAAGGCCAGATCGCGGGTTTCCAGAACCCATTGCCGGTGCAGCCGGCGCATCCGTTCCAGCACTTCGCGATGCTCCGGCAATGCCGCCAGGTTTTGAACTTGATGTGGATCAGTGTTCGTGTCGTACAGTTCTTCCAACGGCTTGGCGGGGCCGGCGTAGCCGAGTTGCGCCGCGTTCAGTTTTCCGGCCGCCGCCAACTGGGTGATCTCCCGCCGCATCGGAGCGTTGTCGGAAAAGCCTTCCGGCTGGTTCCACGACAGGTGGGGCGCATAGTTGCGGATGTACAGGTAACGGCGATCGCGAACCGAACGGGACAAATCATACGCTTCGTCCACTCGGTCCCGCGCCCCGTACACAGTTTCGCGCGGCGGACCTGCGTGCGGCCCCAGGAACGCGACGCCTTGCGTATGCGGCGGTGGCGGGAGGCCGGTCAGGCTGAGCACGGTGGGGGCGAAATCCACAAAGCTCACCAACCGGTCGGTCGTTTGGCCCGCGGCCGCGGGAGCCAGGTGCTGGTACTTCTGAGGAAAGCGGACAATCAACGGCTCGTGCAGTCCGGTGTCGTACAGCGTCCGTTTGCCGCGGGGCAGGCCCCGACCGTTGTCTCCGTAAAAGAACACGATCGTGTCCTCGGCCAAACCGTCGGCGGCCAACGCGGCCAGGATCCGCCCGACTTCCTTGTCCATCGCGGTGACACAGTCGTAATAGCGGGCCAGGGTGCGCCGCACCGTGGGCGTGTCGGGATAATAGGGCGGCAGCGGTACCCGGTCCGGATCGTGCCGCTGGACCGGCGTGAGAGCCTTGGAGATCATCTCCTCGAACTGCTCGAAGGACCACACGCTGGCCCGCGACTGGTGCGAGACCATCAGATTAAAGACGCTGAAGAAGGGCTGGCCCGCCGGCCGCTTTCGCCAATGAGCCCGGCCGCTGGACTCGTGCCACGAGACAGCGATGATCGCCCGCTCGCTGGCCGTGTTGTAGTCCGTCTTTTCGTTGTTCGTGCAATAGTAGCCGGCCTTCCGCAAGTACGCCGGATAGCCCTGAAAGTCGCCGGGGACCGGGAACAGGGAACGCAAGTGCTGCGTGCCTAGCGAGGTCGCATACAGCCCCGTGATCAGGCACGAGCGGGCTGGCGAACACACCGGCGCCGTGGCGAAGGCGTGCGTGTAACGGACGCCTTCTTGCGCCAACCGGTCGATGTTCGGCGTCGCCGCATACGTATCGCCGTAACAGCCCAAGTCCGGACTGATGTCCTCGGCGGTGATCCACAGGACGTTGGGCCGGCCAATGATCCTCGGGTCGGACTCAGCTTCTGCAGCCGACCCACACACCGATGCGGCCAACACCACGGCGACAGCAGGCAGCAAGCACAGGCAACGCCGCCGGAGAATCACGCACATGGTTGGCCTCGTCGGAATTTGTTCTGTCAACAGTTTTCGCGAAAGGTGAGATGGCCGATCCCTTTCGCAAACGTGCCGGCATGCGGAAAACCGGCGGGCTTACGCCAGCCGTTCGCCGGGGTGAGTGCCCCGTGACACGTTTCCCCGTAGGACGGTTTGTCAAACCGTCTTACAGGGACGGGGTTCCACGTCCTGGCGATCGCCTTAGTACGGCACGTACTGTCCCGGCATCGGGATCGGGTAATCGCCGGCTTCGTTCTTGTTCACCGGGGCCGGAGCGTCCCAGGCGAGCTTTTCCGGGAACTCGCTCGTGCCCTTGGCCACGGCGTCGTCCCACTTGACGATCTTGCCGGAGTAGGTCGCCATGCGGCCCAGCACGGCGGTCATGCTGCTGGAGGCGCCGTGCCAGCCTTCGTGGTAGGGCTTGCCTTCGCGGATGGCCGCGATCAAGTCCTTGTGCTCCTGGACCATCGAATTGACTCGGTCCCCGCGGAAATTCCATTCGTTCTCGCCTTTGATGAAGCCGGCGCAATTCGATTCGCCCTTGCAGCCATGCACGTACTCGCTGACGCTGCTGAACGTGTTGGGGATGTGCCGGCACTGGCTGTACATCTTGGTGCCGTCGGCATAGGTGAACTCGACGAAGTGCTCGTCAAAGATCTGGCCCGTGCCCTTGTTGCCGCCCAGGTAGCGCTGCAAGCAGCCGCCCATGCCGTTGGCTTCGACGGGGTGCGCCTTCTTCATGTCACCGTCCTTGGCCCAGGTCCAGTTGACGATGTCCAGGTTGTGGATGTGCTGCTCGCAGATGTTGTCGCCGCTGAGCCAGCAGAAGTGGTACCAGTTGTCGACCTGGTACTGCATTTCCGTCGCCCCTTCCTTGCGCGGGCGGTTCCAGATGCCGCCGCCGTTCCAGTAGGCGCGCAGCAGCTTGATGTCGCCGATCGCCCCGTCGTGAATCCGCTTGATGGTCTCGACATACTCGGGCTGGTGCCGCCGCTGGAAGCCGACGCCGACCTTCAAGCCTTTGTCCTCGGCCATCTGGTTGGCTTCCATCAGCTTGCGGTAACCCGCAGCGTCCACGCAGCACGGCTTTTCCATGAACACGTGTTTGCCGGCGGCAATCGCGGCGGCGTAGACCATCGGCCGGAACCCGGGCGGGGTGGCGGTGATAATCAGGTCGGGACCGGCGGCGATCGCCTTTTCAAACGCATCCAGTCCGCTGAACACGCGGTCGTCCGGCAAATCGACTCGGTCTGCGCGTTTCTCGCGCAGCCGCTTGGCGGTGCCGGTGGCGCGGTCTTCAAAGGCATCCGCCACGGCGATGACCTGGATCCCCGGGTCGGCATTCATGCTGTCCTCGATGGCTCCATTGCCGCGGCCGCCGCAACCAATCAAGGCTGCTTTGATCACGTCGCTGCCGGCGGCATGGGCCGTCCGGGCGATGCTGACCTGGCTGGCTAAGGCAACGCCTGCTGCAACCGCGGTGGTTCCCTTAAGGAAATCGCGTCGAGATGCGTTCGTCTTGTCGCTCATTAATTGTGCTCCTTAAACAAAGTCAAATCCAAACGGCCAGGCCGGAACATCCAGGCTGGCTTATCCAAAATTGTGCCCTGTATGCACGGGCGGGGCAAGTACGGGTAGGCCAGGGCGCGGTCTGCCGGGGCGGGATTTGTTGGAGTTCACGCTTTAGCGTGTCTTCTCGGGGCCGTCGCCCCGACCGGCAGCCTAAAGGCTGAACTCCAACGGGCTCAGTACAAGTTCCTCACCGGCAGCGCGACCAGCGGGGGCGGCAACGCTTCTTTGGCTGGCGGTGCCGGCGGCGAGGATTGCCACTGGATGACGGTGGGCTGCACCGTGCCCGGCTCTTGGGGCCGCGTGAGGGAATTGCGAATCAGCGGCTCGGGCACTTCCCGCGTCGCCGTGGCCGAGGGGGAGGGGGAACTCGACTCGGCAGTCACGCCGGAGCGAGACGGGTTCGAGGTCGTTGCCAAATCGCGCTGGCGGGCATACCAACTGCCGGAGCCGCTCTCGCGGCTTGCGACCGCCGCGCGGACGGGGACTTGGGCTGGCGTGGTTACCGAGGTCGACGCGAACTGCATTCCGCCGCTGGCGGGCGGCTGACCTTGATCTTGTTGTGCGATCATCGGCGACTGCGGATTCAACGGCTGGCTGCCCTGCCGCACCCACTCCAGCCAAGTGACCTGCAGTTCCGACAGGCTTTGATAACCGTAGTGCTGCTTGGTCGCCGCCGTCCAGTTGTTCCACTTCATGCCATCGCCCACGTACTGGATGAACTTTTGTCTGCCGCCCTGCGCGATCAGAAACCGAGCCAAAGAGAAGCCTTGCGAATACAGCGGCAGGATGTCATCCGGATACTCCTGCATCGCGTACATCTGATTGAACGCGATGCCGCGGCCGGTGGTCAGGAAGTTGAGCAGCAGATGGTGCTGTTTGGCCTTCTCGCTGGTGTGTTCGACAGTTGTGGCAGCGCCTTCGTCGGCCCAGCGGGGCAACGGCCGGCCAAAGTGGCTGGCGAAGACCATGTGCGTGACTTCGTGCGGCAAAACGCTGTCCATCAGGCGTTCGTACGAGCCTTGGATCGTCATCTGCCAGCCGAACGGTTGGCCTTGCTCGAAGCAAAAGCTGGTGGCGCCGCCGGCCCCCAGGTGTGGTCCGACGTGGACCGTGATCGGACACGGGCCCTGCCAGGGCGGCAACTCGCGTCCCAGCCATTCCAGCGCCAAGTCGCGGCGATAGATCTCGCCGGCGTCGCCGATGGCCTGTGCGACTTCGGGCGTGGGGGCGGTGACGATGAAATTCTGGGTGCGATGGCTGGCGCCCAGAGACAACAGCGATGCCGCGATCAGCGCAGCAGAGAAAAAGCGAGCTTCCATGCTCTCTAGCCACTCCCTTGTTGAATCCGTTCGTGAAGCGGAGGCATCCTACCTCCGTTTCGACATGGCTCGATGCCCGGGCTTAAAGCAAATGGCGAGCCAAATCGATTTCGCACTGCGTGTCGCCGTGTCGGACGGTCTCAAACCGCGTGGTCAGTTACGTTTGCAGGAAATCCAGCGGGTTAAATTTCGCGGGTGGATTCCGTGGCCGGCCTGGACGACTCTTGCAAGATTTACACAAGGTAATCCAATTTATGCACTCAAGGCCAGAGCGGTTTTTCGATTTCTGTTGCTAGCAGCAAGGAGACGCAGGGGACCTCTTGTCGGCACCTGCCGGAATCCCTTCGGGTCGATTATAACATCGCCTGCTCGTTGTCGCGCCTCAACCACACCGGGTCAGCTATGCACAGTCCCACCGTTGCCGAATTGGTCCCCATTCTTCAAACTGCGATCGGTCCCGCGCTGCTGATCTCCGGGGTCGGCCTGCTTCTGCTGACAATGACCAACCGCTTGGGCCGCGTTGTCGACCGGGCGCGACTATTGGTCCATCAACTGGAAGACAGCCCGGCCGAGTTGCGGCCCCGCAAGGCGGCCCAGCTGCCCATCCTCTGGCAACGCGCCCGTCAAATCCGCCTGGCTATCGCGTTTGCCTCCACCAGTGCTCTGCTGGCGGCGGTCCTGGTCGTCGCGTTGTTTCTGTCGGCCTTGCTGCGCGTCGAGGACGCGTGGCTGATCAGCTTGCTGTTCATCCTCTGCATGGGAGCCTTGATCGCGTCGTTGATCGTGTTCTTGCAGGACATTAATCGCTCGCTGACCGCTTTGAAAGTCGAGTTGGAAGAGGGGCACCGCGAGGCCGGCTAAGGAGGGGCGAAGATTCCGCTGCCGGAAAAGGAGCCTAACCGCGGGCTGCTCGCTTGTCGCCGTGTCCGCTGGCCGGCATACTTTGTACCGGGACACAGGTTCGTTCTTCACGGATGGACGTCGGGGCCGGGGAGCAACGTCGAATGCATGCATCTCTAACCCAAGCCGAGGAAACGTATGCCATGTTGGGAAGCAGTGATGTCTGGGACACGGCCCGCGACTGTGCGAACATTTTGAGGCAACATGGCTTGCCCGTGGCGGTGGTCGGCGGCGTGGCGGTCTGTTTGCACGGCTACCGGCGGAACACGGTCGACGTCGACATGCTGGTACGGCGCGAAGACGCCACGGCGGTCCGCAAGACGCTGGAGCAGGCGGGTTATGTTTGGAACCCGGACGAACGGGAGTTCATCGGGACTACGGGTGTTCCCGTCCAGTTCCTCCTTTCCGGCGAGCCAGCCGGCGACGATTCAAGCTATGCCGTTTATCTGCCGGACCCGAGTGAGTCGAAGGTCACGACGGAACTCGAAGAACTGCCCGTCATCTCGCTGTCACGCTTGATCGCGTTGAAACTGGCCTGTGGCTTGGGCAATGTCCGTCGCACCTACCGCGATCTGGCGGACGTCGTCGAGTTGATTGCGGCCAATCATTTGGGACGCGATTTCGCTCGTCACCTGCCGAAGTCGCTGCGTAAAGAGTTCCGTGAACTGGTCCTGCGAGCACGTGGTGGAAAGTGAGTGCAAAGCTGCTGCAGGCGCCGACGAGACACCGTTCCGGGCCTCCGGGCAGACCGGCTTGCACGTCTGCCCCTGGTTGCGGTATCGTAGTGGTTGCTGGTGACTGATTGAGAGGAGCAAACGCGATGACCGCGGTCAAGGCTAGAATCCGTCTGCGGGATCGAATACCTGGACGACCGGAGCGTTGTGGGAAGCGCGGAGTAGGATCATACGGATGAAATATCGGACTTTTGGCAGAACGGGTTGGGAGGTCAGCGAAATCGGGTACGGCATGTGGGGCATGGCCGGCTGGACGGGCTCGGACGACGACGAGACGCGGCGGGCTCTCCAGTGCGCCGTCGATCTGGGCTGCAACTTCTTCGACACCGCCTGGGCGTACGGCGCGGGCCGGAGCGAACAATTGCTGGGCGAATTGGTGCGTGCCAACCCGCAACCAAAATTGTACACCGCCACCAAAGTCCCGCCCAAGAATCGCAAATGGCCCAGCCGCCGGCACTTTTCGCTGGACGACTGCTACCCGCCCGACCACATCCAGGAATACGTCGAACGCAGCTTGGCGAACGCGGGCCTGACGTCGTTCGATCTGATGCAGCTGCACACCTGGGAAGACGCTTGGCTGCAGGATGAACGCGGGATCGGAAAGCTGGTCGAACTCAAATCGCAAGGGCTGATTCATGCCATTGGCTTGAGCTTGAACCGCTGGGAACCGTGGAACGGCGTGCAAGCGGTGGAGAGCGGCTTGATCGACGCCGTCCAGGTGATCTACAACATCTTCGATCAGAACCCGCGGGACGAGCTGTTCCCGGCCTGCCGCCAACACGGCGTCGCGGTCATCGCCCGCGTGCCGTTCGACGAAGGAACGTTGACGGGGCAGCTGACCAATGACAGCCACTGGCCCGAGGGCGATTGGCGGAACACGTACTTTGTGCCGGAGAACCTGGCGGCCAGCGTGGACCGCGCGGAGCGGCTGAAGCCGTTGCTCCGCGCCGGCATGACCATGCCCGAGATGGCGCTGCGTTTCATCCTGGCGGAACCCACCGTGAGCACCATCATCCCCGGCATGCGCAAGGTGCGGCACGTCGAGGCCAATTTGGCCGCCAGCGATGCCGGGCCGTTGGAGGATGCCCTGTTGGCGGAACTGGCCCAGCACCGCTGGGACCGGAAACCAACCGAATGGTCGCAGTGAGCGGTTTACCGAAGGCGCGGCTACGTGGCGCGGGGCGGCATCCCTGGCCCCCAACGCTGTGAAGCATTCTGGCCGCATTCGCCAGAATGCGGACTGCGGCGGCACTCGCCCCGCGTTCTGGCGAACGCGGCTACGACGAAAAGCCCGAAAAGCAGCCTCTAAAAATGCGGCACAGCGTTGCCTGGCCCCGCTGTAGCCGCGCGGGGGGCGTTCAGCCGCGTGGCAGGGGGCGCCGGTCGTGGATGTCTTCGATCTCGCCGACAATTTCTTCCAGGATATCTTCCAACGTGATCAAGCCCAGCACTTGCCCGTTGGCGTTGCGGACGATGGCCATGTGACGGTGGTTCGCACGAAAACACTTCAATCCCTCGGCGACATCGTCGTCGGCATCCAGGAACATCGGGGGATACATCGTGTCCTCCAGGACCACGATTCCCCGCAGGCTGAACAGATAGACAAGATCTCTGGTGTTCACGATCCCCACCACGTTGTCGAGCGTGCCCTCGTAGATCGGCATGCGGGTGTGGACTCCGGTGTGCGTCACCTCCAGCACTTTCTCCGTCGGCGTGGTGACTTCCAGGGCAGCCATTTTTTCCCGCGGCACCATACAATCGCGCACGCGTTTAGCGGACAGGCGGAACACCTTCTGTACCACGTCGGCCTGCATTTCGCTGAGGATGCCCGCTTCTTCGGTGTCTTCGATCAGCAGGGCCAACTCTTCGACCGAGTGGACCATTTCGCGGCCGCTGGCGGGGTGGAAACCGATCAGCCGCAGGATGGTGTTGCCTGTGCCGTTCATCAGGAAAATCAACGGCCGGGCGATCCGGGCGAACATGACCAGCGGTGTGGCGACCCACAGCGCCGCGCGATCGGGGATTTGCAGGGCCACCGTCTTCGGAATCAGTTCGCCGAACACAACGTGCAGAAAAGTGATCAGCAGGAAGCCGAACCCGAACGCAATCGAGTGCGCCGTGGCGCCTCGCCAGGTTTCCGGGACCACGGCAATCACGGGTTCCAACAGCGTCGCCACCGCCGGCTCGCCGATCCAGCCCAGAGCGATGCTGGCCAGCGTGATGCCCAGCTGCGTGGCCGCGATCGAACGGTCCAGGTTCGTGACGCCCGCCTCGACCGCCTTGGCGCCGGCCTGGCCTTGGGCCACCATCTCCTCCACGCGCGTCCGGCGGACCGCGACCAGCGCGAATTCGGCGGCCACGAAAAAACCGTTGATCGCGACGAACAGGGGAATGGTCAATAGACCAATCACAGCCCAAATGCCCATTGGCCTCGCTCCGGGTCCCAGATCTTGTCAACCCCCATCCGCATGGCGGCGACAGACTTAGTATACTGCCTTTCCGCCACCGCGCGACGGTGAAATACCAATAAACCAACGAACCAACACAACCATCCCACGACCGATTGCCGAGTATGTTCACGACCTTTCTGCCGTACTTTGCCTACTTGAGCGTCGGCGCGATCGCTGGCGTGCTGGCCGGACTGCTGGGGGTCGGCGGCGGCCTGATCATCGTCCCGATGCTAATGTTCTGCTTCGCGCGGCTGGGCCTGCCCGGCGAATCGATGATGCACCTGGCCCTTGGAACGTCGCTGGCCAGTATTGCCTTTACGTCCGTGTCCAGCTTCCTGGCGCACCACAAGCGAGGTGCCGTGGTCTGGATTGCCGTCTGGCGAATCGTTCCGGGAATACTCGTGGGGACGTTCTGCGGTTCGTTCCTCGCGTCGCAATTGTCGACCGCCTGGCTGAAGGGGTTCTTTAGCGTGTTTATCGGCTACGTCGCCGTGCAAATGCTGCTGGACAAAAAGCCGGCCCCCTCGCGCGAGTTGCCCGGGATGCTGGGAATGTCCGGCGTCGGCAGTGTGATCGGGCTGGTGTCCAGCCTGGTAGGCATCGGCGGCGGAACGCTGTCGGTGCCTTTTTTGCTGTGGTGCAATCTGACGGGCCACCGCGCGATCGGCACTTCGGCCGCCATCGGCTTTCCGATCGCGGTCGCGGGGAGTTTGGGATACCTGGTCAACGGCTGGCGAGCCGCCGGGTTGCCGCCGGGCGCCGTGGGCTATGTTTATCTGCCCGCACTGATCTGTATTGTGTCCGCCAGCGTGCTGACGGCACCGCTGGGCGTGCGACTGGCGCATCGGCTGCCGGTGACCCGGCTGAAACGCATCTTTGCCGTGTTGCTGATCGTGGTCGGCGTACGGATGGTGCTGAGCCTGTTGTAACGGGGTATAATGAGTTGCGGCCGCTTGGCGTCCCAACGATTCTGCGGAGGTTCCAATGTCTTGTCCTTTTCCCGGAATGGATCCCTACATTGAGCGGCCGGCGATTTGGCCCGATTTTCACGACCGCTTCGTAACGTATCTCTGCGGGCTGCTGCAACCGGTGTTGCGACCGCGGTACATCGCGCTGACGCAAGACCGCCTGTACGTGGTCGAGGCGGATCGCCCGATCCGGCCGGACGTTTCCGTGGTCCGGACATCGTCGCGCCGGACCAGCGGCGCCGCGACCGCCGTCCTGGAGGCCGATGCGCCGGCGGTGTTTGGACTGTGGCGGGACGAAATCCGCGAGCCGCTCATTCACATTATCGAACCGGCGGAGGAAAATCGGCTGGTGACGGCCATAGAAGTCCTCAGCCCGGAGAACAAGACTCGCGGCTCGGGCAGAACCTCCTACCTCCGCAAACGGGACGAGTTCTGGCAGGGCGGTGCGAGCTTGGTCGAGATCGACCTGCTGCGCTCGGGCCGGCCGACCGTCCGCGTCTCGTCCGAACAACTGGACACCTTGCGGCCATGGCGTTATCTGGTGGCCGTGACGCGACGCTGGCCCTCGCGGCAGGAGGTCTACGCCGTGCCGCTGGAGCGGCGTCTGCCGCGGGTGGCGATTCCCCTGGCCGGGGATGACAACGATGTGCCGCTGGACCTGCAAGCCGCCTTTACGCGGTGCTGGGACGAGGGCCCGTATCCGGAACTGTTGCATTACGACGGTCCAGCGCCGGGTGAGTTGACGGAGGCGGAACGGGACTGGTGTGACCAGCGGCTTCGCGAAGCCGGGATGCGGGCCAGTTGATCCGGTCGCTGCCCGTGCGGGGGCAGGAGCCCGATGCCACTTACTTTGTAGCGGCACGGCGCGAGCCGTCCGGTATTACAGTCGAAAAACCGGGCGGCTTGCGCCGCTCCGCTAACAAAAACGCCCCCATGGTCCCAAAGTAGAGGGCATTGGGCGGAAGCCCCACGCACCGCGAGCGGTCACCCCGTGGCGAATTCCTGCGCGACTTCCCTCGCGATTGCCGCCCACTCCCACAGCCGCTGTGGCTGGTAGCGGACCGTCGAGATGTCTTTCATAATCAACTCGACGTGGCAGCCGCGGGCGACTTCCATGAATTCGACCATTTCTTGCCGCGCCCGTTGCGGTTGCCAGTCGTCTTCGGCCAGGATCGCCGGGTTCGGCTTGCGGCTGAGCACGTAATCCGTGCCGACCTCGCGCACCACGCGCTGCGAATCGCAACGCGGGCTGACCGAGATTTTGCGCAGGTTCGAGATCTTCCGCAGCAGATCGATCTTGTGATGCAGCGGCTCGCAGCAGCCGTAGTAGGTCAAGCCCCAGCGCTCGAGCCACCGCACGTCGTGCCGGAGGGCAAACTCCCAGTGCATCTGCGGCGAGACTTCCGAAAACACCTGCGCGTTCGAGCAGCCCCACATATTCTGCGGCCGGACGTAGTCGGGGTTGTAATCCAGTCCCGGCAGCTCGCACGTGTACCCGTAGCCACCCGAGCCGACGCGGGTGTTGTTGCAGTCCAAGGCTAACGCGTTCAAGGCCACGAACTGGTCCAGTTCCACCATCCACGCATCGACCATCCGCTCGACGGCCGCGTTGACCAAATCCGGGCGTTCGATCAAATCCAGCATCGCCTCTTGGATGCCCCACCAGCGGCACAAGTAGTCCCAGGGCGTGAACCAGATGTGCGTCTGGCCCAGTTTCCGGACCGGCAGGATGTCGCCGAACACGTCGCACATGGCCTGGTAGCGATACTGCGTGGCCACGGTGTTGTGGGTGACCACGGGCATCTGGATCTTCTCCAGGTCGGCAAAGTCGCGGATCTGGATGTGATAGTGCCGCGAGACGATGTCGCTCGCCTCGTCCGTCTTGACCACATCCACGTCTTCGATGATCCCAAAATCCGTGCTGTGGGCCGCCAGCGGGCAAGCGAGGAAGTCGCTGACAATCATGTCACCGGGCAGATGCCGCCACTGGTACAGCATGCGCCGCAGCTCTCGTTCCAGGTCCCGCGCCCAGGGGTGCTCGGTCAGCAGCGTCAGTTCGTCGTCGACGTTCATCTCGTGCCACGGGATCTCGTTGATCCAAACCATGGGCCGTTCGGACTGCAGATCGTTCAGCTTCTGCCACAGCCGGGCTTTCTCCTGATGCACGGGCAAAGCGGCAATCGGAGCCAGTTCGCCTGCCAGGCGGCGCAAGACATCCTGGTCCCGCCGGCGCACTTTGATCTCTTCGGCGATCGGCGGCGGTTCGTAATGGCTGGGATCATGCAGCATGGAGCGCGACCTCGCTTTCATCCAGTCAAATGGTTCCGCTCGATCAATCCCCTCTCGGCTTCAGCCTACGGCTCGGCGGTTTCGCTCAGGAGCGTGTTAAGCCTGCGCAGAACCTGGACCACGACATCATCTGGAATAGCACCGATGCGGACGCATTGCCGTGCCTTCCAATCCAGGGTTTTGACCTGATCCGCCAACACGACACCGGTCACCGCCAGTCCGTCCGGCAGAGCGACCTCAAAGGGATAGCCCTTCACTTGGCTGGTAATCGGACACAACAGTGCCAACCCTACCTTGCCGTTGTACGCGGACGGCGACAGAACCAGCGCTGGACGCCGTCCCCGCTGCTCGTGGCCCGCCTGCGGGTCCAGCGTGATCCAAACAACGTCTCCGCGTGCGGGGACATAGGCAAGTTTGGTCTTCACCAGACTTCCTTCCCGACCGCGGGTCCAGTCTCCCAGGGGCCGTGAGAATTTTCGTCGGTAATGCCCCGGAGAAGATCCACCAGCCGAAGTGACTCCGCCACCCGGGGCTGGACCACCAGTCGGCCGTCCGCCACCGACAGGTCCACCGCCAGATTCTCGGCGAGGCCGATCTCCGCAGCGAATGACTTGGGAATTCTTAGCGCAAGGCTGTTCCCCCACTTCTGAACGCGTGTCTTCATGGCAATCCCCTTGTGTCTACAATGAGGATACAGCTTCTGGTCGGCGGTGTCAACGCCAAGGCCCCTTCATCGTATTCTGCGACAGCATGGCGGCCAAATTTCCACACCGTCATTCCACATCCAACGCAGGCAGCCCGGCCAACAGCCGCCGGCGTCCTTCCCGGCACAGGTCCAGCAGCGGGCAATCCCGGCATTGAGGATTCCGCGCCGAGCAGACGGTCCGCCCGTGGCGGATCAGCTGGATGTGGAACTCCAGCACTTGTCGCGCGGGGACCATTCGCGCCAATTCCTGGTGCGCTTGGGCTGCGTTCGTGCGCGAGCCGATTAGCCCGATCCGCTGAGCCAGCCGATGCACGTGCGTGTCGACCGGCAAGACGGGTTTGCGGCAGGCAAACAGCAGCACGCACGCCGCCGTCTTCGGCCCTACGCCGGGGAACGAAGCCAAATACTCCTGGGCCTCGCCGGCCGGCAAGTGGTGCAGGAATTCCAGCGACAAGTCGCCTCGCTGCCGGTGAATCCGTTGCAGGACCGCCTTGATGCGCGGCGCTTTCCGGTTGGCCAAGCCGGCTTGACGAATCGCCGCCGCGATCTGCGCGACCGGCGCTCGCCGTACCTGGTCCCAATCCGGAAATCGCCGGCGCAATTCTTCGTAGGCTGGCCCGCTGTTCGTGTCCGACGTGTTCTGCGAGAGCACCGTAGCGATCAACTCGTCCAACACCGGCCCTTGCTCCGGCCAGGCGACCGGACCGTACGCCCTGCGCAGCCGCCGACAGATGGCGGTCACCGCGGCGAGTTCTGTTTTCGAGACGGGGTTGGCGGCGGGGCTCATGGTGCGTCGATTTGGGGCAGATCCCCGTTCTTCCTGTCCCGTCGTTAGCAGGCTCAGAGTAACAACGGAACCGGATGTCGCGGTTGCCGAGGTGATCCGTTAAGCAAAGAGATCCTATCAGGGAGTTCAGTCCATGTCGATTCTGCAATGGCCGGCCCGCGGCAAAAAAGAAGACGCTCCGACCCACGGGGGCGGAGCGTCTCAGGGGAACAAGGTCACTCAGCAGTGAACCCGCCTGGGATCACTTGCCGCAGCAAGTTGCCGCTTTGGCCGACTTGCACTTGCACGGGGCTTCGCACTTGCAAGCGCCGGCCGGGCAGCAGGCACAGCAAGCCTTCGGGCCGCAGCAGGTGCAGTCAGGGCACTTGCAAGCCGCGCCGCACTTGCAGGCGGCCCCACACGGGCATTTGCAGACAGCCTTCTTTGCCGAGTCACACTTGCAGGGCTTTTCGCCCTTGCAGGCGCCGGCCGAACAGCAGGCACAGCAAGCCTTCGGGCCGCAACAGGTGCAGTCCGGGCACTTGCAGGCCGCGCCGCACTTGCAGGCGGACCCACATGGGCATTTGCAAGCGGCCTTCTTCGCCGATTCGCACCTGCACGGGGCCTCGCACTTGCAGGCGCCGGCCGGGCAGCAGGCGCAGCAAGCCTTCGGGCCGCAGCAGGTGCAGTCAAGACACTTGCAGGCCGGTTGGCAGGGGCAAGCCTTTGGGGCATCCGCCGACGTGGCCGGACCAAGCATCAGCGTTAGTAAAATGACATGCGCAAACATGGAAAAGTCTCCTTCAGAAATTGCAGAGAATCAGACAGTCAGAAAACGAATGAGAAATGCAGAAGGCCGACTGTCGATCAAATCGTCCAGATGCACAGCAGACTTTGCAGCCGATGACCGGGCGGAGCATGCACCGGGGTCATGCATTCGCGGCTTCGCTGGCTGAACGCGAGTCCGTCGAGCACGGCAAGCGTTAAGGCTTGGGGCAGCGCTAACGCCTGTCCTGCCTCGGCGCGAACTTGAATGGTGGGAGGTGTCGCATCCGGACTCCTGTAGACGCAACACGGGCAGCGCGCCGGTTCCGGATCTTGGGGTTGGCAGCAGGCCGCGTCCGATGGCTTCTCGTCAGCACAGCAGCACGCCGGCTTCGCGGTCTCCCGGTGCGGAACTTGACAGCAGGCGCCAGGTTCCGTTGCGCAACGGCAGGCGGACAAGATGCCCGTGCCTGCTAGCAACTGGGGCACCAGCGCTCCACCCAAGACCAGCTTTAAGAGAATTCTGTTCATGGACCAAATCACCCTGACCGTTGGCTGCCCAACAGATTCTAGCCACTGTCAAGAAGTTCTCCATGCCCACTTCTGGCCACTCGGCAGTATCCTCATCGGATGATCTGCTGCGATCGCGACTTGGCCGCCCGAACCGGCGGTGGACGACGAAATCAGGCCGGTTCGAATGGCACGTGAAAGGCGTCTTGTTGCCAGTATGATACTGCGTTCACCTTCTTGATTTGCCGGTCCTAGGGGACGTCGCTTCCGTCCCACGGCCGGGCGTAGGATGGCCGCTGGGCATAGCGTGCCATGCCGATCTCCAGACGGCCTCGCGCACCGGGACGCAGACGGACGCGAACAGTCTTGCCGTTGACGTCTGTCGAATTATGTTGCTGGCGAATCGTCGTCATGCGATGTTCGCCGAACGCGCCGGCTTGCAAGACCACCTCGCGGGCCTCCGTCTGGTGCAAGTTCACCAACTGGACGGAAACGCCGTCCGCCGTCACGCGGTCGACCAACGCCGCGACGTCCGGCGGCACACCGGGCCGCCGCCGCTGGGGATCGAAGTAAAACAGCCGGCAATGCAGTAGCCCGCCGTGATAGACGTGATTCGGAGCGCCCAGCATCAATTGCACCAGCCCCTCCAGGACCAGCGGATTGCGCTGCTGCCAGTGATGCACGTCCCACTCGGCTGGGTCCGTCGCATCCTGGCGGATGACATCCAGCCGTTCCAGGCTGGCCGCGTACGTGGCCCGCAGGATCTGCAGCGGATAATCGGGATTGCGGCCGGCGACGAACCCCAGCCAAGCCGCCCCGTGCTCCCAATCGCCTTTGGATTTCTCGTAAGCCAGCGTGTCCAAGGGTACGCCGGCGGTCAGCGCCCGCAGCAAGCGTTCGTCGCGTGGATCCTGCGAGATGGTCCACAAGTAGGCCGGATGCGCGGCCTTGATCGCCCGGTAGTCGTACCAGCCCTTGTCGCCATATCGGTGCGGCACCACAACGCGTCCCGGCTCGATCCGTTTCTGCCGCTCGGCCAACTCCAGGACCGAGCGCGGAAGTTCCAAGTACTTCGGATCGCCGCTGACCAGGTACGCGTTGGTACCGCCGATCAGCGTCGACTCGACCTGGTTGAACAGACCGTGCGGCCAGCGCCAACCGTAGTACCCGCCCCACCACTTGCCGTCCATGTTCTCGCCGATCTTGCCGCTGGGGCCCACGTTGTCCGGGAGAATGCCGCCGTTGGCCCGCATCCGTTCGGTCCACGCCGAGACGTACTCCTCGATCCAGCGCCGGTATTTCTCGTCGCCCGAGTACATATAAGCGTTCAGCACCAGGCTGGTGGCCGTCAAGTTCAGCGGCACATCGCCGCGCATCATCCGCCGGTTCATCGTTTCCAGGATGAACGGAAACCGGGCGTCGTCGATCCAAGCGTTGCTGGACGTGACGTTGGGGATGTCGCTGAAGGGCAGCGGATAGTCCGCCAACACCGCGCGGTGGGTGACCCAATCTTCGGCCGAATTCACAAACCGCGGACCTCGGCTACCGGTGATCGGCGAGCGGATCAGTTTCCGCTCGGCGTCCCAATTCGGCGCCGCCGGGTCTTCGCCCAGGTACAAACCCGCAAATCGCAGGGACCGTTCGCGGAATTTTCCGTCGGTAGGATCTGCCAGACCGAAAAAGTAGAAATTGGTGTACGCTTCGCCGTGATGCATCCAGTCGTAGTAGGCGTCGAATTCATTGTAGACCTGACCGTACCGGGTGAACTGTTGGGTCACGGCGTCCCACAGGCGGCGCGACAACGCGTTGATTTCCTCCGGCCCGCCCAAGGCATAATACAGCGGAAAATTGTAAAAACTCTCGTAGCCGTCGTCCGAGCCATCCATGCCCGGCCACTGGTCGCGCCAAATCAGTGTCCCGTCTTCGCGTGTGTACTTGCGGACGAACTCCACGGCCGCCGGATACAGCCGGTCCAACAATTGGCGTTCCCACAATGCCCACTCGGGCGGCGGACCGGCATCGGTGATTTCTACCGTCGGCAAGTCCGCGGTCTCGGGCCGTGGCTCGGCGGCTCGGCCGAACGTACTCAGGCACACCAGGACGGCCGTCCAACCGAAAACGCGCAAACTCCACAACGGGCGAAGGTGATTCGAAGCTTTGACCATGAGACAGCCTTTCTTTGTTGGAACGAGTTACGATCCGGCCGATGGCCTTTCCTCGCGGTCCGGTCGCCGGTGCCACCACGTCGCCAACACGGAACCGGAGACGTTCATCCAGGGCCCGAAGATCGCCGGCGCCAACGCGGCATTGGAACTATGCAGGACATTGATCGCCAACCCGGATGCCATGCCGCCGTTTTGCAGTCCCACCTCGATGGCCACGGTCCGGCACGCGGTCTCGCTCAATCCCGCCAGCCGGGCGGCCCAGTAGCCCAGAACATACCCAGTCGTGTTGTGGACGATCGCGGCAGCGATCAGGGCCAGGCCGACGGTCAGCAGCTGTTCACGGGATCGCGACGTGATGATCGCAATGATGAAACAGATCCCCGCCATCGAGACGATCGGCAGGGCCCTGTCCATCCAGTTCTCCGGACCTCGAAACAACACGCCGATCACCAGCTTGGCGGCGGCTACGGCGGCCATCAGCAGCAATCCGATCAGGACGCCTCCGCGAAGCTTCAAAACCCAACCGCCGACCGGCGCGGGTAGCACGGCCCCCAAGACTTCGCCATGCAAGCTCATTGCGGCGGCAGCCAGCAAAACGCTTCCAACGGCGATCAAGACCAAGGTTCCCCCATGCTGCAGCCAACTCCCGCGGCCGTACAGGATCCTGTTCGCAATCAGCCCAGCCACAATCGGCACGATGATCATGTCCAGGATCGACAGTACCATGTCCCAGAAATCGATCGGCACCAGCCGGCCGGCGAGGAACTTCATCAGCAGCGGCGTCAGCAGCGGCGACAGCAGCGTCGAACACGCGGTCATGGTCACGGACAGCGCCACGTCCCCGCGCGCCAGATAGGCCATCAGGTTGGAAGCCACGCCGCCGGGCACGGAGCCGACCAGGATCACGCCCGCCGCGATTTCCGCGGGAAAGCCGAACGCAGCCGCGATACTCAAGCCCACCAACGGCATCACGGTGAACTGGAGCACCATCCCGACGAATACGGGCCACGGCATCGCCAAGACGCGGGCGAAATCTTTCCCGCTGAGCGTCGTCCCCATCCCAAACATGATGACTTGGATCAGCGGGACGATCAGGATCTTCAAGTCCCTGCCGAACCACGTCCCAAACGCGGCAGGATAGTACATCGACGCCGCGACGAACGCCAGGACCCAGACCGTAAAAGCCACGCCGCGCAGCGCCGCGTGGCTCATGAAAGCCACCGCCAGCGCCGTAAACAGAACCACCACCGCCGGACCAGCGACCGCCGGATACCCCAATGCCACCGAGGCCATGGCCGTGACGAGCGCGAGCAGGCTTAGCCCAAAGCACATCCAGCAGATCGGCCGATTCGTTGTCGCCACCGGTTACGACTCCCCTACATGCCTGACATTCGCCGCTCGCCGTTCACACCCGTCGTTATGATAGCCGACGAGGCGCCGACAAGGAACCGAGCCGGTATCAACGGCGGCGAATGCATGACTCGGCAGGCAGAGGTGACGTGGCTGGACGGTCTTGTTCGCCCTATTCAGCAACAAGTGTAACCATCCCCCGGGCAAGCGGCCTGTTGATTTAACCGTGGGATAGGCTTCCAGCCTGTCAGGTTGTGGGCATTTCGAGCTTCCGGATTCGCATGAACCGCGCATTTGACAGGCTGGAAGCCTATCCCACTGGCGTGCGCGCCAGCATTTCAGCCGTCGCCTTGGCCACCTGGTCACCTTCAACGCCACCTCGGCAAGTCCGGAGACCACTGCCACGGGTGTGTTGCGATGTGCGGACGGAGTGATATCATACGGCCCTCAAACCGGATCGTTCCTATGAGGAAGAAATAGATGGATACGCGGATCTCGATGCTCTTCTGGAATTGGCTTGCGGCGTCGCTCGTGTGGTCAGCCACCGGACCGGCTGTGGGCGGCGACTGGCCCCAATGGCGCTATGACGCGGGGCACACCGCGGCTTCGCCGGACGCCTTGCCGGGCGAACTGCATCTGCAGTGGACGCGCCAATACGCGCCGCGCGAACCCGTTTGGGACGATCCTCTGAACCGCGACATGATGCCGTACGACCGGATCTTCGAGCCGGTGGTGGCTCAGGGCCGGATGTTCCTGAGTTTCAATGATGCGGACAAGGTGGTGGCCTTGGACGTGCAAAACGGCGCCGAACTGTGGTCCTTCTACGCCGCTGGGCCGGTGCGGTTTCCGCCAGCCGTTTTCGAGGATTCGGTGCTGTTCACCAGCGACGACGGTTACCTGTACTGTGTAGCGGCGGCGGACGGCAAGTTGCGTTGGCGTTTCCTGGGCGGACCCTCCGAACGGAAAGTGATCGGCAACGAGCGCGTGATCTCGTCTTGGCCCGCCCGGGGAGGGCCGGTGGTGGCCGACGGGACGGTGTATTTTGCCGCCAGCATCTGGCCGTTCATGGGCACGTTCATCCATGCCTTGGATGCCCGCACGGGCCAAGTGCTGTGGCGGAACGATGCGACGGGCGACCAGTACCAAAAGCAGCCGCACGCCGCGCCGTCGTTCGGCGGCGTCGCGCCGCAGGGCCAACTGGCGGTGGCGGGCGAACTGCTGCTGGTGCCGGGCGGCAGGTCGCTGCCGGCGGGATTCGACCGGGCGTCCGGCCAGCTGAAATTCTTTAGTTTCGGCGACAAGGGGCAGGGCGGGTCGTTCGTGGCGGCGGACGCCACGCGAGCTTTTGTACACACCCGCGTGCGGGGCACAATGGCGCTTGGTTTGCCGCAAGGCACCAATGCCAAGTTTCAGGTGAACGAGCCGGTGTTGGCGGGAGACGTCCTGTACACGGCCGCCGGCGCAACGACGGCAAAATCCGTCACGACGCCGCCTCGAATCCAGGCTTACGACGCGAAGAATCAATTGCTGTGGCACCTTGATGCGGATGGAACGGGCGACCTGATCAAGGCCGGAAACCGCTTGTACGCCGCCGGTAACGGGAAGCTGACGGCCGTCGATTTGCCCGGTCAGGATCGGCCGGCGCGCGTGGCCTGGACGCAAGCTGTCGAGGGCGAAGTGTGCCGGCTGGTGGCAGCGGCGGATCGGTTGTTCGCCGTCACGCTGGACGGACGTGTTTTGGCGTTCGGCGAAACACGGGCCGAACCCCCTCTGGCCCAGCATTCCGAGCCGCTGCCGCCCGGCGGCCAATCCGTGCCGGAGGCCATGCGGCTGTTGGACAGCTCCGGCAAACGTGACGGCTACGCGTTGTGGTTCGGCGTGGACGATGAAGAACTGCTGGCTGCCGTGACCGCATCCTCGCAACTGCATATCGTCGGCGTCGATCCCGCTGCCGACAAGATCGACCGCCTCCGCCGCCGCCTGGATCAGGTGGGGTGGTACGGCCGGCGGATCGCGCTGCAGGTGGGCTCGCTGGACACTTATCCGGCACCACCCTATTGTGCCGAGCTGATCGTCGTCGGGCGATCCATGGCTCTTGCCTTGCGCGATCCGCAACGGCTGGCTCGGTTGTACGAAGCGGTGCGGCCTTACGGCGGCAAGTTGTGGATCCAGACGGACGGCACGGCCGCCGGTTTGCAAGCTAACGATCTGGCGGTCGGCGAACTGGCCCAGGCCAAGCTGTCGGCGGCCGAGGGGGCGGTCATCCTTTCGCGCGAGGGACCCTTGCCGGGCGCGGGCCAGTGGACGCATGCCTATGGCGACGTGGCCAACACCGTCAAGTCGAACGACCGGCGAGTCAGACTGCCGCTGGGCCTGCAGTGGTTCGGCGGCAGTTCGAACGAAGACATGCTGCCGCGTCATGGGCACGGCCCCAGTCCGCAGGTGCTGGGCGGACGGCTGTTCATCCAAGGCATGAACAGCTTGAGTGCCCTGGACGTTTATACCGGCCGCGTGCTGTGGAAGCGGCAGTTTGAGGATCTGGGCACCTCGCAGGTGTACTACGACGAGTCGTATGCAGACACGCCGCTGAGTACCGCCTACAACCAGCTGCACATCCCCGGGGCCAACGCGCGGGGCACCAATTACGTGGTGGCCGAGGAGGGCGTGTACCTGGTGGTGCGCGAGCGCTGCCTGCTGCTGGAGGCATCCAGCGGCCGGACGCTCCGCGAATTCGTGCTGCCGCCCGGGGCCGACGGCAAATCGCCGTTGTGGGGCTACATCGGCGTGTATGGCGACCTGCTGCTGGCCGGAACCGGTTTTGGCGATTACTCGCAGCGGCTGGGTTACAGCTACACCCCCTTGCTCAAACGCGGTGTGGCCTGGGGACCGGATCGTTCGGGCAGCCTGGGCCTGCTGGCGTTCGATCGTCACAGCGGCGAGGTGGTGTGGCGCGTCGAGGCCCGGCACAGTTTCCTGCACAACGGGATCGTGGCGGGCGGCGGGCGGATCTACCTGCTGGACAAACTGCCGAAGCGGGTCGAAGACCAGTACCGCCGCCGCGGAACGGATGCGCCGGGCGCTCGGCTGCTGGCGCTCGACGCCCGGACCGGCGCCCCGTTCTGGACACGCGACGAGAACGTGTTCGGCACTTGGCTCAGCTATTCCCAGGAGCACGATCTGCTGCTGCAAGCGGGAGCCGCGGCCGCCGACCGCAGCCCGGACGAAGTGGACCGCGGCTTGGCGGTCCACCGCGCCGGCGACGGCTCCGTCTTGTGGAGCAACGCGGAATTGTCGTACGCAGGTCCCTGCATCCTGCACGGCGAAACGCTGATCACCAATACCAACAGCTACCGGGAGAGCAAGGGGGCGCTCCACCTGCTGGACGGTTCGCCGGTTACGGTCGCCGACCCCGTGACGGGCGAATCGTTGCCCTGGAAGTTCACCCGTGCCTACGGCTGCAATACGGCCGTGGCCAGCGAGTACCTGTTGACGTTCCGTTCCGGGGCCGCCGGTTTCTACGACTTGGCGAGCCACGGCGGAACGGGCAATTTCGGCGGTTTCAAATCGGGTTGCAGCTCGAATCTGATCATCGCCGACGGCGTGCTGAGTGCCCCCGACTACACGCGGACGTGCTCGTGCGCGTACCAGAACCAAACGTCGCTGGCCCTGGTACCGATGCCGGAAAACGAGGTTTGGACGTACGGCTTGTTCGGCCGCACCGGGGGTCAGCAAACGGAGGTTCGCCGGATCGGGATCAATCTCGGCGCGCCCGGCGACCGGTTGTCCGCTGACGGCACCTGGTGGGTGAACTATCCGCCGGACGCGGGCACGTCGCCTGCCGTTGACATCAAGCTGGAAGGGGACGTGCGTTGGTTTCGGACCCATAGCAGTCTCGTCTCCGGCGACGGGCTCGCCTGGGTCGCCGCCTCGGGGGCCGAGGGAATCCGCAAGCTGACCATCCGGTTGGAGCTGCCGCGGCCCGCGGCCGGCGAAATCGCCGTTCCCCTGACGGATTCGCCGGACGACGCCGAGGAATCGGCGAAGGGCGTGGTGGATCTGATCAGCAGCGAACTGGAATTGCCCCGGGAGAAGGCACCGCAGATCATCGGGCTCCGCTTTCCCAAGGTCCCCCTGGATCCGGGAACCAAGATTAAACGCGCCTACGTACAATTCGAAGCCGGCAAGGATTCGGACGAGCCCACGCGGCTGGAGATCCGCGGCCAGGCCGCCGACGACGCCCCACCGTTTTCTACCGCGGCGTTCAACATCAGCCAGCGCCCGGTGACGGAGGCGGTGGCGATTTGGGACCCCAAAGCCTGGACGGCCAGCGCCAAGCCGGGATCCGACCACCGCTCGGCGGACTTGAGCCAAGTGGTGCAGGAGATCGTACACCGGCCGGGCTGGAAACGCGGCAACGCCGTGGTCTTGATCATTCGGGGCTCGGGCAGACGAGTGGCAACCTCGACCGATGGCGAGCAAGAGGCGGCTACGACGCTGGTTCTGGAACTCGACCAGCCGCCGTCCAACACCGCTACGGGCGCGGCGCCTTCGGCCGCCGCGGCGACCGCGCCTCTCCGCCGTTTCACCGTGCGGCTGCACTTCCTCGAACCCGACGCCGCCCGCCAGCCCGGTCAACGAGTGTTCGATGTCGCGCTGCAGGGCCAGCCGGTACTTGCCGGCCTGGACGTGGTCGCCGCAGCCGGCGGCCCGCTGCGGCCGCTGGTGCGCAGTTTCGATGACATCCCTGCGGAAAAGGAACTGGAGCTGACGCTGACCGCCGGTACCAACCCGCCGCCCATTCTCTCGGGCGTCGAAATCATCGAGCAGGACCGGTGAACTTGCCTAAATGCGGGCAACCGGTTGGAGGTCGACTGCGTTTTCCGTGGGAATGACGGTTCGCTGCCGCGGGCAGAAGTGCATGGTTCTGGACGCCAGCTAATGTTGACATGAAATCTCTTTTCTCCCGCAGGACCAAGGCTAAGCAGGGAAACGCGGTGCGTCAAGGGGGGATCGCGGGCTGGGGGAGCTTGACGACTTTTCGGCGGCAAA
Organism: uncultured Pirellulaceae bacterium; assembly: GCA_964645045.1. Taxonomy (GTDB): domain Bacteria; phylum Planctomycetota; class Planctomycetia; order Pirellulales; family Pirellulaceae; genus Anammoximicrobium. The sequence goes on along the minus strand of CAZXYZ010000002.1, from coordinate 130,246 downwards.
TCAGGGGCAAATTTCCAGATCCGCGCGCATCGTCCACGGACCGGTCGGCGTCGGGAAAGGAATCAGAAGGTGGACCAGAAGATGGCTCCGTCCACGAACGTCAACTCCCGGGGCTCCCGGGAGGCCGAGTCGCCGTCCCAGTCGCTGTGCGGGTCGTGGACGCGAAGGTCCTTGGCCGGCGGCGCCCGAGCCGCCGTGGGACACCACAGCCCACAGTGCCGCAGGATCTTCTCGGTTAAGTTCAACACGGCTTCTTGCCAGGCGGCCGGCAACCGTGGGCTATGGGCCACAACGCCATTGACGTTGAATTGCCCACCTCAAGACCCACTTCGGTCTGGGTCGGTATCTATTGTCGTCCGCGTATCTGGTTATGGATCGGCGTACCTCAGTCTCCGCGCCTGTCCGTGCGTTCGCATCAATTCGCTATTCACCGGCGGCGTGTGAACGCCTATGATTTGCTGGCCGCGGTGGCGAGACTGCGGCGCCACGATTCTCATTACGCTGGTTCGCCGGCGCCGCGGCCCTTCTGTCTGGATGGCTGTGCGAATCCGATCGGACTGGGTTTTTTTGATCAATCCTGTTGACGATGCGGCATGGGTCCGTGCGCTGGCGCAGTGTTCCACGATCCCCTGGCAAAGGAGCGATGATGACGACAACGAAAGTGTTGGACTACCGCGCGGATACGCCGGCCCTGGAGCGCGTCGAACGGGAGTTTCCCTTTCCGGGGAGGCCCACGACGTGCGATGGCGCTGCGGCGGTGGATTGGGTCGAGACGCGCATCTGCCAGGGGTCTGGGGCATTTCCGATCACCAGTTCGACGACCATGGGCGGCGGGTTTAACACCGCGGTGATGAACGGCGTGACAAACCTGTGGGGTGACCGGCTGGTGTTCATGGAGCCGGAAAGCGAGCATTCGGCCGCCACGTTTTGTGAGGGTTTCGCCGCGGCCGGCGGACGCGTCACCAATTTCACGTCCGGCCAGGGGCTGGTGCTGATGAAGGAGGTGCTGTACACGATTTCCGGCAAGCGGCTGCCGGCTGTGTTCAATATCGGGGCCCGCGCCTTGACCAGTCACAGTCTGAACGTCCACGCCGGGCATGACGACGTGATGAGCGTGGCCGACTGCGGCTGGGGTATGCTGTTTGCCCGCAACGCGCAGGAAGCCGGCGATTTGTGCCTGATTGCACGCCGCGCCGCCGAAACGTCCAAAACGCCGTTCTTCAACGTCCAGGACGGCTTTCTGACGACGCACACCGTCGAGACCGTGCGGTTGCCCGAGCCGGACTTCATGAAGCAGTTCGTGGGCCGGCCCGAAGACAAGCTGATGAACCTGATGGATCCGGCGAACCCGATCATGTCGGGGGTGGTGCAGAACCAGGATTCCTACATGAAGGGCAAGATCGCTCAGCGGTGGTACTACGAGCAGGTGCCGGCCGCGCTGGAGGAAGCGTTTGCGGAATTCTATCGCCAGACCGGCCGGCGGTACGGGTTCGTCGATGCCTATCGCTGCGACGACGCCGAGTACATCCTGGTCGGCATGGGCTGCTATATGGAGACGGCGCAGATCACGGTGGATTACCTGCGGGACAAAGGTGTCAAGGCCGGCTGCCTGAACGTGTGCTGCTTCCGCCCGTTTCCGTCGCAGCACCTGGTCGAAGCCTTGAAGGGCTGCCGCGCGTTCACGGTCATCGAGCGGATGGACGATCCAATGTCCACCACCGGGAATCATTTAACGCGGGAGATCAAAGCCGCTTTCTGCGACGCGCTCACGGGCCAGAACGGCGTGGAGAAGATCGAGCGCATTCCGCGGATCTATCACGGGTCGGCCGGGCTGGGCAGCCGCGACGTGCGGGCCGGCGACATCATCGCCATTTTCGACAACATGGTCCACGACCACCAGGATTACTTTGTCGTGGGCATCAAGCACGCCTTGGCACTGAACGTGACCGAGGATCCGGACCTGAGACCGCCGCAGGCCTATTCCATGCGCGGCCATTCCGTGGGCGGGTTCGGCTCGGTGACGACCAACAAAGTCATTGCGACGATCGCGGGCGAAGTGTTCGGCAAGGACGTCCAAGCCTACCCCAAGTACGGTTCGGAGAAGAAGGGCCTGCCGACCACATACTACCTGACCATCGCCGCTTCACACGTCTACTCGCACAGCGAACTCGAATACGTGGACTTGGTGGTGTTGAACGACACCAACGCCCTGTTCAGCGGCAATCCCCTCAGCGGCCTGATCGACGGCGGGGCGATTTTCATGCAGAGCACGTTCACCGACCCGGCGCACGTTTGGGGGCACATTCCGGAGCACCATCGGCAGACGATCCGCAAGAAGCGATTGCGAGTGTACTTCGTAGACATGGTCAGGATCGCCAGAGACGTCGCGTCGGAGCCGGACCTGCAGATGCGAATGCAGGGCATTGTCTTGCTGGGCGCCTTTTTGAAGCTGACGCCCTACGCGGCGGAATTGAACATGGAGGCCGAACAGGTCTACGCGGGCGTGGAAAAGGCTTTGCGGAAGTATTTCGGGAAGCGCGGCGACCAGGTCGTCCAGGACAACGTGAACTGCGTCAAACGCGGTTACGGCGAGACGCTGGAGATCCCTGCCGAACTGATCCACGGCGGCAACGGGCACATTTGACGGGGGAGACGCGCCATCCATCGTTTAACCGCGACCCAACGGGGTGCGCGTGATGCCGACCCATCACCAACAACGCCCCACAGCATAGGAATACGAACATGGAAAAGACATTAAGCCTGAACGAAGCCAGTCCACGCGACCCGTTCAACAACAACTCCTACGGAACGCTGGTCGATGCGGGCTATCGCACGGTCAAGCTGCCCGTGCTGGACGTCCTGGACTTCAACGACCGCATCATTCGCGGTTACGAGGAAGGCACCGGCGAGAAGGACTTGCCGGCCGAGTTGTCGCTGGCCCGTTCGCTGGTGCCGGCCGGGACGGCGGCCCTGCGCGATTTCAGCTACATTGCCCCGGAGATTCCCGAGTACATCCCGGAGAACTGTACGGGCTGCATGGATTGCGTCACCGAGTGCCCGGACACGGCCATTCTGGGCAAGGTGCTGGCCGAGCCGCATCTGCAGGACAAGCTGCAAGCCATCCCGGCCGAAGCCGACCGCGAAATGTTCGAACACCAGTGGTCGCGGACGCGAAAGTACTACGACGGCCCGCAGAAAAAGGGAATCGACGGCGGCCGCTTCGCCATCATCATCGATCCCAGCAAGTGCAAGGGCTGCGCGGAATGCGTCACCGTCTGCGACGACCACGCGTTGCGGATGATCCCCAAGAGCGAAGACACGATGACGAAGATCCGCAAGAGCCACCGGTTCTTCAAGAACTGCGGACCGTCCGACGCGGCTTACATCAACGACAACCTGCTGGTGGACATGATGTTGCGGGAACAGGCCCACGTCTACGTCGGCGGCGCCGGATCGTGTGCCGGCTGCGGCGAAGGCACCGCGCTGCGGATGGTGTGCGCCGCGACGGGGGCCAAGTACGGCGACCAGTGGGGCATCGTCGCCGCCACGGGCTGCAACACGGTGTATACCTCGACGTATCCGTACAATCCCTATCTCGTGCCTTGGACCAATTCGCTGTTCGAAAACGCCCCGGCCGACGCGATGGGCATTCGAGCCCGCTGGGATCAAATCGGCTGGGCCGACAAGCCGCTGTGGTGCATCGGCGGCGACGGCGCGATGTACGACATCGGCTTCCAGTCCCTGTCCCGGTTGCTGGCCTCGGGCATGAACATCAAGGTGTTCGTCCTGGACACGCAGGTCTACTCGAACACCGGCGGTCAGGCCTCGACCAGCACCTACACCGGCCAGAACACCAAGATGAGCGTGCATGGCAAGGCGTTCGGCGGCAAACAGGAACGCCGCAAGGAGATCGCTCAGATCGCCATCATGCACCCGCGCACGTTCGTGGCGCAAACGACCTGCGCGCACATCAACCACTTCTACAAGGCGGTGCTCGGGGCCCTGGAATTTGACGGCCCCGCGGTGATCAGCTGCTATACGACCTGCCAACCGGAGCACGGCGTAGGCGACAACATGGCGACGCACCAAGCCCGTCTGGCCGTCGATACCCGCGCGTTTCCCTTGTTGATCTACGACCCGCGCAAAGGCGAACGCATCCGCGAACGCTTGTCCCTGCAGGGCAATCCGGCGATGAAGGAAGACTGGTGGACCGACCCGAAGAGCGGCAAGGCCGTCGATTTCCTCGATTTCTGCCGCAGCGAGGGCCGTTTCGCCAAGCATTTCGGCCGAGACGGCCAGCCCTCCGAAACAATCCAGCGGGCGCGAGACGACCGTTTGGAGAACTGGCGTTTGCTGCAAGAACTGGCCGGGCTCCGCTGAAAAGGCCGCGGCGTATTATGAAAGTAGACCGCACACTTCGTGTGCGAGTCCGGCACACGGAGTGTGCCGCCTACGATGCCCTGATCCCTCGTTTTCAGCCATTCGACTCCGCCACGTCGTGACGCGCGGACCAAGCCCGAAGACGTTCGCCCACGGCTGCAATTTCCGCATCCAGCTCCGATAACGCCGCCTCGTCGCCCAGCGCGTCCCGCAAGTCCCGCATCTGCCGCAGGGACCAGTGCAGGTCCCGGAGTCTACCCGGGCTTTCCCCGTACTGCTGCAGCAGCCGCCGGCGGATTTCCAGGCTTTCCGTATACGCCCCTTCCGCCCCCGACAGATCGCCCGACTCCCGACGCACGTTGCCCACGTTGTTCAGGCTCACGGACACGTCGCGCAGCGCCTGGGGGCTTTCCCCGTACTGCTGCAGCAGCCGCCGGCGGATTTCCAGGCTTTCCGTATACGCCCCTTCCGCCCCCGACAGATCGCCCGACTCCCGACGCACGTTGCCCACGTTGTTCAGGCTCACGGACACGTCGCGCAGCGCCTGGGGGCTTTCCCCGTACTGCTGCAGCAGCCGCCGGCGGATTTCCAGGCTTTCCGTATACGCCCCTTCCGCCCCCGACAGATCGCCCGACTCCCGACGCACGTTGCCCACGTTGTTCAGGCTCACGGATACGTCGCGCAGCGCCTGGGGGCTTTCCCCGTACTGCTGCAGGCGTCGTCGCGAGACGGCTTCCTGCCGGAAGACGAACGCGTCGGCGATGGCCGATTGACCGACGTTGCGGGCGGCCGTCGCGGCGGCGTCCAGCCATGCAAGCAGCGAACCATGGTCGCTGTCACCGGCTAGTTGGAGCAGGCGACGGAAGTGGCCCAGCGCCGCCGCATCGTCGCCGTCGGCAGCCTCTGCGCGTGCCAGGGCGGCCAATGCATCGATCAGCAGCGGGTGCCCCTGGTCGCCGGCCGCCAACAGATCGACAGCCTGTGTGGCCTGCTCGACGGCCCTGCCGGCCTGGTCGGCGGCCAACAAGCCTTCGACGGCGCGAAGGAGCGCGGTCACTTCGCGTTCCAACGGACCGGCTGCTTTGGCCAGCCGTGTCCGCTGGCCGGCGGGAATTACGTCCGGGGACTCGTCGGCAGGCTGCAGACGGCGATCTGGGGCGGCCTGGCGTCCGGGCAACTCGGGGGCGGCACGCTGCACGGCAGGCTCGGCGGGCTCCAGGACCAACGAGCGAATGGACCACAGGTCCGGCGCTGCGTTGCGCACCTCGGACTTGATTTCGGGCGGAACTTCCAGGATCAAGCCGCCGCTGAATTCGCGTCGCAAACGATCGCGGCGTTCGTTCAGCCGCAGGAAGAATTCGTGCCAGGCCGTAGCCCACGCTTGCCGCCGCTGGGTCGCCAAGTCGCGATCCGCAACGACCCAGACGGCATCCGCGGAACGGGCATCGGCCGAGAACAGCCGCGTCAGAATCCTTAGGACCTCGTCTGGCGATTCAGCCCTGAGCGTCTGCAGACGGCGCGCATGACTGCGATAGACCGCATCCAGGCGGGCGGCAAGAACACGACTGGCGCGAGGTGAATGCGAGAACAGAAAGCCGAGCCAAAAACCCGGACTCAACTCGACTTGCCGCCGCAGCCGTTGCCATTCGGCCTCGGCTTGGGACCCGAGGAACTGCTCGGCCAGTCGATCTTCGTCGTCGAACACTTGGCGATTCACCGTTTCCTCTTTCCACGGGTCGGCTTCGCAAGCGCGGCGGCCTGGGCCGTCACATGCTCGGCGACCAGCGGATGGGTGTCATACCATTCGTGGCCGTTGCGATAGCACAGCACCAGGTGCGTGTCCAGAAAACGGGCAAAGTCGGGCAGACGCTTAACATCGGTCAGCGAGGCCGAATGGGTCTCGGCGATCTTGGCCAGCCATTGCGCGTCGTCATCCGCGATGGGCAGAAACTCGTTGCGGATCTGATTGACGGCGTCATCCACCGTCCGATCATCCACCGGCAAGACGCTCGCCCGTCTGGCGATTTCCGCCAGGATCCGCAGCAAGTCGCGAAACTGGCCGCCGGACATGGCGATGATCCGATCGAGTCGCTCGCACGTGCCCAACAGTCTCTTCCAGTCGCCGCGCTTCTGAACCACTTCAGCCAACACTTCGAAGCCCTGCTCGTTGCGCTGGCTGTCGTCGTCGCCGCGCAACTTGACGGCGGGCAAAACCTGGATGCCCCCCGGCTCGTACAGCGAGCCCAGGTTGGGATACCGGACTTTCACAAACGGCGGCAGCGTGTAGACCATATGCACCGAGGGAAGATGGAGTTTATCCGCATGGCCCGCGAACAGCGTCTCGACGGACGTATGTACGTCCTCGGCATTGACCGAGGTGCCGCGGATGTGTTCGACGGAATCCACCAGGACCACCAGTTCCTTGGCGATGCCATGCGCTTCCTTGAGTTGCCTGACGCAATCCTTGAGGTACTGGCGGACGTCCGCGACGAACGAGCCCAGGTGGCCGGCCAGATTCTTCTGCAGATGCTCTTTGAAACTGGGGTCGCTCTTCAGTGTCATCTTGATGCTGGCGCCCGAGACTTCGCCGCCCAACTCCGGAAACCCGACGTTGGTCCGCGTCAAGAAATTGCGGAAACGTTCCCAGTACCCTTCTCTTTTCGGATCTTGCGGAAGGTGTCCGGCCTCGTGCAACCCGTCGCCGATCGCTCCGGCCAGCGCCAACAGAAAGTCGCTGATATCGATCGGGGTCGACAGATTGATGTAATCCTCAATATCGCACAACACGACCAAATAGTCCGACCCGCTCAAACGCTGGGCCAGCCGGCGTAGTTCGGTGCTCTTGCCCGTGCCGCGGAACCCGGACAGCAATTGCACGCTTTGTCCCGGCGTCCATTCGATGCCGCGGGCGAGCAGTTCGACCGGATCATCCGCGTTCAAACGGCGGTCGCGATACAGGGGAACGTAGCGTGGGTCCTGCGGCTCCAGCGGCTGGTCGATCAACTGCTGAAAGAACGTGGGTAGAAAGTTGCGTTCGTCGGCATTCATGGTCAACGGTTCTCTCGAAGGATGCCCTTGCTTCCTGGCAAACGATGAGTCTAATCCGCCAAGCCGACGGAGGCCAGACCAGAGCGGCTGGCCGCAGCCGGAATCCGCGGATCTCGGTTCAATTGATAAGCCCCGGAGACGCCCGGCAAGTGCTGCCATCGCCATGCTACGGAGGATGCTCTCCGCCAGGGCACTACCGGAGCGGCTTGTTGGGCAGAATCGGAACGTCGCAGAAGGTGAGCGCGGCGATCCGGTTCTGGCCGCGGAGTACGTTTTCGGGCTTCCACGACTTGCTGTCGAGATACGTGAGCCGCTGCGCCGTGGAGGGCGCGGCGAGTTTCAGGGTGACGACGTTTCCGGAGACCGTGCCCGAAACCACCTTGCCCGCTTCGCCGTCCGACCATTGGCGTCTACCGGAGGTCGGACCGCTTGCGGCGCGGCGGGGTCAGCTCGGATTCGCCCGTGTCGCGCTTCGGCACGGAATGAGGCGGGGGCGGGCCTGGGGCAGCGAGGTCGATGTCGATATCGCTGCCGAAGTACTTCTCCCGGGCCTCGGCATGGTTCAGCACCTCGGCCGGCGTGCCGTGGCACAGGACTTGGCCCTTGCTGATCACGTAGCTGCGGTCGGTGATCTGCAGCGTTTCCCGCACCTGGTGGTCGGTGATCAGGATCGAGATCCCGCGCGTGCGCAGGTCGCGGATGATCTCCTGGATGCTCTGGATCGTGACGGGGTCGATGCCCGTGAACGGCTCGTCGAGCAGGATGATCTGGGGATCGGAGACCAGGCTGCGGGCGATTTCCAGCCGCCGCCGCTCGCCGCCCGACAACGAAGCGGCTTTGGCCTTGCGGAGATGGGTGATTTTGAACTGTTCCAGCAACTGGTCGCAACGCGCCCGGCGCTCGGCCCGGCCCTTGCCCAGCAACTCCAGCATGGCCAGCAGGTTGTGCTGCACGCTGAGCTTGCGAAAGACGCTGGACTCTTGCGCCAAGTATCCCATGCCTCCGTCGCGGGCACGGCGGTACATCGGCCAGGCGGTGACGTCCTGGCCGCTGAGGAACACCTTGCCTTCGTTCGGGTCAATCATCCCGCACGTCATGCGAAAGCTGGTCGTCTTGCCCGCGCCGTTGGGACCCAGCAGGCCGACGATTTCGCCGCGTTCGACGTGAAAGTCCACGCCATCGACGACCCGCCGGCGGCCGTACGTCTTGACCAGGCCTTGCACTTCCAGGATTCTCATCGCGCATCCTCCGTGCTTAGCGAATCAGCCCCATGCGGCGGAAGTTCGGCAGAAACGGAATCGGCCGCCTCCAAGCATGAGGCCAGTAGATCAACAAGGCTTTGCCCGTCAGCAAGTCGCGGCGCACCGAGGGCGGCGCTTGCGGAAACCGGCCCGTCCAAACCCTGGCGTCTTGGCTCTGCGGGCTGTTGTCTCCCATCGGAAAGAAATCGTCCGGCCCCAGGACAAACTGCACATCCTCGCGGCGCGCGTCGAACAGCGCCGTGGTCGCCCAGGACTGCGGGTCGGCAAACACGTGTTCGACATAATCCGCACGGGATCCGGAGTGCAGCAAGTCCTCGTAATCGTCCTCGGCGGGAATCCGGCCGTCTTCCTCGGTGTGGTACGACGACGCCACGTAGTACACGTCGCGGAGCACCTGCAGGCTCTTGACTCGCAGGGCGACTCCTTCGGCACCGAGCCCTGCGGGTTCAAGGTCGCCCGCATCTTGCGGACTCCATTTCGGTTTCACGTTCCCGTCCGGCTCATACGTGGTGGGCCCGTCGAACTCGGCCAGCCGATCGTTCACCCACAGCAGCACTTCGTCGTCGCAATTCGAAAACCGCAAATCGTACGTCCCCGGCCCGCGCAGACCTGTGGTGGCTTTGGGATGCTTAAGCTGGGTGCCGTCTGGTCCGCTAAACGGCCGCCGGCCATTCTCGATGGACAACACGGCCTCGCCCGTCGCAACGTCGATTCGACAAGTGTAGTGAACGCCGCCTTTGACCAGGTCCAGCAATACCGCGCCCCGGTTGCCCTGGATTTCGACGTCCTTGCCGTGGAGGGCAAGATCGCCCACCCAATGCACTCCGGCGGCCTTGGCGTCCCGGTAGCGATACCCTTCCGCGCCGTCGTTGTAGGCGTAATAGTCCGTGATCAACTGACCTTGCAACTGGCCGTCTGCCAACCGCCGCGGGATTCTGCCGTCCGCCAGGTCCTCCCAATCCTCGGTCCGCGGCACCATGTGCCGATACCGCAGCCAGGCCGGCCCCTCGGGCGCGGTGGTGACCTCAAACCCTTGCCCGTCGGCCCGGTGACGCCACGCCGGCGTGCCGGTCGCCGACCATTGTTGCCAACGGCTCGGCCAGCCGGCTTCGGTCAATTCCACCGACCGGTACCGCGTATCGTCGACCACCTGCAGCATCGCCTTCAATTTGTGTGGCGGCTTCCGCGCGATGCGGAACGTGCCGGCGTCTCCGTCCTCCGCCGAGCGCGTGTAGACATTGCCGTGGCGAATCCAGAGCGTTTCATTCGGCAAACCGACCAGCCGCTTGATGTAGTTCTGCTTCGCATTGCCGGGGAACTTGAAGACAATCACATCCCAGCGCTTCGGATCGCCGACTTCGTACGCGAACTTGCTCACCAGAATTCGATCGCCGTTGAACGACCGTTGATTCGGATCGCGGTCTTTTCTCAGCTCCATCGGAAAGCGGCAAATGGGGCAAGTCGTCGTCTTGACTTCGCCCATTCCTTCGTTTTCGATGCTGGCGCCGGTTCGATAGGGACAGCCGCATTTCGAGCAAGTCACGTCCATGTGGCGGCCTTGCAGCGTGGGCGCCATCGAGCCGGTCGGAATCACGAACGCTTCGGCTACGAAGGCCCGAAACAGAAACGCCAAGATCACCGCCACGGCGATCGACTCGATCGTCTCCCGCGTCGCTCGCCCATGTTGGTCTGTACTGACCTTGGTATCCGGCGACTTGGTTGGCGCGGCCGCCGCTGCACCGCCGCCGTACGGCTTCACTTTGCTCATTCGTCTTCTTTCCCGCTCGATCTCATTTTCAACCGCGTGCGGTATGGTATTCGTTAGTCAATCGGGGCAATATAACGAAAAAAGTCAATTTCGGTAACTTCCGGCAGGAAAAAGTGGCCTTGATCGGAATGCTGCCAAACGCTAGCAGCCGTCGGTCCATGCGTGGTCTTCAGCCAAAAACACAGCCCGCGCATGTGCGACCGTGCAACTGCCGCGGCGTCCTCTATTTCGAGCTTCGCAACCGCGCCTGAGCGGAATCTTGCCAGAAACCGTTGATTGACACAAGTCGGACCGTTTACGACACTGATCCAAAACAACAGCCATCCTTTGCGGGGTTCATCAAAATGCCTCCCGACGCGAATTCTGACGGCCTGCTCTTGGCGGGGCGACGAGTCGCTTTTCTTGGCAAGCTGGGTGGAGTGACCAGGCGGGAGGCGCAGCAGCTGGTCCGGCAACATGGCGGAACGCCGGTCGATAAGGTGAGTCACGGTGCCGATTTGATCGTGATCGGTGCCGACGAACTGCCTTTGAGCGACACCGACGAACTGCTAGACGACGCCACTCGGCAGGCCGCTGCCGACGGCCAGCTGGAGATTATTGGCGAAACCCAGTTGTGGCAACGGCTGGGACTGATGGACAGCGAGCAGAACGTGCGGCGATTGTACACGCCGGCGATGCTGGCAGACCTGTTGAACGTCTCGGTCGCGACGATCCGCCGTTGGCGCCGCCGGGGCCTGATCGTGCCGGCCCGTGAAGTCCGCCGCTTGCCGTATTTCGACTTTCAAGAGGTCGCCACGGCGCGCCGCCTGGCCCAACTGTTGGCGGCCGGCGTTTCGCCGGCGGCGATCGAGAAGAAACTGGCCGAATTGTCCCGGTTTGTGCCGGAAGTCGAACGGCCGCTGGCCCAACTGTCCATCATCATCGAAGGGCGTCAGCTGCTGTTGCGTCAGGGCGAGGGTCTGATCGAACCGGGCGGTCAGATGCGGTTCGATTTCGACGCGTTGGAGGGCCAGCTCGAATTGGCGGACACGGAGCCCAGCGGCGTCGCGACGTTGAGTTTCGAGAAGTACCTGGCCGATCAGACAACGTTGCCGACCGGGGAAGAGATCCTGGAAATGGCGGCCCAACTCGAGGACCAAGGCCGCCTGGACGAAGCCGCGGAAATGTACCGCGTGTCACTGGCTGCCAGCGGCCCGACGCCGGAAGTCTGCTTTCAGCTGGCCGAATTGTTGTATCGGCTCGGCGATCTGGCCGGGGCTCGCGAGCGGTACTACGTGGCGGTCGAGTTGGACGAGAACTACGTCGAGGCCCGCGCCAATCTGGGTTGTGTGCTGGCCGAACTCGGACAGCGCGAACTGGCCATTTCTGCCTTCCAGGGCGCGCTGAAATACCACCAAGGCTTTCCCGACGTCCACTTTCACCTCGCCCGGACCCTGGACGAATTGGGCCGGCGCGACGAAGCGGAGACCCACTGGCGGGAATTCCTGGACCTCGCCCCCGACAGCCCCTGGGCGGACGAGGCCGCCAGCCGCCTGCGCAGCACGTAAGTGAACGGGTGGAAAATGCAGCCCATCAAGTCGACCGCCGCCGCAATCGTCCCGTTCCTCCTGCCGGCTTCGCTGGCGCTGGTGTTATTCGTTGCGGCGGGCGAACTCTTCCCAAACGTTGCAGAAATCCCGGCGAACGGTGGGCGTCAGCCCATCGGTGCATTGTCTTTGCGAGCACTTTTCCCGCCGTCTGCTGATTTCACCGAAGGTAAAATTGCGAACTCCTCCCAACAATGTGCGGGCATACGGAGAACCGGCGGGCTCACGCCAGCCGTTCGCCTTTCGCTGTGCAGTTGCGGGGTCTTCTCGGCGCCCGGCGCTGAGAGCCTATCGTCCGATCCGTCTGCGGCGCTCGCGGCGGCGCTGGCGCGCGAAGATCTGCCCGCGGTGCGTGCTGCGGTGGCTGCCGAACGGGAACTGCTCGGCGACCGGGCGGGCGAGCCGGAGGTGCCCGATGAGTATCGACCCGTGCCGAGGGACGCGACGTTGCTGACACGGACTGAGGCCAGACGCGGATTCACTGCCCAGTTCGCGGCGCTCGAGAAGATGCGTTGGTGGAAGGTGGGCGTGGACCCGACAACGCTGGCCGCACTACTGCGCGGGCCTGCCTCGGTGATCTCCGGCAACGTGGCTGCGGTGCGTGCCAGGCTGGATGGGTCGGAGCGGAGCCTGGCCGTCGCCAAAGACGCAGCAGAGTTTCTCCTCTGGGCGCAGCAGCAGGCGGGCAGTGGCGGATTTCCTTTTCCGGCGGCGCGCGGCACGTCCAGCGCGCGGGCGATGGAAGTGGCAACGCGTTTTCTGACCAAAGTTGAGCAGGTGGGAAAGCTAGAGTTGGTGGTGCGTAACGGCTGGGTCTTTGACGACGCAGGCGACGGCGGGCTGCAGTTCGATAACGGCGAGTGCGGCGTGGCGTTGCTCGATCTGTACCAAGTGACGAAGGATCCGCGCTACCTCGATTCCGCGCGCCGGGCCGCCGCTTGGGCCGTGTCGCGCCCGCTGTGCCCGAACTGGAACTACAACAGCTTCAGCGTTTACCTGCTCGCCAAAGCACACGCCGTCAGCGGCGACGCGAAGTATCGGGATGCCGCGATCCGCAGGGCACTCGTCGGCGTGATCCCGGGCCAACTAACCGATGGCCCGCACGCCGGGCGTTGGCTGGATCCGCACAACGCGCGGCCCGCCTACCATTACCTCATGCTGCGGGCACTGGCCCAGCTGATGACGGTCCTGCCCCAGGACCACGCCAGCAAGCCCGAAATCCTGCGCTCGCTCCGACTCGGCCTCCACACGCGCAATGGGGAGATCCTGAGCCGGGGCGTGATGAACAAGGACAAAGCCCTCGAAGCGTTGCTGCTGGTCAACCGGGTTTTCCAAGACGACGACGCCTTTCTGCGTGACACGCAATCCCACGACGCGCTGCACGCGATTGGCCTGCTGGTCTCCGAGGAAGCTCGCCGCGGCAAGTTGCCCCTCAGTCCCGGCGAGTGGGGACAATTCCTTGAATACGCCGCGACTGGAAACACCGTTTGGTGCCAGGGCATGTAACCTGGGACCGTTGCCGGCACACTAATCGCGTGCTGGTAAAGCGCCCACAATTCGAGATTCGGTGAGGTGACCGATGTTTTGGCGTTGGCTTTACGGCCCAAGGCGGCCGCTGTGGCAACTGGCGCTAATTCTCCTGTCTGGTTGGGCCGTAGCCGGCGAACCTGCGCCGGTGGTTCACGTCGACAGCGGCCGGATTTCCGGTGGAGTGCTGGATGTCGACGGCACGGCCGTCCAGGTGTTTCGAGGGATCCCATTTGCGGCGCCCCCGCTGGGCGACTTGCGTTGGCGGCCGCCGCAGCCGGTGACGCCCCGGGATGCGGTGCGACAGTGCCTCCAGTTCGCTCCGGCATGTCCGCAGCCGGCGGACTTGACCTATGGCTTTTCTTTTCAGAACCAGTCGGAGGACTGCCTGTACCTGAACGTCTGGACGGCCGCGAAGGATTCCGCGGAGCGGCGGCCGGTGATGGTCTGGATTCACGGCGGCGGCAACATCATCGGCGGAGCGTCGGCGCCGTTCTACGACGGCCGGCATTTTGCCGCGGCAGGCGTGGTGCTGGTCAGCATCCAGTATCGCCTGGGGGCGTTTGGATACCTGGCCCATCCCGCGCTTTCGGCCGAGGCGAAGTCGCTGGACGACCGCCCGGCGAGCGGCAACTACGGCTTGCTGGACCAGATCGCAGCGCTGCATTGGGTCCAGGCCAATATCGCCCGATTCGGCGGCGACAAAGACCGCGTGACGATCTTCGGCGAGTCGGCCGGAGCGGCGAACGTCACACATTTGATGGCCAGCCCGTTGGCCGAAGGGCTATTTCACCGCGCAATCGCCCAATCCGGCTACTTCGGCGAGAACACGCCGCAGCTCAGCCAGGGCAGCGGGCCGCGCAACGCGTCGGCCCATCAGAACGGCAGCGAGTTCGCCCAGAGGCTCGGTGTGACAGGGGAAGACGGATCTGCCCTGGCGGCGTTGCGCCAGTTGCCTGCGAAGACACTGTTGTCCGTGCCGCTGGCGGTCGGAACCATCGTGGGCGGCGGCGCAAGCGGCAGCCGGGCGTTTCGATTCGGCCCTGTCGTGGATGGTTATGTCTTGCCGCGGGCTCCGGGTGAAGTTTGGGCGGCGGGCCAAATGCATCGTGTGCCGCTGATGGCCGGCAGTTTGTTGGATGACGGTTCGGTGTTCAGCCGCGCCAATCCCGTGCAACGATTGTTCGGCTACCGGCTGGTGATGCGGACGATCTTCGGTCCGGACACGGCCCGCGCGATGGAACTGTTTCCCGCCGCTGGGGACGACCAGGTGCCTGCGGCCGTGCATCGCCTGATCACGGTCGCCGGTTTCCGAGCTCCGGCCCGGCGGCTGGTGCGCTGGATGGAAGCGGCCGGCGGCGACGCCTGGCTGTATCACTTTTCGCGCAACCCCGGCCAGGGACGAGCCGTGCGCGACGGGGTCTTTCACGGCCTCGAAATCGGCTACGTGTTCAACACGCTGACCGCTTGGGGCGAGGCGGCCGACAAGACGCTTGGGCAGGACATGCTCCGGCGGTGGGTGAGTTTTGCGAGGGACGGAGACCCCAACGGAGCACCAGGCGGCACGGCGCGGACAGATCCCGCCTGGCCCAAGTACCGCACGGCCGAGGATCAACACCTGGAATTCAGCGATCCGATTCGCGTCCAGGCGGGCCTGGACCGCGAACCCTGCGACCTGGCCGACCGCGCCGCCGCACGCCGCAACCGCGACAGCGCCGCGCGCGAGCCGTAAGCATCGTTCGAGAAGCGACAGTCCGATGTCCCCTCGCCCCGCCGGGGAGAGGGTGGGGTGAGGGGCAGGAAAGCTGTCAGTTGTTTCTCGAAGGACGCTAAGCAGGCGACAACGTCCGGGAGGCCGAAAGAACGCAGTCTTGGCCGAAGGCCATTCCTCACCGTAGCCCGGGGCAGAGCGCAGCGCCGCCCCAGGAAGCCCGTTACAGCCCAAGCCATTTGGCCGAAGGCCATATTCACCCCAGCGGACGAACCACGTCGACCCTGGCCGTCAGCCAAGAACGCAACTCCCATCCGTGCCCCGGCTTTGCCATCCGTGCTATCCCATGCTCCTCGCCGTCTGAGGAGGTCGAGCATTTCCTGCAGGCGGCTCAGCATCGGCTTGTTTCCCGGCCTCGATAGCGAGTACACTATCCATCACGCTTGCAGAGGCGTCCGCAGGGGATCGGCGGCGACGTCTGCCGAAGCCGTACCGCAAACTCTTCTCACACACGATGAAACGCATCTATCTGGATAACGCGGCAACGACTTGGCCCAAGCCGGAAGCGGTCTATGCGATCGTGGACCGCTACCAGCGTGAACTGGGCGCACCCGCGGGGCGGAGCGCTTATCGGGAGGCGAATGAAGTCGAGCGGCTGGTGAACGACGCCCGCCGGCGCGTGGCGCAGTTGCTGCACGTGGACGACGCGGCGCGGATCGTGTTCACGTCCAATGGGACCGATTCCTTAAACTTCGCGCTGCACGGGTTGCTGCGGCCGGGCGATCATGTGATCAGCTCCGTCGCCGAACACAATTCGACGTTGCGGCCGTTGCAGTACTTGCGGGAACACCTTGGCGTGCAAGTCACGCTGGCCGGTTGCGACGCGGACGGTTTCGTCGACCCGGACGAGATCCGCCGGGCAATCCGCCGCGACACGCGCCTGATCGCTCTGGTCCACGCCTCGAATGTGACGGGCGCTGTGCAAGGCGTGGCGGACGTCGGACGACTGGCCCGCGAGCACAGCCTGCTGTTCCTGGTCGATGCGGCCCAATCCGCGGGGCATCTTCCGCTCGATGTTGCCGAGTTGAATGCCGACTTGGTGGCCGCGCCAGGACACAAGGGCCTGTTAGGACCGTTGGGCACGGGGATCTTGTACATCGGGCCCGGTGCGGAACAACACTTGGCGCCCATCCGGCAAGGCGGCACGGGGACGCAGAGCGACAGCATGGAACAGCCCGCGGCGTTGCCCGACCGCTACGAATCGGGCAACCATAACGTGCCGGGAATCCTGGGCTTAGGCGCCGGCATCGCCTACCTGCAGCAACGCGGCTTGGAAGATATCCGCCGCCACGACCAGGAACTCACCGGCCGATTGATCGCCCGGTTGCTGCCGATCGGGGGTGTGACGGTTCACGGACCAAGGGAGCTGCCGCGGCGCGTCGGCGTGGTAAGCATTTCCGTCGCCGGCTACGATCCCCAAGAACTGGCGATTATGCTGGACAGCGCTTGCGGGATCCAAGTCCGTGCCGGTCTGCACTGTGCCGCGCAGATGCACCGTTCACTGGGCACCGCCGACCGCGGGGGAACCGTGCGATTCAGCCTGGGACCGTTCACGACCGCCGAGGACATCGAAGCCGCCGCCGAAGCCGTCGAGCAGGCATGCCGAGGGTGATCGCGCGGACGGGGCGTCTAACGGGCAGGACAACATGTTCAAAATCCGGAATTCGAAGCACGAAATCCGAAACAAATCCAAAATCCCCATGTCGAAAGCTCGCAACGAGGCCGTCCCTATCAGATCTAACCTGCTTCGCCTGAGAGGTTTGGTGCATTTGGATTATTGCGTTTTCGACTTTGTTTCGGATTTGATATTTCGAATTTCGGATTTCGAATTTGGTTTCGTCTTGTCGGCGGGAGGCGTAGTGCATGTTGATCCGTAAATTGACATCGATCGTATTGGTGCTTGCTTCCTTAGGTTCGGCTGCCCTGGCTGCGGAGGCCGATCCCGAGCGGGTCGTCAAAGACCAGGCGCGCGCAGCCTGCGACGCGTTGGTCCGCGGGGACCTGGACCGGTTCGTTGGCTGGACCCATCCGGAACTGGTGCAAGCGATGGGCGGCCGCGACCGGCTGATCGAGCTGTTGAAAACGGGCCAGAAAGATATGGCCCGGCAAGGGATTCAGCTGCTGTCCGCGAGCATCCAGTCACGCGTCGAGTTGGCCCAGGGAGGCGACGATCGGTTCGCCATCGTCCCGTACGATCTGGAGATGAGCGTCCCCGCAGGCCGCGCCTTGGTCCGAACGTGGCTGCTGGGCGTCTCGCCGGATCAGGGTAAGACCTGGACGTTCATCGACGGCGGCAAGTTGAACGCGGCAGCCATCAAGGAGTATTTCCCCAACTTTCCCGGCAAACTAGCCCTTCCGGCCAAACAACAGCCCCAATTCGAGAGGAAGAAATCTTGAGCCGACAAACACTGGCCTGGCTGTCGGCGGTCTGCCTGTTTGCCACAGGGGCGTCCGCCGACCAGCGGCCCAACATCCTGTGGATCACGTGCGAGGACATCTGTCCCAATCTGGGCTGTTACGGCGACGCTTACGCCCGCACACCGGCCCTGGATCAACTGGCCTCGCAAGGCGTCCGCTACACCAACGCCTACGGGATCACGGGGGTCTGCTCCCCGAACCGCTCGTGCCTGATCACCGGCGTGTACCCATCGACGCTGGGCAGTCACAACATGCGCTGCACTACGCGGCTGCCCGACACGATCCAATGTTTCAGCGAGTACCTGCGCGGCGCCGGCTACTACTGCACAAACAACGTCAAAACCGATTACAACTTCGCCGTACCCAAAACGGCTTGGGACGAGAGCAGCAACCAGGCCCACTGGCGAAAGCGGCAACCGGGCCAGCCGTTCTTCAGCGTGTTCAACTTTACGGTCTGCCACGAAAGCCAGATCCGCCAGAGCGACGCCAGCTTTGCCAAAAACACGGCTCGCCTGACGCCGGACCAGCGACATGATCCCGCGGGCGTCGCCGTCCCGCCGTTTCATCCCGACACGCCCGAGGTCCGCCAAGATTGGGCCCGTTACCACGACTTGATCACCGCCATGGACTACCAGGCCGGCAGCGTCTTGCGGCAATTGGAACAGGATGGCCTGGCGGACGACACGATCGTCCTTTTCTTCGGCGACAACGGCGCCGGCATGCCCGGCTGCAAGAAATGGGTTTGGGAATCCGGTCTGCACGTCCCGCTGATCGTGCGGTTTCCGGCCAGATACCAAAGCTGGGCGCCGGGCGAAGCCGGCGGCACCTGCGACCGGCTGGTCAGCTTTGTGGATTTCGCGCCGACCGTGTTAAGCCTGGCCGGTGTGGACATCCCGCCGCACCTGCAAGGCCACGCGTTCTTGGGTCCGAAATCTGAGCAACCGCGAGAGTACATCCACGCCATCCGCGACCGGATGGCGGAGCGGTTCGATACGGTGCGGGTGGTGCGCGACCAGCAGTTCCAGTACCTGCGCAACTTCCAGCCGCATCGCAGCTGGTCGCAATTCACCAGCTATACCGAAGAGATGCCGACGATGAAAGTCTGGCGGGCAATGGCCGAAGCGGGCCAATTAAATGCCGTTCAAGCGCGTTATTTCCAGCCGAACAAACCCGTCGAGGAACTGTACGACACCCAAGCCGACCCGCATCAAGTCAACAATTTGGCCGACGATCCCCGGTATAGCAAGGTGCTGGACCGGATACGCCGCGAGTGCCGCGACTGGATGCTGCGGACGCACGACTTGGGCCTGCTGTCCGAGTACGAATTAGAGCGGCGAAGCGCGGGCCGCACGCCTTGGGATGCAGCCCACGACGCGCGGGCAAATCCGCTGGACCAATTGCTGGCTGCCGCCAGCGTCGCCAACCGCATGGATCCCGCCAGCATCCCCGCGCTGCTCGATTTGCTGCATGCCGGCGATCCGGCCATTCGTTTCTGGGGCGCAACCGGTTTGGCGGCCCTGCGGGAACAAGCCGGCCCCGCGGCCGAAGAACTCGTGAACGCGGCCCGGGACGAATCGCCCGAGATCCGCGTCGTGGCCGCCGAAGCGCTGGCCCACGTCGGGCGTCTGAACGACGCCCTGCCCGTGCTGATCGCGGCCCTGCAGCACGATTCCGCCGTCATTCGCCTGCGCGCCCTGAACATCCTGGACCAACTCGGCCAAACCGCCCGCCCTGCCCTGCCGGCCATCCAACAAGCCACGCCTGAATCGAAAGGCCACGTCGAAGACTACGTCAGCCGGATGGTCGAGTACTTACCGGAAAAGTTCCCGCAGTAGACCGGTCACTCAGTGACCGGTGTCGCGTCACGGAGGGACGCATCTTGACCCGGAGCGTTCGATGCCTGTTCTTTCGTGCCAATTCTCTGGGCGGTGGCAAGTGTCATCGCCAAGTCACGCAGGTCACGGGCGATTTCCAGCCGCCGCGCGATCGCGGCCGGAGACATGTCCCGGGACATGCCTCGGCTCAGAGACTTCGGCCGGGCCATTCCAGCCGATTTACGCGGCAATCTGGGGCTGACTCTTATAGAAAACGCTTTGAGTGGCAGATAAGACCAATGGCCGGGAGTTCAGGGATGCCCGGTAAACCTTGTCCCAAACGCCGCTCAACCGGGTAAGCCGCAGGTCCGGAATCACTTGCCCGCTGGCCACGCCCCAGGACATCCCCAATGCCTTGAATCGCTGGGTGGCCAGTCTCGGCGGGGGTCCTTCCCAACGGCTCAACACCTCCCGCAACAGCCGCGTCAGGGCGGCCGACAGCGTACCTTGCCCCGGCTTCGGCATCGTCCCCAGGTACACGGTCCCCAGCCGCCGGCCACGACGATCCAGCACACTCACGGTGCCCACGGCACCTTCCTTGTACGTCTCCTCGCCGCGGATCGGCAAGAAAATACCAGCCCGGCCCGCCACCAGCACCGGCTTGTGCCGGCCGCGCGAGGCCGTTGCCGCTATGGCCGTGGCGTCGTCAACTCGGCCAAGGCTGGGCGAATGCGGTCCAACGTTCGCTCGGTGACGCGGCCAAAGGTCCTAACAATCAACGACTTCTCCAGCGTGTAGGCTTTGTCGACGCGGACGGTGCCAGGGCGGTTGAGCGCCCCTTGCGCCAGGTCGGCCGCGCTGATGACAAAGCTGTAGCGACTGGACGTCGGGTTCGATGTCATCGCGACGACCACGACATCGGGGCTGGTCCGGTTGTATTCGTCGTTCGAGATCACGATTACCGGCCGGCATTTCTGGAAAGAGAGGTCCGTGAAGGGAATCGGGATGAGGACGATGTCGCCTTGGCTAGGCATGGTTCCAGTCTTCATCGTCAAGCGGGTTGTCCCAGAAACCGAGACTGCTTTCAGCGGCGGACATCAGATCCGCGAAGTCTTCGTCGCTCTCACGGCGCACGTAGACGACGAGCCGAGCGCCCGGCGCGAACGGAACGTTCAGTTCCACGCGCCCCTGGTCGCCAACCTCTACCTCGTACTTCAGTACCGCTTCCGGGCTGGTCACGGATGGGCTCATGATTCACACCCTCTTGGCAACCGCCAACGTGGGCAACGCCGTTGATTGTACCGGCTTCCGCAACCCACGGCGAGTGCAAAGGAGCGGGGTTGAACGAAAAAAGGGGGGGCAGGACTCCTTTCAGCGATCTTCTCCGGGTCCTGGCGGGCGTATGGAATGAGAGAGCCGGTCTTTTCCATCCGACGCTGCTGAAGTATGCCGGGAATCAGCCCGACGTGCAACCCGTATGGGCCGACGCGAAGAGCGCGACCAGATTCTCGAACGGGATTTCCTGGGTCAAAACGTTGGCTGGACTGACCAGATAGCCGCCGTGGGTAGGACGTCCCAGCAGGTCGACGACTCAGGATATGGTGCCAACGGGGAGTCTGGAAATCAACAATCGTCTCCCGCCCTCACCCGGATCGTGGGCAATTGACTGCCCAAAACTCTTGCCGATGAGCCAAGTTTCGAGGGCCCACGGATGGCAGAGCGGACCCACGGATGAGTCGTGAGTGAAAACATCCGTGGGTCCGCTCTGCCATCCGTGGGCCTAAACGTATACCGTCCGTCGCGAAAAAGGGGGCATCCCAACTCGGACGAACAAGTCAGCGCGTTCTTTCGCCGCTTGACGGTGACCCACACGAGGCGCTGGCATGCGCACTATCGGACCGGAGGCACCGGGCATTTGTACCAAGGGCGTTTCGAGTCCTTTCCCGTGCAGTCGGACGAGCAATTGCTGACGGTCCTCCGTTACTTGGAACGAAATCCTGTGCATCGTTGCACTATTTGAGTTGTCCGTATACTACTTCGTGGGATGTAACTCCCATCGGAGCCGGAATGTCCTTCAGGACCGTCGAGGCCAGGAGAGGCAGTCCAGCTGTAATCGTCGTGCGAAACAGCTTGGACTTTTCGATATAGACGGACCCATGTACTCCATAGCCGAACGAGACCGACGGGAGTTTCGCTACCGATCCCGATTCGACGCGCAAGTTGATTGCACCATCAACGTCTTGCGCGTCGATCTCGAGATCGGTTACTCCATGCAGTACCGAGATGTCTTCAATCTCGATCCCGATTGTTGTCAGTTCGCCGCGTTGACCTCCGGAGCCGGAGATAGGCGCGCATTCGACGTTTCCTCCGAATGACAGGAATTTCCTTTTCCCGGTATGGGAGCCAGTTTAGCAGGGGAAGATGGGAGATCAACGGGGTCCGGGTGGGCAGGGCGGCCGAAAAAAGTCCTGACCCCCTTTTTCTTAACCCGTATGGGCCGCCTCGAAGAGCGCTGCCAGATTCTCGAACGGGATTTCCGGGGTCAAGACGTTGGCCGGACTGACCAGATAGCCGCCGTGGGATGGATGGCCCAGCAGGTCCATGATACGGCGGACTTCGCTGTAGACATGCTGCGGCGTGCCGCGGCATAGCAATTCTTGCAGGTCGATCGCGCCGCAGAATGAGACCTGCCCGCCATAGCGGCGGACCAGTTCCTGCATGTCCATCGCACCCGGCTGGACCGGGTCCAGGACGTCCAAACCGACTTCGATCAAATCGCCGACGATCCCCAGCACGTTGCCGCAGCTGTGGAAAATCACATCCATCCCCCAGCGATGGCACTCGGCGAACATCGTCGCATAGTGCGGTTTGAACAGCCGGCGCCACATTTCCGGCGAGATCATCAAGCCGGTCTGACTGCCCCAATCGTCCGTCAAAAAGACGGCGTCCGCGCCCAATTCGCCCCAGCGGCGGATCAAGACCAGGGAGTACTCGGCCAGGGCGCCGATCAAACGCCGGATTTCGCCTTCGTGGGCGTAGAAATCCGTGAACACCTCCATCATGCCGCGAACCGCGTGCAGCCGCTCGAACAGCGCCAAGTGAATCGTGCCCATGCAATACCGTGTCGCGCCGTACTGCCGTAACGCCTCCGCCCCGGCGTCCAGCCGTCCCGGTGCGTGCGGATCGGGCAGCCGGTGGGCCAGGTAGTTGTCCAGCTGCGACCAGTCCTTCAGCGGATGATCCACGGGCGTCGCGCCGACGCCCCCGCTGGCATGCGCCCAGCGTGTGCCCCACTCGTCCTCCCATTGGGCGTCCCGCGTGGCGATCTCGACCGGATCGATCGGCGGCCGACGGCCGGGCGGTTGATAGCCGAGCCACAGATCGTAGGGCACCACGCGGACGGCGTCGTCGGGCCAGCGGCAGAACAAGTCGGCGAGGTCGTCGCCGTAGCGCAAGATAATGTCCGGCGAGAGACGCTTGATCCACACCGGGCAGCGGCCGTCGCCGGCACGATGCAACGCCAGCTTGACGCGCTGCTTGCTCGGCGGCGCCGCTTCCAGCGCCGCGCTCACGCGCTGCTCGAATCGCTGCAGTGCAGCCTTCATCTCTGGAAGCGAGAGCGACAGGTAATCGCCCGTAGGATTCATGGTTGGGTTCCAGTGCGAGCGGTCAGCGTATACGTGGGATAAGCTTCCAGCCTGTCAGCATTGCCCTGTTACAAGTGACTGTTCTGCGCCGTTTTCCCTTTCGACAGGCTGGAAGCCTATCTCACGGGCGATCACACGATGGCTGCACCTTGCTTTTTCAGCGTCTCTCGTAAGCGGGCCGTATCGATCTCGGCCACGGACTGGCCGGAATCCAGGGCGAGCCAGGCGGCCACGCCGGCGGCTTGCCCGGTCTGGTTACAGTTGATCATGACCCGCACGGCGCCGAATGCCCCTTCGTCGGCGTCGATGCTCCGCCCGGCGATCAAGACGTTCGGCGCGCCCTGCGGCACCAGCGACGAGTAGGGAATCTGGTAGAAGGGGGCCTTCTCCAGATGCCGAAACGTGATGCCTCCGCCGCGGGCGTTGTGGATGTCCACCGGATACGTGCCGTTGCCGATGGCGTCGGGGAAGCGGTGGCCGCTGAGCAGTTCGTCTTGCGTCAACGTGTGCAGGCAGCGGGCGTGACGGCTTTCGCGGATGCCGATCTTGGCCGGCAGCGTCACCAGCGGTGTGCCTTGGCCCGCCATGAAGTTTTCCCGCAGGATATCGCAGATCGCGCGGACTTGGCGGCGGCCCTCGATGGAGGCGGCGGTCAGTTCGTCGGCGTCGGCGCAGTTCGCGTTGTACACGCGCGTGCCGGCCAGCATGTACTCGTCGTTGCCGCCAGGCACGGTCCGGCCCCACGCAAAGCCCGGCTGCAGGGCCTGCGGGTACTGCTTGTCGAAGATCACGCTGTGGATGTTGAAGCCCGGATGCTGCTTGCGGATGGCGTCCAAGCCGCGGAGGATCACGCACATGGTGGGCGGCTGTACCTGCTCGCGTTGATACACGGGCAATCCCATGCGAGCCACCACGTCCGCGTCGCCCGTGGCGTCGATGAACTGGCGAGCCCGAATCGCCCGCCGGCCCGACTTGTCCTCGATCACGGCGGCTACTATGCGGCCGTCCTCGACGACAGGGGCAACGAACAGCGTGTGCAGGAACGGCCGCACACCGGCCTCGGTAATCAACACGTCCAGCTCGATCTTCAGCTCTTCGGTGTTGAGGGCGTAGTGCGTGCGTTTGCCCTTGACCACCGTCAGCCCGCCGCGGCGATCGAGACGCTCGAACACCTCGGTCGTCAGCCCGGCAATGATCTGCTGCTGGTTCTGCATGTCCTCGGTCGAGTGCCACAAACTAACCAAGCTGGCGGTGGCAACGCCGCCGAAGAAGCCGTTTGACTCGATGATCGCGACCGTCGCACCAAGACGGGCTGCAGCCACGGCGGCAAACACGCCCGTGGCACTGCCCCCGACCACGCACACATCGCAATCCGCCACGACCGGAACTTGCCGCGCCGGCTCGGTGATCGTGCCCAAGGCCGATGCCGCAGGCGGCGACGGTTCTGCAGACGGGCCGGCTTGAGCCAGCGTCTGTCCGGTCAACAGCGACCCCAGGCCCGCCGCTCCGGCGGCCTGCAGCAATTCCCGACGCGATAACTCGTGAACGGCAGACATGGCAATCCTCTCCCTTGCAGACGGCGCAGCATGCGTTTCCAAGGGATCAGTATAGACCCCGTCGTTGCATAACGAAAGGCGAGCGGCGCGGCGTAAGCCCGCCGGTGGGTGCCTTCTGCGGCTATGTCACTCCCGTTGCGTGATCTCACCGAAAGTGACCGGTCGAACCCCTCGCACGAACGTGCGGCGCAAACGTGCGGGCGTGCGCAATACCGGCGGGCTCACGCCCGCCGTTCGCCTTTTCGGTACGCTGCTCCACGAATATCACAAGCCGCATCTGACCGCTTCCCACACGGCGTGAGCCACTTCGGGATGGGCCAGATCGCTATGGGCGCCGGACGAGCGGCTCTCCATCGTGCAAATGTACTGGCTGCTGTTCAGGTTGTACACTTTGCCGGCAGCAAACCCGTACGAAGCGTCGGCTGGCAGCATGTCCATGTCGATGATGTCGGGTCCGGGACCGCGCACGCCGTACGTGCCCAGGGCGCCGTACTTGGGCAACTCACCAGGAGCAAAGTTCACTTGCCGGGCCGCGCCGGCGGCCAGAGGGTACATCGTGCCGACGGCCGTATCGTGCTCCGACTGCGTGGTGACGAACGGACCGGCCACGCGGCCTTCCGAAAAGATGCGGTGAAAGTATCCCGGCTGGCCCGGGGCGTGCGGGATATCCGACGCGTAGGACCACAACGACAGGGCCCCTTGTAACAGCGCAACGGAATTGACCGGCCGCACCAGGGCGTTGTCGGTCGGCGGGCCGGCCAGCGTGGAGGACATGACCACGCAGCCGAAGCTGTGGCCCATCAGATGGAACCGCACCTTGTTGCTCGTCGCGTTTTGCAGGCGGCGCAACAATTGAAAGCCGCCCGACGCGCCGAACTTGGCGGCCCGGTCCTTCATCTTCCAGAACGACATGGTCCGTAGCGGCGCCAGCACAGCGCCCATCCCGAAACCGCCGAAGCTGACCGATTCGTCGTTGGCCGCCTGATAGGTCGCTTCCGGATCGAACGGCTCGCGGTCCGCTCCCGGATCGCCGGTCACATCGCCGCTGCCCAAGGCCGCTTCGCGGTCGAGCACCTGATAGGCTTCGATCACCTCGGCCGGCAACGTGCTCGGCGCCACATCCTCGATCGCTGCGGCAAAGATTGTCTGCAGGGCCCCGCGCGTGGCGGGCGAATCCCCCAATTTCTGCGCGTACTCGTCGATCATTTCGTCCAGGGGCGAAACGCTGCCCGCTCCGGGAGCTGCAAAGGAGGCGGAGTCCCCCAGGTCTTCCTCACCGTACGGCTTGCTGGGCCAATGCAGTCCAATCAGCAGCGGCTGGAATCCCGGTCGAACCTGCCGCACCCGTGCGATGTCCGCCGCGTTGCCCGCCATGCACCCGATCCATTTGTCGTATTGCCGGATCGCATCGGGAATGTCCCCGAGCCAGCCGTGGCTGATCAGAAACACATCCGTAACCGGCTCCGTCTTCAGCGCCTCCAACGCACGCTGGCTCATGAGCCCGTCCGGATCATCCGCCCGTTCCTTTCCATCCGCGTCGAAACAGATCAGGTAGTAGGTCAGTCCCGCATTCTCTACTTTTCGAATAGGCATCGCGTTGCTCCTGGTCTAAGAAGAGACTTGAAAGGGTCAGTGCAATTGATCCACCCGCACACGCACGGCCGGGTCGCCGAGCACGACGTAGTTTTGCGCATCGTTGCGTTCGATCCAGGTCCAAGCCAATTCGCTGTCGTTGGGCTTGGCGCCGGGCTGCGTTTCGTCGAGCTTGGAAAGCAACTCGGCCGACAGCGCCGCGTACTTGTCGCTGAAGTCCTTGGTGGAATTGCCGACGGGCTCGCCGCTGAGGATGCGGCCGATCAGGTTGCGGAACGGCTGCAATTGGGCGCCGACTCCGGGCGGCTTGATGGAATATCCCCAGGCCCGTTCGACATGGCCCAGCACGGCCAGCGCGCCGCCGTTGGGGTGCGACAATAAACGCTGCGGCAAGGCGGCCACGAACGGCTGCTCGGCAATCTGCACGGGGCCGCGGCTGCGGTCGGTCAGAAAGTTGTCATGCGTGGGTGTGCCGGCGCCGTAGCAGGCGAACAGAAAGGCGACCAAGCCGTGCAGCCGCGCATCGTCCGCGACATCCGCAGCGGTGAGGAAGTGTGCGGGCTGGACGGAGCCGAAACCGGACCAGTCCTGGCACAGCAGCGCGCCTTGTGCGGCCCGCTGTTGTGCATTGCCCAGCGGCCAGCCCATGCCGTGCGACGCGGTGAACAACATCGCCGGCCGCTGGGCGCTGCCGGTGGCATGCAGGACTTCCAACAGGTTGGCCTTGGTGGCATCCTTGGCTTTGAAGCACCGGCTGGCGAACGACATGGAGGCGGCAATCGCCTCCTCGGCCGCGTCGCCACCCGCGGCGGGCAGGCCCTGGTACAAAGGCGAAATCAAATGGTCGGCGCTCATTTGGGTCGCCCGGTCCGCGGCGTGGCGGACGCCCCAGTAGACGATTTCGCGATTGTTCGGCACCGTGCCCGCCGTCTCGTACGCCACCACACTTTCGGCGTACTGGCGGTACTGCTCCGGCCGGTCAAAAAAAACCCGGCCCACGGCGTACTCGATGTCCAGCAAGTACTGGAATTGGAAGGGGATGCTCGACGGGTCGCCCACCAGCATCACGTAATAGGGAATCTTTGTCGGCGTCACGCTGCCCGGGTAAACCCCGTGGCGTTTGAGCCAGTCCTTCATGCCGTCGCCGCTTCGGTACTCGAGTACCTTGCAGCGATTGGCGTCGACCTGAGCCTCCCGGTGCGCGATTAACGGCTGCAAGGCATCGCTGACTTCGGCGGGTGTGTCGGGGGTGAACACCACCGCCCAGCCGGCCCGCTGTACGTCGGTCAGATCGACGTCCAAGGGCAAACCCCTGAACGGCCGATGCATGGCCTCCCACAGGGTGTTCAGCCAGCGTTTCAAACCGCTATCTTCGGGTTTTCCCCGGGCCATCGCCACCGCTTCCGCCGCGGACATGGGTTCGACCAGGTAGTTTCCCGTGACGCCGTCAATGCCGTTCAGATAGATGCGTTCTTCGCCTTCGCTCATGGCAAGCTTCCCCGTTCTTCCTTTTCGCCAGCGGCGTGTGCCACGGATTTCTCAGTCGTGAACCATCGCTCATCCGAACTTGCCGACGCAGTCATCGGCAAGTCTTCGGCACATTGGGTAACCGTTCACGATCTTGCCCGTTCTGGCCGCAAACTGCGGACTCTGGACCGGTCCTGGATTAGCCTTCACCAACCATGTCCGCCCATTGTATGTCTTGTCCGCAGTAGGGTGCATCAGGAGAGCCGCTATTTTCTGGGGATCGCCATCGGGTACTTGGGTGTATAAGTCCTCTGAATCCTCCCAGAAAAAAGGACGCGAGAAGGTCCGGAGTGTTCACCAGGTAGGACGGATTGGCAATCCGTTTCACAAGGCGAAGAAAATGGCGTGCGAATGCCGCCCTGGTTTGGTCGGCCAAGCAACGTTTGAGAAATAGGTGGCGTAAGCTTCCAGCTTGCGATGCTCTTTGTGCCGCAAGCTGGAAGCTTACGCCACGGAGACATCGGACAGTCATTGCTCGAACGGTGCCAGGCGGCAAGGCGCTAACCGCCGGTTCCTGATCCGTCGGAGTGGTGGTAATACCGGCGGCTAGCGCCTTGCCGCTCACTTGGCACCTGACGTCTGTGCTGGAAAACTCTTTCCTGCGGGCTGTCTCAGGCCACCGCGCTCGTGTACCAAGTCGGGTCCGCGTAAAAAATGTCGGCGGTCGCCGCGGCGCCGTGGCGCGGCCGCAGGCGGTCGCGTGCCGCCGCGATCGGGACGTCGGTGCGGACGCGGTTGATGTAGAACGTGATGCAGTCGTAGCCGCACTGCTCCAGCAGATCCAACGCCTCCAGGAATCCCTCGCCCACGCGCCCCGGCTCGTGCGCGTCGGCGCCGATGACCACAGGGATCTCCCGCCGACGCATCTCGACCAGCATTTGCGGGAAGGGATTCATCTCCGGAAATTCCTTGTGCTTGCCGGACGTATTCAACTCCATCGCCACGCCGGTCGCCGCGATCCGGTCCAGGGCGCGGCACAGGTCGTCCATGATCGGCTCGGTCCGCCACTGTTCCGGCCGCTCGTTCTTGATGATGTCCGGATGCGAAAGGCAATCGAACAGCCGCGTCTCGGCCGCTTGGGCCAGCAAGTGGAAATAGGTCCGTTGGGTCTCCAAGGCACTGCCGGTCCCGTAGCGCTGCCGGAATTCGCTCACGTGGGGATGCACCGAGCCCAGCACGTATTGAAAGTCGGCCAGCTGCAACTGGTGCTCCAGCCAACGTTCGTACCCGGGCAGGTAGTCGGCTTCGATCCCCAGTCGGACATCGATCCGGCCGCGCCAAATCTGCCGAGCCCGGAAGACCATTTGCAGATAGTCGTCAAACTGGTCGACCGACATCCGGAACCCGGGCGAGAACCCGGCCGGCATGGGGTTGTGACAGGTTACCAGCAAGCCGTGAAATCCGCGCCGGAAAGCCATGGCCGCATAGTCCTGCGGGTCGCCGACCGCGTGTTTGCACAGCGGTGTGTGCGAATGCGTTTCGTAAAGCGAAATTCCCGCCATGGTCCTTCTGGCCCATCCCTGTACTGTGCTCACGATCGATCCATCCTTGTGTCGGTCTTCTCAAGTCCACTGGCTCGACAGTCGAGTCAGCGGCAAAACCACTCGAATTAGTCACAAATTATACACCGATGTGTGAATTTGTAATGAGCAGTTTGTGAAGTTTCGATGCAACGGCAATCACAATAGCTGCTCGTGGCCGTGCTAGCGAGGTTTAAGGCATTTGGATTTTCCGGCTTGGCATTTCTTTCGAATTTCGGATTTCGAGTTTCGGATTTGCATTGCCGCTTTGCCGCGTCAGGTCCCGCGCCGCAAACCAAACCATTCGATCTGCCTCCGCGGACAGAATTGGAGTCCGTGCTGCAGGCAGTACTCTTCCAGCCACGCGCCGATCCGGTCCAATTCGTCGATGTCGATGCCCAGCGGCATTAGCAGGACCCGCGCGCGGTCGATCTCTGGAAAATCCTCCAGGTAGCGGAGGACTTCCTCGCAGTCGGCTGGCTGCCCGATCACAAACTTGAACTGGTACAAGTGGTCCCCAATCAGCTGCCGGATCACGTCGGGGACATGCCGCGCGTGTTCGTGCCGTATCCGCCAGCGGGACGCCAACTCCTCGTCCGGCGTGGAATTGGACATCTTCGGGCTGATCGACATCAAGTCGCAGGCCAGCGGCAGATACAACGTTCCGGCGGTTTCGATCGTGATGTGGACGCCCGCGGCCCGCAGGCCCTCGCAGATCGGGATCAACTCGGCAAACAGCATCGGCTCGCCGCCGGTCAGAACGGCATGGCCACAGCCGCAGGCCTGAACCTGCTCCAGAATGTCCTCGACCGCCAGGTCCTCGCCCTCGGGATACCACGAGGCAAACGGCGTGTCGCAGAACCAGCACCGCAGGTTGCAGCAGGCGGCGCGCACGAACACGCTCTCGGTTCCCGTCAGGAAGCCCTCGCCTTGAATCGATTTGTAGATCTCGGAAACGCGCATCGACCGGGTGTCCCCTTCCGCTTTGCCGCCATCATGCCAGAATAGAGGCAAGTAACGGAAGGGGCCCAACCCCGCCCATCGAAAACACCGCCTCGATCGTAACGTTGCGAGATGCTAGCAGATAACAAGTTCGGGAAGCAGGATGCCACGGGCTTGCCCCGTGGAGGTTCACGTTTCTCGCTACACGAAGCGGCCCCACGTCCCCTTCCTCCCCCCGCAACGCCCGCGGCGGCTTCGCCGCCGCGGGCGTTGCGGGGAAGGCGGGAGTAGGACTTGCATGTGTGTAGCGAGAAGCGTAACGATCCCCCGGACAAGCCGGCGGCATTCGGGGAATCTGGCCCTGACAGCACTTGGCAAGGTCACGATCAAGGCCAAACCGCCAAAGGAAAACCCACCATGTCGCCTGAGTTCCGCGACCAACTCGAAACGTTCGAAAACCAGTTTCCCGAGCGCGACTATACGATCGAAATCCGCTGTCCGGAGTTCACGTCCGTGTGTCCCAAGACTGGCCAGCCCGATTTCGGCGTGCTGACGTTCATCTACACGCCGGATCGGAAGTGCGTCGAGTTAAAGAGCCTGAAGTTGTATTTGAATCAGTTCCGCAACGAGGGCATCTTCTACGAAAACGCCACCAACCGGATCCTGGACGACTTCGTCGCGGTGGTCGAACCGCGGCGCGTGGTGCTGATGGCGGAATTCAGCGCCCGCGGCGGCATCACCACGACCGTGAGCGTCAGTTACGAAGGCGGGCGGTAGCATCGCTCCAGCGCCTGCCGAGCGCGGGGGTTGTCGTATTGGTCCAACGCCCACGCACAGGCATCCCGCACCAACGGCTCGGGATCGCTCAGTCCGCGAATCAGGCCGTCGAGCAGCTCGGGGGCGCGCCGGTTTCCGGCCGCCAGGGCCGCGTTCCGCAGCAGGCCTCGCCGCTTGGCCCGCCACAACGGCGTGCGGCGAAATCGCGCGCGAAAGTCGCCGTCCGTCATTGCTAGCAGGACTGTCAGGGATGCCGGATTGGACTGCGGCACCGGGATGAACGCGTCTTCGTTGCTGGCAGAGGCACGCCGGTTCCACGGGCAAACCTCCTGGCAAATGTCGCAGCCGAAAACCCAATCGCCGATTTCTGATCGCAGCGGCGGCGGCACGGGGCTACGCAGCTCGATGGTCAAATAGCTGACGCACCGCGTCGCGTCCAGGACATAGGGCGTGGGAAAGGCCCGGGTAGGACAGGCGTCCAGGCACGCACGGCACGTGCCGCAGTAGTCGCGTTCGTGCGGCGGATCGTAGTCGAGTTCGAGGTCCGTCAGCAGCGCCGCCAGGAAGAACCAACTGCCGGTGTCCCGATTGATCAACAGCGTGTTCTTGCCGATCCACCCCAGTCCGGCCAAGCGGGCGAATTCGCGTTCCAGCAGCGGCGCCGTGTCGACCACGCCGCGCACCGACACGCCCGGTGCCCGCTCACGGAGCCAATCGGCCAGCAACCGCAGCCGGTCATGGATCACATCGTGATAATCGGCCCCCCCCCACGCATACCGGGAAATGCGGCCTTGCCCCGGTCCGCACTCCATCGGATCCGCGGTGCGATAGTGCATTCCCAGCATGACCAGACTGCGCACGCCGTCCAGGATGTAGCGCGGGTGTTCGTAGGCCTCCCGACGCGCCGCCAGATAGTGCATCTCGCCTGCGTAGCCAGTGTCGAGCCAGGCGTGAAAGCGGTGCAGGCCCGCGGGGCTGACCGCCGGACAAACGCCCACCAGCCCAAAACCGGCTTGCCGCGCCCTGGCCTTCAAGGCCGATGTCAACCCGTCCCCAGCCAATCAGTAGTCTCCGCTCAACAACTTGCCGTCGGCCCGGTGCGCCAACTGCTGCAGGGTCGCCAGCGCGACGGACTCCGAAAGGAACTGCACGCGGCCGTCGCCAAACGCGAAATTGACGCCGCCCGGATGCGGGCTGTCGAAGCCCCCGACGACAACGTCTCGCGCAGACGTGTCGCCGGCCCGCGGCTTGCCGCCTTGGCTACGGCCGCGCTGACGCGTCTCGGCGTTCAGTCCCGATCCGGTGTTCCGCAGTGTCCAGCGGGTGCCGGAGATCCAGCCCAAGTCGTTCTGCGCGTCGGGCCGTTTCTCGCCAATGAATAATGTGTGAGCCGACCCGTCGCTGATGTCCTCGTAGCGGATCGCGCTGTTCAAGAAGAACACGCCGTGATTGGTCGTATCGATCGGTTCGTCCAAATCGTGGTGGACGCCCGCATAGCAGCTGAAGCCGCGATCCGCCGCGAGTGTCGACGGCATCGACGGGCATTCCAGGCTGGCCATCCTTACCTTCCGCACGGGCGCGTTTTTCTCGTCATAGGCCCCCACCGCAAAATCGATGTGGTTGTACGTATTCTTTTCCTCAAGGTACGGCAGCACGCGGCTGACCCAATTGTGGTGATAGCCCTTCGCCTCGTTGACGATCGGCCCTTTCTCCTCCAGCGTGCCGGGCGGGTACGCCCGATAGGACATCTCGTAGTTCTGCACCGCCAGGATCAGCTGGGTCAAATTGTTCGCACAGGAGATCCGCCGGGCCGCCCCGCGTGCCGCCTGTACGGCCGGTAGCAACAGGGACACCAGGATCCCAATAATCGCAATCACCACCAGCAATTCGACCAGCGTAAAAGCAGTCCGTCGTTGGTATTTCATGGCAAGACTCCCAGGGTCTGCTTGTCATTCTACGACAAGTTCTCATTCATACAACGTCCGGTACACGGTGTCATCTGGATAATACGCTTGAAACGTGATCCGTCGGCGTTCCGGGGCTCGCGGATCTGTCCGAATTATCCAGCAACCCGCCGCGTTCGACGCGCAACTCGATTTTCCAACACCCCGCACCTTGCCGCCAATATCCCCCCAACTAAACTGTGACTAAGGCTTTTTCCGAACACTCGTTTTCCTCCCTTTGCGGGTATCCATCATGGCTACCAAGAAGAAACCCGACTTTGAGAATCGCTCGGCCTTCGAACTCCCGCCGGAAGAAATCGAACGTCTGCTGGAAACCGGCGAGTCCGAGGATCGGCTCGTGGCCTACTTCGGCCAAGAAGCGTACAACGAGTTGCGCGAACTCTCCCGCAAGCCGCGCGGCGCAGGTTCCGGAAAACGGGTCTTGGTGCTGCCGGGCATTATGGGCTCGGCGATCGGCAAACGCCGTTTGTTGTTGCACGACACGATCTGGTTCGATCCCGCATCGATCATCGCCGGCGAACTACAGCACCTGTCGATGGAGTCCACCAAGCGATGCAGCGAACTAGACATCTTGCCACTGTACTATACCCGCCTGAAGCTGTCGCTGGCCCGGCACGGCTTCAATGTCGACTATCACTATTACGATTGGCGGCTGAGCGTGGAGGACGTGGGGCAGGATCTGGCCAAACGCATCGCCGACGACCCGGCGGACGAGATCTTCCTGGTGGCCCACAGCATGGGCGGATTGGTGTCACGCGCCGCTTTGGCAGCCATGTCCGACGACGGCGACAAAGTCAAGCGGCTGATCATGCTGGGGACGCCGAATTCCGGTTCGTTCCTACCGGTCCAGGTACTGCGCGGGGTGGCTCCTGTGGTCAAGAACGTCGCCGCGCTGGACTTGCGGCACTCGGTGGACGAATTGGTCGGTGACGTTTTTTGCACGTTTCCCAGCCTGTACGAAATGCTGCCGACTCGCGAGAAGTTCTCAAACGTCGATCTGTACGACCCAAAGACGTGGAGTGCGTTCAAGGTACAACCTCGCGCTTCCCTGCTCAAGCAAGCGCCGCCGGTCCAGGCCCAGTTGGCGCCTCCCGACGACCGTTTTTGCCTGATAGCCGGGATCAACCAGCGTACGATCACCGACTTGCGGCAAACCGACGGCGAGTTTGAGTACATCGAAAGCGACGACGGGGACGGCACCGTGCCATTGGCGTTCGCCCAATTGCCCGACGTGGCTACATACTACGTCGAAGACTCGCATGGCTCGCTGCCCATGAACGGAACCGTGTGTCAGTGCATACAGGACTTGATCGACCGCGGCAATAGTTCCGTGCTGCCACCGACTCGACCGTCCACACGGAGTGCAAACCGAACCGCCAGTCGGGACGCGGAACTGCAGCGTGCGGCGCCATTTGGTGGGCGGCGAGGCGAAGACATCACGCGGGCCGAGACCTGGGAAATCCTGGAGACATTGATGTCGCCCAAAGCGGCCTCAGGCGGGGCGCGGGGGGGCGGGCCTATCTGCGGGGCCGCGTCCGTCGGCGGCGACTTGAGCGACCGCTATTCGTCACGGGGGATCGTGGTGTCCCGCCCTACACGGCACCGCTTGGACTTGGTCCTGGACGGCGGCAGCATCACGGAGGTCAACGCCCACGCCTACGTGCTAGGTGTGTTTCAGGGTGTGACACCGGCCGGGCCGGCCAAAGCGATCGACGACCTGGTGGACGGCGTCATTGGTGACTTTGTCGCGCGGCGCATGTTCTCGGCGAAGGTTGGCGAAGTCTTCATGCTGCCCACCGGCACGATGCCGGTAATGGCCGATGTGGTGCTCTTTGTCGGGATGGGACAATTGGATCAGTTCGTTTCCAAGCCGGACGAGGTGCAGCGGTTTGTGGCTGCCAACGTGATTCGTACGCTGATCCGGATCGGAATCGACGAGTTTGCGACGGTGTTGGTCGGCGGCGGTTCAGGGCAAACCGTGAAGCAGACACTCGGAAACCTGATCCGTGGGTTTGTGGACGGTTTGCGGGACATCGACCGTGGCGAGCGGACGCGCCGCGCGATCCTGTGCGAGAACGACTCTGGGCGGTACGCCGAGATGAAGGAGGCGATGTTCGCCCTGGCTCGCACCGAGTTGTTTGACGATGTCGGCACGACGATCTTCGAACACCCGCCGCAGATGGCTCGGCGCGTTAGCGTTATGGCCGCGCCGTCGGTGTCCGCGATGCGCTCGCGGATTTTCCTGAACGTGCGTCAACAGCAATCATCTGACAAGACCCAATCGTATGAAGCGATCCTGTTGACGCCCAGCGGCAAGGCGACGGCGATTCCGTCCAGCCGCGTGTTTACCGTCGAAGACCGGGATGACCTGCTGAAGCCCGTCGGCAACCCCGGCTTCAATGTCAACCAGTTCGGAGACAAGCTGGCTCAATTCGCCTTGAGCCCCGAGTTCGTCCAAACGCTGGCGGGCCCTTTGGCTGCCAAGCAACACTTGGTGGTCGTTCACGACGCCGAGTCCTCCAAGCTTCCTTGGGAGGCCCTACGGTGCGGCGAGCGCGCGTTGGCCTTGGACGGCGGCATCAGCCGTAAGTATCTGCTGTCCGGCAACTTTTCCGTCGCCAAGTGGTTGGAGAAGCGGCGGTTCGACAAGATGTTGGACATCTTGTTGGTTGTCGATCCGACGGAGAATCTGAGCGGTGCCAAGGACGAGGGCGACGTCATCCGCCAATTGATCAAGGACGTACCGCAGGTGAAAGTCACGGAGGTCGCCGGGAAGGCGGCGACTCGGGAGCGGTTGTTGCAGGAATTCCAGTCCGGCGCCTACGACGTCATGCATTACGCAGGCCACGCGATGTTCGACGCGAACGCCCCCGGCCGATCGGGAATCCTTTGCAGCGGCCACACCGTGTTGACGGGTCAGGACTTGGCCGTGATCGGCAACCTGCCGGCGCTGGTGTGCTTCAACGCCTGCGAAACGGCCCGCGTTCGGGGAACGCCCAGCGAAGGTCCGCAGGCGATGGTCCGATTGCAGGAGAGCGTATCCTTCGCCGAGGCATTTCTGCGCGGCGGAATCGCCAATTTCGTGGGCACCTACTGGCCGGTCGAAGACAAGAGTGCCAAGGCTTTTGCAAAGACCTTTTACGGCGCCATCGTCCAAGGCCAAGCCATCGGCGACGCCCTGATCGCCAGCCGCAGCGAAGTCCAAAAACTAGGTTCCTTCGACTGGGCCGACTACATCCACTACGGCGATCCGGATTTCAGGATCAAGACTCGCGAGGACTCTTGACCTGCGCAACGATCCGTGCTGGATGCACGTTGATGACAATCTCCAAGGGTACATGAAGCTGATACCCCAGTGAAGGATCGGGCGAAAGCGGCATCTGGTCGCTTTCCGCGACGGGAGAAGTTGGGCCTGGGCGGCTTGCGATGGACTCCAATAGCTTCTGTGCCACCGAGGTGATCCCCGAGCGGTTGCGTTTGAGATCTTTCAGGATTTCTCCGATGATCACGCCTTCGTTTGCCTCCCAGGCAATCGCACTCTCCCCCATCTGCTTCTTCCAGACCGTGCCGTCTCGCGCCAAAATCTGCTTCTTCTCGTTTCTCTTGGGGACACCCGAGTGATGCAGGCAGACGACCTCCCACTCGTCATTGAAGACCGGCGAGCCGGACGAACCAGGAGCGGTATCGGTCTGGTAATGCACGAAGCGATCCAAAACGTCGATCACCATGTTCTCGCGAAGCGCCAGTTGCTTCCGTTCGCCGTTGGGATGCTGGATAATATTGACTAAAATGCCTCGCAGGAAGACCTCCTCATCTTCGAGTCGCAGATGTCCAAAGTCATCCAGATCCCGCCCGTCATCTGACTGCGGCTCGACCGCCACCAGCGCGTAATCCAATTCCCGGTCCGTCAAGAAGAGCGTGGCTGGATCCAACTGGAAAACTGCGGGCGTCAAGGCTTTCCCCGACGCGTCCACTTGGTAGTCGAACATCACCACGCTTTGCGCAGCATCGTCGCCATGCGACAACACATGGTTATTCGTCATCAGCAGTCGCGATGATACGAGAAAGCCCGTGCCGAAGCCGCGTTTCGTCCTGCTATCTGCGATACAGCCGACGGATTTGGCGGCTTGCCAGCCGCGTTCGAGGAAGCTGACGCCGATGAGGTCGTTGTCGCCGAGGATCCGTTCAAGACCCAGGTTGAGGGTCTCGAAGGCGGCCAATTTTTCGCCCAGGTGGTTTGCCTTAACAACTTCGCCAATCGACTCCTTGCCGATGATGGCCCGCGTTGCAGGCTCGGAAACACCCATGCGTCTCAGGCGACGTTCAACTCGCGACGACTCGTTGGCACCCAAGACGTCACTTCGTTCCAAGTGACGTTTGGCTCCGCGGCGTTGCTGGTCTCGCTGCCGGAATCGCTGTTCGGTCGCTTCTATTACGTCTTCAAGCATCCCTGGAACTCCTTGTGCTACGCTATGCTTTCACGATTCCAGTTGTGGATGATTTCCTTCACTTCATCAATAATCCGAGCTGCATAGTTCTCGGGCCGGTCGTTGGCGCCAGAATTATGGATACCAACGACGACAAACTGGTCGGGCTCATCGCCCTGACCTGGCACGAAGTCGTAGACTTCGGAACCGCTCTGCCCCGGAGTCGTATCAATCTGGTAGATCAGGCGGCGGGCGCTGGGCGCGAGCATCGGCAGAGCGTGCCCCCACATCGTAGGTGGATTCCTTTCGCCGGGATACCCGACGACGTTGACCACTAGCCCATCCAACTGGCCATCGCTATAGGCGTCGTAGCCGAAATACCCGATGCCGGGAAAGGGACGATCCAAGAGAATCGCGCCGAAATCATAGTCAGGTATCCGGCTCGCCGCGGTCGACGGGTCCGCGTACTTGCGAATCGTGCGGAATGGGTTGCGGCTTGCCGATCGGGCCACTTTTTGCGGTGGCGCCTGCGACGTCGACGCATTCAGGCCCGGAGAAACAGTAATGCTACGGACAAACTGTCCTTCGTCACGCCGGTAAACGCAGTGCCCGGCTGTTACAACAAGCTGGGGACCAGCCAGCCAGCCGGTTCCGCGAATTGTCTTTCCTCGATCCGTAACGATCGATAAGTAACAGATTGCCTGAAACGGAGGCTTGGAAGTGTCACTGATACGCCGTCGGTCGTCCTTTCCGAGGAGGATTCTCTCTTGCACATCCGGTTCGTCGCCCGTGCCCGCGGCGCGCGACTGCAACCGGCGCCCCAAATCCGCGAAGGCTTCACGAAACTCCGGCATCACTTTGTCCGACGGGTCAGGCCCTCCCGGCCCTGCCGCCGCTTCGCCGCCAAACGAGGTTTCGTTCTCTCCGAAGCTCTCAAACTCCAGCCCTTTCGTCGCGCTTTCATCGAATTGTTCACTGGCGTTCCCTGCGAAATTGCATTCGCCGGGAGCGAACTCAGAAGACCTGCCGCGATTTTGGTGTTTGTGTTTGCGCATACGAGTTTCTCCTAAAGTTGTGCCACCGACCGAAGGAAGAACGTCAAGCAAGACCAAAAGGGGGCCAAATGGAAATGCTTTCGCCGCAAGGCTTGCCAACTCCCACCCGCCAGATTATAAGAGGGGTAGGCTGGGGCAACAAGTACGTCTGGTGTTTCAGGGCAATTTTTTGAGAGGTGGAAAAATGCGAATCCCATTCGCTGCGACAGTCGCTTGTATTTTGTTGGCTGGAACGGCGTGGCTGAGCGAATCGACCACATTCGCCCAGGGTTTTAACGTTCCGGCCGGTCCGCGCAGTAGTCTGCGGGGCAGAATCTATGTCCGCAATGGGCTGCTTTGGGACGTCTACCGGGAACGCTGGGGAAATGGCATAACGCCGTACGGAGCAGCGGTATTGTCGAACTTGGTCTACACGGCGGGGTACGTCGGCGCCGGTTACCTCGGCGTTGACCCCACCGGGCTCCGTGGCGGAGGCGCTAGCGCCAGTGGCGCCGACGGAGACTTCCAGAGCGAAACAACCGAGGAGGCCGCCGCGGCGGCCGAAGACGCCCACAACGAGAGAATGGCCCGAATCGAAGCCGCCGCAAAAGATGCCGCAGATGCCTGTAAGTTGCTGGGGATGCCGGAAAAGGAGAAGCCGGACACGCCTCCTCCTCCCGCTGCCGACGATGCCGGCGCCCCCACCCTCGGGAAGAGCAAGTTCAGTAAGCCCAAGTCGTAATTGCCCCACCGGGACGAATCGCTTTCAGCGGTCACGTGCCACTCCTGGATTAGGCGTTGCCCATCGCCGACCGCGTGCGGCTCGAAGCGACGGTGGTTATGGTCGCGCCGAACTCAGCCTTTGATTCCGCGCGGTGTGGCGGTTGGGTCGTGCCGGTTATTGCGCATATTAGTCGCAACCTTAGAAAACTCACTGCCTCGATCTCAGTTGGCCGAAAACACCCCTGGAAGTGATGGCGCTCGTCGCCATTACGCGATGATCCATGATTCCCAGGGGAGAATGCCATGCGTCTCGGGATCGCTTTGGTCGCAATGGGGTTGTCGATCGCCTCTTGGACTGTCGGGGTGCAGCGAACCCACGCCGGGGGCTTTGGCCACTCCTGCCTTCACGCCAAGCCTTGCTACAGTTGCGGGCCCCAGTGCTGCGAACCGAATATCGTCGTGCATGTCTGCCCGACGGAGGAGTCGAAGCACTGTCGGCCCAAGAAGACCCGCAATGGCGGATCCTCGAACGAAGCCGCCCCGGCGCCGATTGTTGAATCGGCGCCAGCGTTCAACCCGATGATGATGGCGACCCCCGTCATGTTCGCAGCGCCGATGGCCAACATGGGCTATGCCCCGGCGCAGCCTCGCGTCCAAAGTGAGGCCGCCACAGACCAATGCGCGGATTTAAGAAAGCGTTTGGACAACCTACAAGACGAGATGAACCGGCTCATCGATGCGGTTGAGGATAACAGCCGCGCGGTCAAGCGGATAGCCGAGATTATCAATTACAATACCGAAACGTCGAAGAAGCTGGACCTGCCCCCTAAGTAGGGTTCGCGACGTTTGCGTACCGCGATCAATGGCGAAGGTCATCTGGTCTCGACGGCCCTCGTAAGGAGCGTTCCTGGAAAGGACGGCTCACCCGCGATCAGGGCTTGCCCTTGGCAAGGCTTGATCGGGGCGATCCGTCCATCTCTCGTTTCTTGGCCGGCGCTCGGCGTGTAGCGACCCAATCTGCTCGGCCGTCATCAGTCGCGTGGGCCTAGCTATCGGTAGCCGGCTCTTCGGAACGTCCGATATAGGTTGCATAGTCGTTTCCTCCGCACCAATCGGGTTGTGCCGACAGGACTTTCAGTAAGCTTTGGTGCAGTCAGCGCGAACACTCGGCCGATTCTGGTAATGCCTCTCCGTACAAGCGACGCAATAATGCCGAATACGACATGTTTAAGGGATTGCACATGCGCTTACTCTCCACCCGGGTTGTGGTATTGCTGATGCTGGCCCAAGCGGCGCACGCACCGCCTGTCACGGGCGGCGGTTTCGACGGGCCTTACCAGACCTCGCCACCGACGAACGGTCAATGCCAAGACCAAAAGGCGCCCTGCGGCCACGCGCCCTGTCGGCACGTCTATGTCAAGGTGCCTCAGAAGGAGCTTCAACCGGACGAGGAAACGACGCCGGAGACCGCTCCGGAGGCAGGCCCCGGCGGGGGACCTGGCGGCGTGTTCCAGGCCCCGCCCCGCACCGGCACCGTTGTCGGTCCGACGCGCTCGATCGGTGTTCGGGGACTGGCGCTGCATTTTCCCGAGCTCACCCTTCGGTTGCCAACGCTCGAGTTGCCGAGCTTGAGTCGCTACCACTCGGGATCAAGAATGGAAATCGAATCCGCCGTAGCGCCGTTCGTCAGCCAACCAGCCGGATTTGGGATGGGAATGCCGCATGCGAGACGCAGCTCCGTCGGCAAGTCGGCGGATGAAACTGCGCCAGACGCTACCGCCGAGGACGATACCCAAGAACAAATCGACGAGGTCAAGGAAAGTTGTGAAGACCTGCTGCAGAAGCGTCAGGAACTGCAGCAGAGACTCGAGGAAATGGATTGCTTATTGAAGCACCTGCAGTCCCTGCCCCAATGCTCGCCGCCGCCCGCGTGTGGTCAGCCAATGGTGCCGTCAGATTTGGCACCGCTGCCGCCTCCGCCGGTATGTGATCCGCAACAGAAAACCTCCATCGGCGTTCCGGCCCTGCCGTTGAGCCGCCTCCCGGAAGTCGCACAGTCTAATTACCTGGTTCCGCTCTCAGAGCCCGCCCCGCCCCGCGGTGCGGACACCGAGCACCCGCGCCGACTTCCTACGACAGCACGCGTCGGCCACGACTCCGTCCGCCATCTCCCGTCACTAAACCCACGGTGATCATGGCGGACTCGTTTTCCCGAGTCGATTCCCAGCTCGCCATAAAGGCAGCACGAGTGGCTTGGGACCGAGAGTACCGCAAACAACAGTTTCTGGAACACAGACGTAGTATTGAGCCCCACGCTCCGATCCGCATCAGTGCAGCTCCTGTAGGTACGCGTTGCGGCGTTGCACGCGGTCGCCGCGACGGCTGAGTATTCCGAAGCCGCCATTGGGATGGGTCTTGACGCGCGGGCCGAGCGACCCCTCGTGGCGTTTGACCTGCTGGTCCTGGTCGCCCGGGTTTAGGTCGTGGATCACCCCGCCGTTCAGCGGTGGGTGCAAATGCGCGTCCTTTAGGTTGATTGTGTACTCGTTCCACTCGGTCGGCTGGTAGACCTGCTTGTGCGGCGCGATCGCATGGCAGATGCCGCCCGTCAGTTCCGAACCTTGGCTTGCGGAGCGCATCGCAAGTCCGACATCTGCCTTTCCATGCCCTCAAAAGCCGGATCGCCTGCGAGCGGTGCTTGCAGCGCACAACTGCTGTTGCCATGCGGACCCAGCTTGAATTCGCTGAAGCATGACGTGACGACCACAAAGAATCCTTGCGTGGCGGTTTGTTCGCTAAGGCCGTTTCAGTGTACAATTTCCAACGCGGAGTTTTCGGAACCCCACTTCGTTTCGTCTGCCGGTCAGGAGACGCCCAATGCCGTCGCCCTTTCCTGGAATGGATCCCTACCTGGAGCACCCGGATGTTTTTCCGGGGCTCCACGATCGGCTGGTTGCGTACTTGAGCGAATGCCTGCAACCGCTCCTGCCGTCGCCTTACTACGCTGATCTGGGACGCCGGGCGTGGATCGAAGTTTCCGAACGGTACATTGGTCCCGATGTAAATCTCCTCCGGAGGCGGTCTCGCGAGCCGGCCGTGAAAAGCGGGAATGGGGGCGTCGCCACGGTCTGCCGGTCGGCGACCAAGCCACTGGTGATCCACGTGCCACACGACGAGCGGCGGGAGCCGTTCGTAGAAATCTATACGGGGCGCGGCAAGGACCGCCGGCTGGTAACCACGATTGAGGTCCTAAGTCCGAGTAACAAAACACCGGGCGAACACGGCCGCGATTTGTACGTGAGAAAACAGCGTGAGGTCCTGCAGGGCAAGGTCCACTTGGTGGAGATCGATCTGTTGCGTGGAGGCGAACACACGACAGCCGTGCCACGCGATCGGCTGGTCGCCAAGGCCGGACCGTTCGACTACCACGTCTGCGTCCACCAGTTCGACAACCCGGAAGACTACTTTGTTTATGCGGTTCAGCTTTCTGACCCGCTGCCCACGGTGAGTGTGCCCCTGCTTCCGGGAGACGGGGCGGTTCTCGTGGATCTGCAAGCGGTGTTCACCCGCAGCTACGACACGGGACCGTACTCGCGGGAAATCGATTATCTGCGCGACCGTCCAACGCCGCCGTTGACCCCCAAGGGGGCACGCTGGGCCAAGCAGGTGGTGGCTCAGTCACGTGTTCCCAAGGCGTAGATCCCGTCCGGCGGTGTTGCTTCGGCAACCTTTCCCGAAGTTCGTTGATGAGACTTTCAAAGCAGCGTCAAGTCAGCCGGTCGATTCAGATCATCACATGCGCCCAGTGTCTCTCCAGCCGCTTGGCCGAGACGGGAATGACGGTCCCCAATTCTTGAGCAAAAAGCGAGACGCGGAACTCCTCCAGCATCCAGCGGAATGCTGCCAATTCGGCGTCGTAGATGCCGCGGCGACGGTGATCGGCAAACCGCGCGCGATAGCCGTCCAGGAACGGTTCCAATTCGGCCCAGGCCCGCCGATCCCGCTGCCAGCCGGCGCTGGCGATCTTGTCCAGCCGTAGCGTCATGGCGCGGAAGTATCGCGGGTACTGCTGCAGCCAGCGCCACGGGGTGGCGATGAAGAAACCCGTTTCACCGGCCGTCAACTCGTTCAGTTGCTCGCGCAGGTCTTCGACCGCAAACTGCCAATTGGGGGAACGGGCCTTTTCCAAGGCCAGTCGCACCCGCTGGAGACCTTCCAACAGCGGCAAGACCAGGCGCGTTACATCCTGCACGCCCAGGCCGATGCGCTCTCGGCCACGGGCCAGTAAGTGCTGGAACTCGTCCGCGTTCTGCGGGCGCGAATCCTCGTCCAGAAAACTGCGGTCGGCAATCAGTTCGGCCAACTGCCGCTCGAGTTCGCGGCCATGGCACAGCGGCGAGAGAAGGCATCAAGTACGGAGCGCGCCTGCTGCGCGTGCTCGAGCGACCGATCGAAAACAGCCCCACGCCGGGTTTGCGGCTGCTGCGCCTGGAATTCGAGGGCTTTGCCGCCGACGAATACAGCGCACAAAGGATGAATGCCCCCGGCTCGTCCGGGGGATCCTTACGTTTCTCGCTACATACGCGCGGGTTTTCCATCCCTTTCTCCCTCGGCATCGCTGGCGGCGGCGAAGCCGCCACGGGCGATGTCGTGGGAGGAAGGGGGCGTGGGGCCGCTGCGTGTAGCGAGAAACGTGAACCTCCACGGGGCAAGCCCGTGGCATCTAACCCGCAGGACCGGAG
This sequence comes from uncultured Pirellulaceae bacterium, assembly GCA_964645045.1. Lineage (GTDB taxonomy): Bacteria > Planctomycetota > Planctomycetia > Pirellulales > Pirellulaceae > Anammoximicrobium. The sequence goes on along the minus strand of CAZXYZ010000002.1, from coordinate 86,220 downwards.
CAGTCGGCCAGCAGAGCTCTCCTGAGCCGTGCCGGCTTCTCCGGCGACGAACCGTTGTCGGATCGGCGTCGCGTATTCCGTTTTCGCAACCCCATTGGTACCAGGAGCCATCAGAGGTACACCTTTGAAGTCAAGATTCGTCTTGCCGGCCGCGTGTCCTATTGATCGTAGCCGTGGGTTGAAAGCCACGGCTACGTTCACGGGGCCGCTAGCAAGTGACCGCCCCCTTGACACACGACCGCTACTTCGCGAGGCTCAGGCCAAGGATGGCAGAGGGATGAAGACGAACGAACTCGAATCGCTTCAGAAGGTGAAAGATGACGAAATGCTTATCGCTGTGGCTCGTCTTGGGAATGGTATCGTGCGCGCACGCGGAAGTCGCGGTGTACGTGTCGGCCCGTGCGGTCGCGGGCGGCGATGGCAGTCGCCACAAGCCCTATCAGACGCTGACGCAGGCGCGTGACGGGATCCGCGCATTACGCAAGGCGGGAACGATGAAAAGCGGCGAAGCCGTTACGGTCCATGTGGAGCCGGGCGTGTATCCGGTTAATGGCTCCTTGGTCTTGAGTGCCGAGGACAGCGGAGCGGCCAACTCGCCGGTCGTTTACCGTGCCCGCGAAAGCGGTAAGACGCGGATTCAGGGCGGCGTGGCGTTGGAGCCCGCTTCGTTCAAGCCCGTGACCGATGCGGCCATGCTGTCACGCTTGGACGTGGCGGTGCGGGAGAGGGTGCGCGTGTGCGACCTGTCGGCCAAAGTGCCGGCTGCTTTTCCGGAGTTCAAGACCGCCTTTCGCGGAGCGCCGGCGGCTCCCTGGCTGTATGTGAACCAGCGCCCCATGACTCTGGCGCGTTGGCCTAACGCCACGTCCACCGAGGCCGGGTGGGCTGGCTTCTCCAAGGCCGTCGATACCGGCCTGCCCCAGCCCGAGGCGGCGGACCCGGCTTTGCGTAAACCCCATCCGGGTTCTTTCCTGTTCGACGACCCGCGGCCGGCACGCTGGAATTTGTCGGAAGGCGTCTGGCTGCTCGGCTACTGGACGCACGACTGGAGCGATGAAGTGATCCGCGTCGCCTCCTACGACAAGGACAACAAGGTCCTCGCGTTGGCGGCGCCGCACTCCTACGGCATCAACGCCGGCACCTGGGGCGCGGCGACCCGCCGGTTCTTCGCGATGAACGCGCTGGAGGAATTGGACGCGCCGGGCGAATGGTACCTGGATCGCTCCCGCAAGCTGCTCTACTTTTGCCCCGACGGCGATCTGGCCACGGCGGAAATCGTCCTGGCGACCTTGACCGAGCCGCTCGTCCAATTGAACGGTGCGAAATACGTGAAGTTTGTGGGCTTGAATTTCGAGTACGGGCACGCCGATGGAATCCTCGCCCGCAGCACCGAGCATCTGGAAATCGCCGGCTGTGTGGTGGCGAATCTGGCTGGCGGAGGCATCTCGGTCGATGGTTCCGACTGTACGGTGCGCTCCTGTGATGTGTTCCATATCGGCCGGGGTGGCATCTCGCTGGGCGGCGGAGACCGCAAGTCGTTGACGCCGGCCCGAAACGTCGCGGAGAACAACCACATCCACCACTTCGGCATTTTTCAGCGCACCTACGCGCCGGGAATCGGTGTACACGGTTGCGGCCAGATCGCCCGCAACAACCGGATCCACGACGCGCCGCACAACGCCGTCCTGTACGGCGGCAACGAGCACCTGTTGGAACGGAACGATGTCTATCGGGTGGTCATGGAGACCGGCGATGCCGGCGCGTTCTACAGCGGCCGGGACTGGACGAGTCAGGGCAACGTGCTGCGGCACAATTACATTCACGACCTCGGCGGCGGCCACGCCGAGCACGTCAATACGATGGGCATCTATCTCGACGACTGCGATTGCGGCGACACGCTGGTAGGAAATGTCTTCTACCGCGCGGGCCGAGCGATCATGATCGGCGGCGGTCGCGACAACCCCGTTTTGAACAACCTGGTCGTGGATTGCCCGATCGGCCTGCACGTCGACTCGCGTGGCATGACGTGGAAGCAATGGAATAACCCTGCGGACAGCAGTTGGAGTTTGGAGGCCAAGGCCCAGCAGTTCAACTACACCCAACCGCCGTGGAGCACCAAGTATCCGCGTCTGGCGGCGATCATGAACGAGAACCCACGCGAGCCCTTGGGCAACACGATTCGCCGCAATGTGTTCGTCGACTGCACCAAACAAGTCTGCAGCTTTGACGGCAACGTTCAGAAACTGCTCGACAAGTTCGAAATCGCCGAAAACCTGGCGGTGAACACGAGCGGCGCGGCCGATGGCAAGGCGAAACCGGTCGAGTTCAAAGGCTTCGCCAATCTTGCTGGCACCGCGGACAAGCCGATCGGTCTCGATCTTGACGACGCAGCAGCCCAAGGCTTCTCGTCGCGCTGGCAGGCGCGGATCCAGAAGGAGATTCCGTCTTTCGAGAAAATCCCTTTCGAGAACATCGGGTTGTACCAAGACGAGTATCGCCCCACGCGGCCGGCTCGCTGAGTTCTCCACGCCAAGTTCATCTACCACGGAAATTTCATGTCACTTCGCAATGTCGCAGACTGGGCCGCACGCATGAAATGGATCGCGCTGGCGCTGGCAGTCGGCTTGGGGGCGTCTGGATCGGCCCGGGCCGAGACCGGCACGTGCCTGGAGTGGGATGTTCCCACGGACACGGGACGGTTGAGTGTCCGGCGCGCTAAAGAGGAGATAGTTTGGCGAGGTGAAACGCTCGCCGAAATCGTCTATTGGGACGCGGCCGGCGTCGAACGGTCGCAGCCCCTGAACGCGGCCGGTGGCTGGAGGCTAGAACGGCGCCCCACCGAGCATGGATGCCGGCTGGCGTGCCGCCAGGAGACGCTCGGCCTGTCCATCACGCTGGATTTTGCCGCGACGAGCGATGTGTTGACCGTCGGCGTGCCTGCTGGGGACATCGTCGAAAGCGGGCCGGCACGGCTGAAGACGTTGCGGCTGCTGCCTCGATTCGGAGCGGCCAGCGAAGGCGAGGCGGGATACCTGGTGATCGCGCAGCAGTCGGGCGCGCTCTGCCATTTCCGCGACAAGCAGCCGGGACAACATTGGGTGTCGGTCTACCAGAGTTCCTGCCAGTGCCCAATGCCGTTGTTCGGCATGGTGCGCGGCAACAGCGCCGTGGCGGGCATCATCACCAGCGGCCAGTTCGACGCGAGGTTGGGCGTCAGCGTCAACTGGGGGCCGCAGCACCAATACGCGATCGACCCGGCATTCACCCTGCGGTCGTTCCGCGACGAACCGCGTCTGCCGGAAGCGCTGACGGTGGAATACTGTTTCCTGCCCGAAAGCGAAGCAAATTGGCTGGGCGTCGGCCAGCGGTACCGGCAGTACAACTTCGCGCGGCGCGGCCTGCGTCCCCTGCGCGAGCGTGCGGCCGCGTCGCCGGAGCTGGCGTATTCAGCGGGCGCGCTGGAGGTTCGGATCCGGCTCGGCGTGAAGCCGGTGCCTTACGAGATCAAGGAGCAGACGCCGGAGACGGAGCCGCCGGTGCGGGTGTTCTGCGACTTTGCCCGCGTGCGCGACATTCTTGCCGAATTCCACCGGCAAGGCATCGCGCAGGCCGAGTTTTGTCTGGTCGGCTGGAACCGCGGCGGCCACGACGGCCGCTATCCGCAGGTTCTGCCAGTCGAGCCGGCGCTGGGCGGTGAGGCGCAACTGCGGGAGACGATCCGGCACGGCCAGTCGCTCGGCTATCAGATGGTCGCGCACGATTGCTACTACGACGCCTATCGCATTTCCGAAGACTGGAGCGAGGCGTATCTCCGCAAGGAGCATGACGGCCAACCGTCCAAGGGCGGCGCGTGGGGCGGCGGGCAGAGCTACAACGTCTGCCTGGATCGGGCGCATGAGTTGTTCGCCAAACGCAACCTGCCGCAGACCCGCGAGTTGGGTTTTCGGGGGCTGCATTACTCCGACGTGATTTCGATCATCGGCCCGCGCCCCTGCTACGATCCGCAACATCCCCAAACGCGCCGGCAGGATGCGGACGCCGCCACGCGCATCCTGGCCTTGGCACAGAAGACGTTTGGCGGCGTGCAGTCCGAGGGCTCGCTGGATTTTACGGCAGCGGCGCTGGACCGCCTGCTGTACGTAGACTGCGACAAGTGGCTTCCATTGACGAAGCGTCCCTACGTCGACACGCGGGTGCCGCTGTACGAGACGGTGTACCACGGCGTGCTGTTGTACAGTCTTTCGACCGACACCGTGAACTGCCAACCGGGCGAAGACGCATACCTGCGCAGCATCGAATACGGTGCGGTGCCGTTGACGTATTTCTATGGCCACTTCCTGCTCGATGCGTCGAAGAACTGGCTCGGCAAGAGCGACTACCGCTACGACGATGCGGATGGCCTAAAACGGAACGTGACCGGGTTGCGGTGCGTTTACGACGACGTGCAGCGGCTGAAGCACCTGCAGATGGAGTTCCTCGACGGCCACCGACCGCTGGCCGACCAGGTGTTTGAAACCAGCTACAGCAACGGCCAGCGTACCGTGGTCAATTACGGCGAGCAGCCTCACGCCTTGCCCACCGGCGAAACCGTGCCGGCGCGCGGTTACCTGCTGCTCGACCCGCCCGCCGCAGCGCCGACGGCTCCACCTGCTGCAGCGCCACCCTCGGCCGCAGCGAAGGAATCCTCAGTTTCATCGCTGGCCGTCTGCATGGATCAGGCTTAGGATGTCTCGTGGCAGCGATTCTGTGGCCGTGGTTTCCGGCAGGTAGCCGCATTCGCCAGAATGCGGGAATGCGAGTAAAGCCCGCATTCTGGCGAATGCGGCTACGCAGAGGTTGCCAGGATTCCTGGCCACACACGAAAGCGGCGAAGCTGCTAGTGGTAACAGGAGAACTCACGATGAAGAGCCTTGATCGCTGCAGGTGGATGCTTGCGGTACTATGTCTCTGGACTGCGGGGCGGTTAACGGCGGCCGAGTATTGGGTATCGCCCCACGGGAATGATGCCAGTGCTGGGACGCAGGAGTCGCCGTGGCAGACGCTGAGCAAGGCGGCGGCGGTGGCCGCGCCCGGGGACACGGTATTTCTCCGCACGGGGACGTACCGGGAGACACTGCGCCCTGCAAAATCCGGCGAGGCGGACAAGCCGGTCCGATTCGTGGGTGCGAGCGGCGAGCGGCCGATCCTCAGCGGCGCGGACCCGCTGACCGGTGCCTGGCAGCCGCACCAGGGCAGCATCTACAAGCTGCAAACGGATCTCAAGTTCATCCAGCTCTTCGTGGATGGGAAGATGATGCCGGAGGCGCGCTGGCCGAACACGCCCCCCGGCGAGTTGATGACCTACAACCGTGCCGCCGCAGGGGAGGAAACCGGCTACGAAGTCCTCGCGGACAAGAATCTCCCGGCAGGCGACTGGAACGGCGGCATCGTCCTGTTGTGGCCTGGCTCGCGGTGGGTGAGCATGACCCGGCGGATCAGTGACTACCAGCCCGGCCAGTCCCTGCGCTTCGATCCCACCACGGAACAGAAGGTCAAGGACAAGTACCACGCCACCGACCCTTACACGCCGCACGCTGGCAACCCCTACCTCCTCATGGGCTCCCTGGCGGGCCTCGATAGTCCCGGCGAGTGGTTCCTCGACGAGCAGACCGGCACGGTCTACCTCTGGACGCTCGACAGCCAATCGCCGGCGAGTCATGCCGTAGCCGTCAAACAGCGGGACTACGCCGCCGATTTCGGCAAACTCCGCTTCGTCGAACTCCGGGGCGTGGATATCCTTGGCGCGGGCGTCAACATGGCCGACGCGCAGGGCTGCGTGCTCGAGGACTGCCGCTTGCGTTACGTCGAGCATGTGCGTCAGTGGGACAGCGGAAAGCTTCCGCCGGTGCGCAACGTCATCACCGGCAAGGGCAACGAGTGGCGGCGGTGCCTGATCTACGGCGCGGCGACCACCGGCCTGCAGATGGCCGGCGAAGACAATCGCCTGACGAACTCGATCATCCGCGATGTGAACTACGCGGGCACCGGGCGCGGGGGACTGGACCTGGCGCGTTCGGTCGGCGCCGCCGTCTCGTACTGCACGATTTCCCGCATCGGCCGCGACGGCATCCAGCACCACGGCAGCAAGCGGATCCGCATCGAGTATTGCGACATCTTCCACGCCAACCTGCTCAACAACGACTCCGGCGCGATCTATGCCTGGGGCACGGACGGCGAGGGCGGGATCATCGCCTACAACTGGGTTCACGATAACGTCGGCGACAGTACCGTCGGCATCTACCTCGACAACTTCGACAAGAACTTCATGGTGCATCACAACCTGGTGTGGAACTGCAGCGGCAGCGGCATCCGCATGAATAGCGACGCGCTCCATCACCTGGTCGCCAACAACACGATCCAGCAGGTGCGCGAGCCGTTCGGCACCTACTGCTATTCCGGGTACACTCCCACGATGCAGGGCACGCGGGTTCTCAACAACCTGGTCAACGAAGCGATGAACTCCAAGAACCCGTGGGAGTTCGTGCAGGGCGAACTCGGACCGGAGCTGTCGCACTGCGGTCCGGGTGCGGTGGACCAGGACGGCTACCCCACCGAGCGTTCCGCTGCAATTGACGCGGGGCTGGAAATCGCCGGCATCACGGACGCCTTTCGGGGCCAAGCCCCCGACCTGGGCGCGTACGAGTCTGGCGGCCCGCGCTGGACCGCCGGTGCGGACTGGAAGGACCCCGAGGCCCCAGCGGCCCCGGCGCGCAACCTCGCCTACACGCCCCACCCGCCGATTACCGACAAGAAGATGATTACTGAGGGGCTGGCGGTCTGGCTGGACGCGGCCGATCGCGCCACGCTCGAGGTCGCCGCGGACGGCACGGTCACCGCGTGGCGGGACAAGTCGGTCGCCCGGCGCGTGGCCCTGCCCGCGTTGCCGAACGGCTCGGTCAAGTGGGTGGCGGATGGGATGAATGGCCAGCCAACCGTTCGCGGCACCGGCACCGGCAGCCTGCGACTGGAAGACCTGCGGGGCGAACCTAAGCCGATCACGGTCTTCGTGGTCTCGCAGTCGCTGGAGCCCCGCGGGCCGGACTGGCAGCGGATCATCGCGAGCTTCACGGGCGTCGGGCAAGAGTGGGTGCTGCCGAACTGGATGATCGGCGTGCCCGGCGGCCAGAAACCGACCACGTGGCCCCCGCGGCTGTTCACCTTCCAGCAGCGTGGCGGCGCCGCCCTCGGCAGGCTCACCGTTCTCGGAGCCTCGGCGGCCCAAGGCCAGACGCTCGGCGGCGACATCTCCGAGGTCCTGATCTTCGACCGCTCCCTGCGTTTCGACGAGACCGAGGCCGTCACGAAGTACCTGCACGCCAAGTGGGGACTCAAGTAGCCAGCGCACATCATTCCGATGGTCACCACCATTCTGCGACGCGAAAGGAACTGTATGACGCGACATCTTCCACTCCAGTTGGGCTTGGCCATCGGTCTGCTCACGAGCTGCGCCGCGGCGGCTGACGACGCCGACCGCATTCAGCCGTGGGCCAAGAACCCGCGGTACTGGCAATACCAAGGCCAGCCCGTCCTGCTGTTGGGCGGAAGCAAGGACGACAATCTGTTTCAGATCCCGGACCTCAAGCAGCACCTCGACGAAATGCAGCAGGCCGGCGGCAACTACATCCGCAACACGATGAGCGACCGCCCGGACAAGGGTTTTGAGGTGTATCCGTTCCAACAGCGGGCGGACGGCCAATTCGACCTCCGCGAATGGAACGACGAGTATTGGCGGCGGTTCGAGAACCTGCTCCGCTGGACCGCCGAACGGGACATCATCGTGCAGATCGAGGTCTGGGACCGCTTCGACCACTCGCGGCAGAACTGGGAATTGCATCCCTACAACCCCAAGAACAACGTCAACTACAGTTACGCCGAGTCGGGGTTCGCCGAGCACTATCCCGACCACCCGGGCGGCAACAAGCAGCCGTTCTTTTTCGCTACGCCGGCGCAGCGGAACAACGCGGTCATCTACCGGCACCAAGAGCGGTTTGTGGACAAGATGCTGTCTTACTCGCTGCGGTACGGCCACGTGCTGTATTGCATGGACAACGAGACTTCCGGCGACGAGGCGTGGGGCGCGTATTGGGCGGACTTCATCCGCCGCCGCGCCGCCGAGGCCGGCACGCGGGTCTGCGTGACCGAGATGTGGGACGCCTGGGATCTCACGGCCGATCAGCACCGGCGGACCTTCGACCATCCCGAGCGCTACGACTTCTGCGACGTTTCGCAGAACAACCAGAAGCGGGGCCAGGAGCACTGGGACAATTTTCAGTGGGTGCGGGCCCGCATTGCCCAGCAGCCCCGCCCGCTCAACACCGTAAAGACCTACGGCGCGGACACAGGCAAGTTCGGCAACCACCGGGACGGCATCGAGCGGTTCTGGCAGCACGTGATCGGCGGAGCGGCGTCGGCGCGGTTCCATCGGCCCGACTCCGGCTTGGGCCTGTCCGCGCCGGCCGTCGCTGCGCTCCGTGCCGCGCGCAACTTGGAATCGCTCATCAAGCTCTGGGAGGTCGAACCCGCCCATGATCTACTCAGCGACCGCGCCGACAACGAAGCGTACCTGGCGGCTCGTCCCGGCGTGGCCTATGCGTTGTACTTCACCGACGGCGGTTCGGTCGGACTCGATCTCCGGCAGGCGCCCGGCCCGTTCGAGGTGCGGTGGATCGACATTGCCACGGGCCAATGGGGCCAACGCGAATCGCTGCCAGGCGGCGACAAGGCCATCGTCGCCGCGCCGGGCAAAGGCCCCTGGGCCGCCGCGATCGTGACAGCGAACAAGCCGGCCGCTGCCGGCCGGAAGTGACCATCAATAAGTACCGATAAATAAGTTACCAAGTCCTTGCAGGACGGATTTCCATTCCGTCCTGGACGGTTTGGCCAACCGTCCTACATGGGAAGGTTCCGCGCACCGTATTCAAGGAATCGTTGTTCTTCCCATTTCCGCCGCCGGTGAAGACGAGCGTGAAGCTGCGGTCGTCGGGGCTGAACCACTTGGGGGCAAACGAGAAGAAGAAGACATTGTCCGCCCAGTCGAGCGGGCTGCCCGGCCGGCTGTAACCGAAGCGATCGGTCGGCGTCCAGTACTTCACCGTCGTCCACGGCCCCCACGGTTCCGGCGCATCGAACAGCGACATCACGCTGGAGTGCGAGACCGTGTGCTCGGTCGCCAGCAGATAACGTTTCAGGCCCGGATTGTAGCTGGCGCTGACGCACCATCCCGTTCCCTCCGGATTCTCGAATGCCGGCTTCTTCGCCGTTAGCGAGCCCCACGCCGGTTCGCCGCCGCTCATGCCCGTGAACCACTCGTAGGCGTCCCGGCCGACGAACAGTTCGTCCTTCGGCACCCGGGTCAGAAACAGGGCGCCGGGTTTGTGTACCGTCAGACCGAAGTCGGCATGCGTAACGTTGACGTGCTGCGGGCGGATGAAGTACGAATACACATACCCGTCCCGCGCGCCCGCATTGTCCTTGCCATGGATCAGGAAGGTGGGAATGATCAGGTTGTCTTCGCGCCACCACCGCCAATCCGGCTTGGCCCAGTGGGCGGCATGGTCCGTCGAGCGGGCCAGTTGGATGTAGCCGTAATGGTCCCGCGGACCGCCCGTGTCCGGCTCGTCCGGGATGACCCAGGAGTACAACACGCCGCCGATCGCGATCGTGCCCCAACTCTTGCCGGAGAACGACGCCGGATTCCCGGCATTCGTGCCTCCCCACACGTTGAAGCCCCGATAGTTGTCCCAATCGCCTTCGATGCGGCCGTAGCCCAGACCAACGCGTCCGTTCCGGTTGTTGCCCCCGAAGCCGCCGCCGTCTCCCCAAGCGCCGTACTGATGATCGTCATCCGCCCAGGTCAACTGCCAGTTGTCACTGCCCAGCGCGTGTCGCTGGTGGGTCGACCAATCCAGCGCAATGTCGGCAATCACGGGACTTGGCGGATAGGGAGCTTCGGCCGAAGCCGGCGACGCGTCCAGCAAGATCGTGATCGCCGCGAGCAATGACCCTGAAAACCGCATCAGAAAACTCTCCGTCGCCTCGTGGCTGACCCCGTAGTTGCATCTCGTAAGGCGAGTGGCCGGCGTGAGCGCCGGGGATTGGTCACCAAGCCAAGCGGCCCTGCATCCAACAAGCACGTTGGATACAAAGCAAAGCACAAGCCCCAGTAAACGATTCATGGAATCACCTCCAGCCAGAAAGCATCCGACGATGTGGCTCGTCGAGGATCTGCGACGAATGATTGCGTGAGCGACCCTGGCTTGTCATCCCCCACCTGCAGTTGGAATTGGAATCACCAGCCCGGCCTCGAGCAACAACAATTTGGCCGAAATCTGCGGCAGGTCACCTCCGGCCAGCTTCTGGACCGCTTGGCGGTACGCCTGCAATTGGGGTGTGTAGAATCTCACTTTCTCCAACACTGCGCCCTGGTCTTGATCGGCAATCGCGTCCGTCTTGAAGTCCAGGATGTCCGCGGCGATGACGTTCTCGCCACGACAGATGGTGACCAGGCGGTCGATGCTGCCGACGAGCAAGCGATCACCATCACGGACGGCCAAAGGACGCTCGGTCTCGACCCTGAGTCTCGCGCCGGCAAAATCTCTGTAGGCGGATCGGTGCAGGCAGGCGGCGATCGGGGGCCGGGCGAGCATCGCCTGGAATTCAGCCAGCCAGCGGTCGAGGTCGTCAGGCTTGAAAGTGAGGCCGCTCCGCGCGGCGGCCTCGCGGAGACGATCGTCGCTCGGTGGGCCGTCATCGAGCCACTCGATTTTGTGAAACAATTGCTGCCAAGCCGCGGGCAATAATTGCTGCACGTCTTTGTTGCAGTAGCGGCACACGCGGTCGATCGGCTCCGTCGATGATGGACGCCCGACGACCAGATCGCCGCGCTGGCCGATCAAGTCGCTTTCGAGATCCGCCAGCACAACGATGTCGAACTCCAGTCCTTTCGCTTGATGCACGGTCATCACGCGCACGCTGGCGGAAATTGGGTCGCGGACTTTGGCGGAAGCGACATAGGCGGCAAAATCGCGTGGCCGCGACGTGGCCGCGTCGTCGTACTGGTATGCCAGACCGATCAGCTTCTCCGCCCGCCGCAATTCCCGCCGATTGCACGCCGGCGCGAGCTGCCGGACCAGTCGGCAAACCGTCGGCCCATAACCGTCAACGACAAGCTGGCGGCGGATGCCGCGGGCCACGTGGCCGGCAGCAGCGTCACCGCGATGGCTCGCGAACTGCATCGCCGTGTCCATGCCATTGCCCGCTGAACCGGCCATACCATCGGTTTGATCCACCGCAGGAAACAGGTCGAGCGACGCAGCCAGCGGCGACGTGGCGACATGAAACCGTGCGACCAGGTCGCCGGGATGGTCGGCCAGTTGCACCAAGGACAAGATGAGCCGCACGGCGGCGGAGTCGCTCAAGGAACTGCCGCCTTCTTCACTGGCTTCGATGCCCAACTCCCGCAATTCATAAATCAACTGGCGCACCGTGTCGTTACGCCGTACCAGCACGCCAACGTCGAAACCCTGGGCCTTCTTCGTCCAGTCCGCAACCCGTTTCGCCACGAACCGCAAGGTAGTGTCTTCTTGCGGATCCGCCTCATCGTCGCTGGCGGCACGGGCGGCCTGGAGGCAGACGTACCCGTTGAGACCCCGCTTCGGTTCAGCCGTTTGGTGTCGGTGGAATTGCGTCTGCCAACGGGCCACGGCGCCGGCCAGTTCGCCAAGGTTCTTGTGCCGGTGCAGGTTCTGGAAGATCTGGTTGACCGCTTGAATGATAGGTGGCGACGACCGCCAACTCGTGTCCAGCGATCGCTGCTGGACGCCTGCCACTTCGCGCGTGACCGCGTCGAAGATCTCCGCCACGCCGCCACGCCAGCCGTAGATCGCCTGTTTCGTGTCGCCAACGCAAAAGAAGGACTGATTCGATTCTGTCCCGGCGATTTGCCTGGCCAGCGGCCGAATGACGGACCATTGAGCCAGCGACGTGTCCTGGAATTCGTCCAGCAGTAGGTGCTGCAGGCCAGCGTCGAGTCGCACTGCCAGCCGGTTACCGTCGATTTCTTCGCCCGTCTCGGTGTTCCCGCTCCCGAGATCGGCCCGCAGGACAGCGGGAAAACGCCCAGCAAGCTGGAAAGTGAGGTCTTCGAATCGCAAGACTCGAGCTTGCAACTTGAGCTGTTGGTACTGGGCGTGGAACCTGTCGACCAGATGATACGTCGCTTCGGTCTGATTGGCGAGTTGGTTCAACAGCACCGCCTTGGCGTGATCGATCAGTGGGCGATAAGCGGAGGCAACCGCCGCGTCGATCGGCTTGGTGCGATAGCTGTCCTTGGAGGCCGCAACCGCCTTGGCGATGCCGTCTTTCACAAAGGCTTTCCAATCTCCCGCTTCGGCCGCCTGGACATGTTTCTGGTGCGCCTTCTCCCACTCCCGGTGCTGGGGCAGTCGGACGGAGCGCAGCGTTTGCAGGGCTTCGGCGATTTGGGCTTCCGGCAGCTCCCGCAGACGCGGCACGCGATGCCAAGCGTCCCGGCCGCTTTCACGGTAGGTTGCGTACATCGCGTTGATTTTGTCGCGCACTTCGCGGTCGAGGCTGCGGGTGGTCTCGCCGCCTGTCAGAGCGTGCATCAGTGTCAACAGGCTGCGCGGATCTTCGTTGTCAAGTACCGCGTCAATCGCCTCCGCCCGCAACGCCGCATCTTCATACTCTTCGGCAATTCGCCAGCCGGGGGGCAAGCCGATTTCCAGCGCAAAGCTGGCGGCCAGTTGGGCGAAGAAACTGTCCAGCGTGCTGATCCGCAGACGGTGCAAGCGGCAAATCATCCCAACCAACATGGTCAGACAATCACCGCGGGCCAGCGCTGGATCGCCCAACGCGGCCTGCAGGTCCGCGCGTTTCGCTTCGTCGGTCGCGGCCTCGGCCAGCCGCAGCAGAAGGCGTCCCGTGATTTCGCCGGCCGCTTTGCGCGTGAACGTCGACGCCAGAATGTCGTCCGGCCGCTGTCCGCAGCGCAGCAGGCGCAGATAACGATTCGTCAGTTCGTACGTTTTTCCGGTACCCGCCGACGCGCGGATCAACTCGTGTCCGAGCGATGAAGTGCTCATTTCCATTTCCTCCTGCCGAAAACGCCATCCAGGCAAATGGGGGCGAGGTCTTCGCTGTACTTTGGCGGCGGGTCCGTCGGCGGCCAAAACGCTTCCTCGCGGATCTTGCGGACGACGTCGCGTGCCGCCCGGTCCGCGTCCTCCAGATCGGTCTCGGTCCATTCGGCCAGCGACGCTCCGACGCTCGCCGCCTTCTTGGGCAGCACGATGTAGCCCAGCCCCACCGGTCCGGCGATCCCGATTTCACGGACCAGATGGCGATACAAGGGCAACTGCAGATCAACCCACTCGCCCGACTTTTTCCGATGCGTCTTCTCCGGCAGATCGCCGACGTCGGAGGTTTTGTAATCGAAAATGATCCGCCGGCCCGTACGTTCGTTGAAGTCAATGCGGTCGATGCGGGCCGTCAACCAGATCGGCGTCCCGTCCACGTCCAATCGGCCGTCCTGATCCAGCTCCGCGTGTTCGATTCGCCAGCCCTCCGCGGCCCAGTCCGCCTGCCAACGAGCCAGCGCCTGCAATCGCAGCCGCAACTGTTCGATCTGGACCAAGAGCACCGCTCCCGGCTGCCCGCCAAAACGCTCCCGGACCAGTTCGTCGAGCCGGTGACTCAGTTCCCGCTCGATTGCATCGGCATCGGTCGCATCGCGCGCCACGCTGCGCCCGAAATGCTCCAGCACGGCATGCGCCAGTTTGCCGAAGCTCGCTCCATCCAGTTCTGTCGCGTCATCGTCGATATGGCTCAACTTCAGCACGTGGTCGAGGTAGAACCGATAAGGACATGCCAAGTACTTCTTGAACGAGGTCACGCTGAGCTGTGTGATCGGTTCCGACAGCGGCTGCGGCAGCGGTACATCGAAGGCGTGTTCGGAGGGTGAGCTGACCAGTCCACCGGCCAGCGGCGGTTGCACCGGACGTCTCGGCGCCTCGGCAAAGAAGCGCAAGGCCCTCTGGGCCACAGCGTCCGGCGGGACGGCGAACAGCAGACGGCTGGGCGCCAGCGGATACCCGTCCGGGTCCCGACGGGCGACGATGAATGTTGTGTTGCGCCACGGCGCGAGCAGCGTTGCCACCGCGTAGGCATCCCGTGCGTAGCGCCGGGCATTGTCGTCCAATCCCAAAGCCGATCGCAAACCACCGGGCAAGAACAGGTCCGCGTTGACACTCGAGGGCACAAAGCCCTCGTTGAAACTGGTGACAATCAGCGCGGGCGCGTCGTCCAGCGGCAGTTCGAGCCACCCGACCAATTCGATCGCCGCGTCGTCTGCCGCCGGCTCCATCCGCTCGGTGCGACACTGTTCCAGCAGCAATCCAAGTGCCTCGGCACCGCTCGCGTTGGGCAGAAGCGGCTCAGGAATCCCGGCCAACCGGTCGAGTGAGTCTTGCACCGTGGCGCACGCCTTCCAGGTCCGTTGGTCTGCCTCGTTCGCCAGATCGAACTCGCGGCCGCCATAGACTTCGAACAAGATCTCCCGGATCTCCGGCAGCCAGCGATGGATCGGTCGCCGCTCGCCGTGCAGCCGCCGGGTCAGCCGCGCAGCCCGCTCGTAGACATCGCACAGCCGCCGACAATCCTCGCGGGAGCCGAGCCAGCCGCCGTCGATGCCGCGCGGCAAGTGCTGGTTGTAGTAATCGTCCAGCTCTCCCAGCCAACCCGGTTGCACGCCGGCGTCCGTCAGCCACGCCTCGACGTCGGGATTGCGCACCAGTCGGGCAAACTCGGCGTACCGGCCACTGCGGGCAAATGCCGCCAGATCTTCCAGCAGGCGATAGGGGCCGCTCCGAGCCAGCGGCTGTCCCGGCCCGTACCGGTTCGGCAATTGGCATTCGTCCAGTTGTCGGACGAGCTGCGACACGATCCGTTCATCAGGCACGCCGATCGTGATCTGTTCCGCCCGAAATCGCCCGTCAAACTGCGCCATACGCCGGGCGACCTGGTCGGCTTGGTCGACCGGGCTGTCCGCCTCCAGCAGCGATTCGTCGGGGATCGGCAGTTCGACCTCCTGCCACGCCTCGACGCACAGGCCGCCGTGCGAATCGAACCAATCAGCCCACGCGGGCGGTGCGTAGACCAACGCGGTGACTCGGTCGGCGACCTGATCCAGCATCTGCCGCAGGGATCTGTTCAAATCGGCCACGCCGACCAGCACAATCGGCCGGTCGCTGCAGCATTCGCGATGCGCGATCGCAAACAGCCGCGCGGTCTGGCGGTCCCAGAGCCCCAAACCGTCAAGCGTCTCGAGGTAGGCGTGCTGGATTTCCGCCAGCGTCTGCCAGCGAGCCTTTTCGAAGCCAGTCGGCGAGTCGCCACGCAGGACCACATCGGAAAAGGTCAAGCCGTCGCTGGCCAATTCTCGGTGCAGCGATCGCAGCAGCCGGCCCAAATCGAGCCAACGGGGCGAATCGCCATCCTGCGGCCGGTCGGCGACGATGCTGGCCAGCTTCGAGCGGTCGAAGTTGCGCAACGCAGCGGCCCAGGCCAGTTGTTGCGTCAGTTCGTCGGCGAAAGGCTTCTTGGCCTGGTAGAGCAGTTCGGGAAGCTGTCCGACGGTCGCGATTTGGGGCGGCGCGAACATCGGCCCTTTCGCCTCGGCGCGATCGACAAGGATCTCCAACAGCCGCCGGCCCGCTCGAGACCCCGTCACGACCACGATTACGTGGCGAAGATCGGCCAGGGACGACCGGCCGAACCGGTCAATCAAGTAGTCAGCGGCGGTCGCCAACGCCGGCTGGTCGAATCCCAGAAACTCACGCGCGATCGCCATCGGATGTGTCCCACTGTAGCATGGCTCTCTGAGCCGTGTTATCCCGTGGCATGGCTCTCCGAGCCGTGTTATCTTGTTCGAAATCCTGCGAAGATCTGCACGGCTCGGAGAGCCATGCTACGAAGACCAACGGCCGGTCTCCGGAAACAGCACCTCCTGCAGCCTGGGCTGGCAAAAGGCGTCGGCCTTCGTGCCCTTTCCCAAGCTCCCCGTCTTGGCCGCCGTCTTGGTCATGTTCGACCGGTGGACCTCCTCGAAAATGGCCGTGGCAGGCAGTCCAGCCGCAACGGCATCACCGAGCAACACATACAGCCGGTCGCCCCAGGCGTCCGCTGCGGCGACCAGGTCACCCGCAGCATGGGCCTCGACCCATTCGGCCATTTCCTCCAGGGCCAGACACAGCCGCGCCAGCAGGCTGTTCCCGTCGTCGGCCATGCTCCGACAGCAGGTCAGCAGCCCGCGGATCGCGTCGGCCATCTCGCTGGCCGATTCACGCTGACACGGCAACAGCACCGGCGAATCGGCTACCGCCGCTCCGATTTGGCGGTGGAATTTGCAGACCTCGTTCAGGGCGGCATCCATAGCTTTCTCCCAATTGCCCGCGTACGGTCAGTTTTCCTTCGGGAACCACAACGACCAGGGAAATGCTTCGTTCGCACCGGACCGCTCGACGCGACCGCTCCGCGGAACGTCGTGCGCTCGACTGCCAAGCTGCGACAGCAGCCGCGTTTCGTCATCCGAAATCAGAATCAGCCACGATTCGACCCCGTTGTCGTACACGTAGGCGTCCTCCAGGAAGTCCGAGGGACCCGGCTTGATTTCCGCCGCGATCGCCCGGATGTCCGTCTGGTGGCGAACGAGTCCCTCGGGTGCCTCCAATTCTGCGAGCGTCTCCCGGCGATGGACGCCTTCGCACTTCACCCAGGCTGCGGCCGCCATCCCTTCCCGGCGGCCATATTCGCCACGCTCGGCCATGCGGAACGAACCCAAACGCCGGTAGCGGACGGCAAGGCCCCGCCGCGTCTTGTCAGAACGACGGAGAACGAAAACGGTCACACGGCAAGAACGGCCAGATTGCGACAAGCGGCGGTCCTCCAGGAAACAGGGGCCAGGGAAACGCAGGACACGAAACAAAACCAAGCGACGCTGGAAGTAGTATCGTAAGAACGGCAAGAAAGGCTACGCTTGGCAGGTTTCGTGACAAGATCGGGGCGGTTGAGCAGATCGGTCTTGGCAGTTCGGGCCGTCGTTTGACAGAATGAGGCCCCGACAGCTGTAGATGTCGGCAGACTCGTAGCGAGCATCGACTACGAACGATTGCGCTCGCCCATGCACCAGCGCCGAATCGCGCGTCAGGCAGGGCGATTGCGAGCGGCATTGGGCGGCGTAGTAGCTGGTTCGGGGGGTGCTAATCGAGCAGCGTTGCCGTACCAAGAATGCGTTCCCAATCCTCGCGGTCGTAATCAGCCGACTCCCAGTGTCCGTTACTCGGAAGACGAGTCTTGCTGGCTACGATGAAGGCGTCAAGCCGAACCTCCCCAAGTCCCGGCAAGTCCGCCAAAGACGTATCCTGGGCGATCGATACAACTTGACTTGCGTAGGCTTGTGACCACTTTGAGTAGGTTGCATCAAAAAGGTATCTGTAGGCCCATCCGTAGGTGCAGATTTGCGCGTTCCCTTCTCGGGCACGTTCGATGAGGGAATCCCTGAGTGCGTTTGCTCGCTCTCGCGCGCCTTGACTCGCACCCGATTCCCGTGCCGCGCGGCTTTTCGCGACGGCAGCGAGTTGGACTTCGCCCAACGCCTCTTCAATTCTGTGATGCGCCTCGTCAGAAATCTCAGGGACGACCATCGGCCCTTCTCGCATGGTGCCGTCTGGGTCAACTGCCAAAGGCCAACCGAGTCCGCGCACGGTCACGCCCGCGACTTTGCCGTCGGCTGCAGCCGCCAACACGGCACTGATGCAAGCGTCGTTCTCGTCGTGGGTTGGTAAATCGGGTAAATCGACAACACCGAGTGCCTCTAGGATTCGTTTTCGTGCAAGGCGGCCCTTACTGGTGGTCTTCTTCGGAATCGCTCGCTTGGCCAGACGATTCCAGATGTTTCCTGGGTACACCTCCGACACCCCACCGACAAAGCCATCAGGACTGACAGTGATTCCCGCCTGACCCAGGGCCGAAAACAACTCGATGGAGGATCGGATATAACCAGCAAAGGGCCGGCTTATGGCCGGCATCCTATCGGGTGTCTTACCCGCGGCTCCGGATTGTCGTTCGCACGCCCGCAAGCATTGCCCAATCGCGGCAAGTCCTTGCGGACCGTCAAGCATACTCGATTTTGCCGTCTTGATTTCGTGTGCGATCAGCGAAACATCCAACTGTGCGTGTGGAGAGGGCCATTCCCAATGCCAGAAGATCGCGTGCAGACGGTTCTTTGAGGCGGAAGTCAGTCCGCAGACGTCGATTAATCGTCTGCTCTTCGCGTGTCGATCGGTCAAGTCAGCACCAAGGTAATCGCCTGGCTTACGATTTCGGAACGTCGTCATCGTGCCTCACCTTTCTGTGTCCCGAAGACAAGTCTGGTCGGCGTCCTCCGGAACACTCGCAAATGGCTTCTGGATGTCTCAGATGCTCCCAAGAGCCTGCAATCAATTGGTTTTCGATTGTGGCTCCGCAAATTACCCCATCCGCTTCGTCTGCAATATCGTCACCGCGTCTCCGTATTGCGCTGCGACCAGCATCCGGGCGTGGGCCGAATCACAGGCGGTGACCTCAACGTAGGACACGCGGCCGGCAAGACGAATCTTGACTTCAAAGGTGTACATCCGATGGCTCCTGGTGGCAATAGGGGGGGAAGTGGACCACGCGAGGCGGGTCCGACCACGGTTCATCGCCAGAGGAATCGGCACGGCTCAGGAGAGCCATGCTACGGACGACGCCCGCTGGTTTGGACCAGCTACCCGATTAGACGCTACCGGGAACGAAACCGACTGCTTCTGACAAGTTGCTGACAAGTTTGACCTTGCTGGGGAGCGTTTGGCGGGGCGGCTATTCCGACCAGAGGTTCCGGAGCAGCGACAGCTTGATCCGCCGATGCCCGCCAGCGGTGCGCCACAGCAACTTCGAGCCCCAACCCGGCTCCAGTTCGCGCACGCGGCGACGGATGGACGACTCGCTGGTCTTCAGGTTTCGGGCTGCTTGTGCCACGTTGACCCAATCCTGGTCCAGGTCGTATTGGTACTCGCGGACGGACCAGCCGCCGGGGTCGAGCGGGAAAACAGACTGAAACGCATTCCGCAAGTCGGACTCGCCGACCGCGCCAAATACGATTTCGATCCAAGGCTGCCGACCGTTGAGGCTCAGCCACTCGCCGTGATCCGAAGGGTTCCGCAGCCGCAAGGCGCTCGCATAGGCGATCAACGAAGAATCCTTGAAGGCCGCCGCCGCCGGGCCGACCACCAGATCCCGACACGCGACGGCACCGGTCGAGGACAGGGCGCGCCGCAATTCGTCGGCGGCAAAGACCTCGAATTCCAGACGCACCAGCCGCAAACCCGACGTGGGGCTGTTTTCGATCGGTCGCTCACCCACGCGCAGCAAGCGCGCTCCGTACTTGACGCCTTCTCGGAAACGATATCTGGCCATGACGCTACGTTCTCCGCGGCTGGGGTGCATGCTGCGCGATTGGCGCGCTCGGCGAAGGTCTCCCGACCTCGCCGAAACGGCCGACCGCAGGTCTCCCGGATTCCTGGAGACCTATCGGTCAGGGCGGGTGCGGGGTCCGAGACCCGCGCACAGCAGTGCGCGATCTTGTCACGAAACCTGCCAAACGAAGCCATTTTAACGTCCCGGCGTTAGTATTTGCACCACGGTCGTGCGTTGCGAGCCGCGTCCGGGCAATTGTCGCCCGTTTGGATTCCCCGTGTCCTTTCTTGGAGGGCCTATGAAGCAAAACACAAGGGTCCGCGGTGTCGATGCCGCGCGCACGTCAGAATCAGCGGCCGGCTCGGCGGCGGAGTGCAGGAACCAGTCTGACGAGATTATGGATTGGATCAACTTCGCGTGCGAGCGCTGCGAATGTCCCGAACTCGCGCAACGGATCGGCTACGCATTCGACGGGCGGTTGAAGCAATGTGTAGGCCGCGCCTTCTGGACGTTCGCCCACAAGACGCTTCAGCCCAGGATTGAGCTGGCAACCAGCCACTGGAATACCCTGACCGATGCCGGGAAACGGAGCACCGTCATCCACGAAACGTGCCACATCATCGCCGACTGGATCTTCGGCTCGAAGGTCGAAGACCACGGGGCCCACTGGAAGTGGCTGATGCGGCGCTGTGGCGAGTCGCCGGACAAGGCCGTGCAACCGCATGAGGTCAAGACGGAGTTCCGCCCGCCGCCGGAACGTTTTCTCCCCGGCTTGACGATCGCACACTGCGGATGCACCGGCCACCGGAAGATCCCCAATCGCCTCGCCCAGCGCATCCGCTTGGGGCAACGGCAGACGTGCGAAATCTGCCGCCAGCCCCTTCGCCTTTCGTGATCCTCCAGAGAGAAGGGGCTTCGAGCCTCGCGCTCGGCGCGGGTCTCCGACCCCGCTGACAGGAACGACCGCAGGTCTCCCAGCTATCAGGAGACCTGCGGTCGGCCCGGTGGCTCGGTCGAGAGACCGGCTACAGCGCGGGTCCGGGAAGGAAGCGGCACAGCCCAATCACGCACTACCAGCAACGGAGACGGTAATGAATCATGGCCAATCGCTCAGCGCACCCGACCGCCGGGATACGGCATTCCCCATCTCACGCCGCGACTTCCTCGCCGCCAGCACTGCGGGACTGGCGGCGTTTGCTGCTGCTCCGAATGCTCAGCGAAGGGGACTGGATGAAAACCTTCGTGACCCACGCCGTCTGTATTGGAACACCGTTCACGTGCGCTGGCAGCTTGGCACGTACCGGGACCACTTTCTGCCCTGGCTGTTGCGGCGGAACCGGAGGGACGAACTCTTCGGGTACGTGGGACTGGCTGAACCCGACCCGGAAGATTTGTCGGCGTTTCGCACCACCGTTGATGCCTTATTGGGATTGCTCGACGACGCAGGTTCGCGCCGGCCAGAGCCGGATTTCGCCGCTGTTCTCCGGCCACCAAGGATCAGGCTGTGCGACTCCGCGCGTCGGCACCTGCTTGGCCGGCACGAGGTCGACGATGACTTCGTGGCGTCGCGATGTGCGGTTCCCGGTGGCGGCCTGATCTGGTCCTGGCGTTGTTCGTCCCTGGGCTTCTTCTTCCTCACGATTTCCTCCGGCTCTGGCCGCTGGTGAAACGCCTGGAGATGTGCGGAAGCTGGCTGCCGTTCGTTGCCGGTCAGGTGCTCGACGTGTTGTACCAAAAGACCCTGGTGCTGACTTGGCTCCAGCGCCGGTCCGGATGCTAAGGACCGTTCGAGAAATGTGGGCGGATGACTTAGCTCCGTTCGAGAAATAACTGTCCGATTTCTCGGTGGCGTAAGCTTCCAGCTTGCGGGAGATCATGGCATCGCAAGCTGGAAGCTTACGCCACTTGTTTCTCGAACGGTGCTTACTCGGGCATTGCCACCCAGCCCGCCACGGCGCCCGTCAGCAGCCGTTGAACCAATTCCGCTCGCGTCCCGCGTCCCGGGATCCCCAATTCTTCGCAGATGGCCTGTAACGCATCCTTGCGCAAGTAGGCCAGCAAGTCCTCCAGCGTCAAACGCCGCGTCCGCCCCAGCGCCGTCCGCATGGCATCGACGCTGCGCCGGTCCACACCGTCCATGTCCAGGTCGTCGAGGATCTGTTTCAGATCCGCGCGAGCCAGCGAGTACAGGATCGCCGTTTTCAGTTGCATCGACCACCCGTCCCGCGGTTTCGCAATTCGTTCAGGTTCGGCCCCGATCAACTCATAGCTTCCTGCACCAGTTCGCCCAAGTCAACCACGCGCAGCCGGTCCTCCGCGCCCACGGACTTGACGGCCTCCTGGAACATCACCAGGTCCTTCGGGCAAGCCACGACGAAGCGTTGCACGCCAGGCAGCGCGAGCGCTTCCTTGATCCGGTTCACCGCCGGCCGCTCGTCGATCCCCGGCGCGTCCTTCATCCACAGGCGGCCCCCGCCTGCACCGCAACAGAAGCTGTGGCAGCGGTTCCGCGGCATTTCGACCAGCTGCGCGCCCAGGGCCTGCAGGACCCGACGCGGTGCGTCGTACACCCCGTTGAACCGGCCCAGGTAGCACGGATCGTGATAGGTCACGGTGCAGTCCAACGGTCGTATCAGGCGCAGCGCGCCTCGGCCGATCAAGTCATCCAACACCTCCGTGTAATGCAGCACCGGTTTGCCTGCGAGGGCTGATTCTTCCGCGGGGGGATGGTTCTCCAGGCCGTCTTGAACCGCTTGGAAATCCTTCCCACTTGCCTGGTATTCATTCTTCAACGTGTTGTAGGTATGCGGGTCCGTGGTGAGCACTCGGCGGAACCTGGCCCCGGCCAATTCGTTGCCGTTCTTCTCGCGGAGCATCGCATACAGGCCCTCCTCGCCGATGCGGCGGACGTCGTTGCCCGAGTTCTGCTCTTTGTCCATCAGCAGACCCAAATCCACGCCGCCCCGATTCAGGACGTCGGCGATGGCCCGCGTGGCCTCCTGGACCCGCGGATCGTACGACGCGTAGTCGCCGACGAACCAGAGATAATCGACTTCCCCTTGACGGGCGTCCTTCAGCTTGAAGCCCAACGGCTTTGTCCAGTCGAGCCGCTTGCGGGCCGGCTGGCCAAAGGAGTTGCCGTATCGCTGAATACTCAGCAACGCATGTTGGAGCCCTTCGTCGACTTGTCCCTGATCGACCAGATAGCGGCGCAGGTCGATGATCAGCCGCGGCGGCTGCACGTGTACCGGACAGATGTCTTCGCACGCGCGGCACACGCAACACGCCCACAACGCCTCCGCTGGGACGATCGCACCGTGCAGGCTGGGCGCATCCCCGTTGGCTTTGGTTTGCAGCAGCTGCGCGCCGATGTCCTGCACGAAATCGCGGGGGGACAGCGGAAGGCCGGCGTGGTAAGCCGGACAGACTTCCTGGCACTTGCCGCACCAGGTGCAAGCGTCCACCTGCAGCAACTGCCGCCACGTGTAATCGCGCACCGTGCGAACGCCCGACTCCGCCACAACCGGCAGCCGCCCTGCCGGCACCGGATGACGCACCAGCATGTTGGCCGGCGACGAAATCAGATGAAAGGCCTTCGTGAACGGGATGCTGACGATCAGTCCAAAGGCCAGCAACGCATGCGCCCACCAAAGCAACTGGTGCAGAAGGCGAATCGAACCCAGTGGCAGCGGGGCGAGGGTTTTGGCGAGCGCGTAACCGACCGGAGCCGCGCCTGCGGCGGGGAATACGGCCCCGCCCTCGGCGATCCGGCGCAGCTCTTCTTCTTGCCGTTCTTGGGCCGTGTGCAAGCGCGAGCGTAAATCCTGCGCCGCCGCGACCTGCCTGGCCACCGATCCAATCACCATCCGGTCCGGCAGCCCCAACTCCTCCATCCCGGCATTGTAGGCAGCCGCTTTCGCCGGCGCCGCCGCTACCCGGGCCTCGATCTGAAATCCCTCCGCGATCCGAAGTCCCTCGACCAGAAAGCCCGTGACCGCAATCAGCGCCAGAACCAACAAGAATGGAAATGCGTCCCAAAGGCTGATTCGTTTTCGCGTCGGCTGCAGCCGTTCGGGCCGCAGGACGTGACGACGGTAGGCGGCCATGGCGACGCCCGCGATCAAGACAACTCCGAAAACGTCGAGCACGAACTCGAACAGCAGGTAGAACCGGCCGCGGAGCAGTTGCCAGCCCAACAACCGGTTCGTGAAATCCTGATCGATCGTGGCCAAGGCGGTACCGATGAACAGGAAAACCATGCCCCAAAAAATCGCCTGGTGCATGACCAGC
Source organism: uncultured Pirellulaceae bacterium (assembly GCA_964645045.1). GTDB lineage: Bacteria > Planctomycetota > Planctomycetia > Pirellulales > Pirellulaceae > Anammoximicrobium. Next base: position 62,379 of record CAZXYZ010000002.1, on the reverse strand, counting down.
GAGTAACCGTCGCGCGCGAGCCGCGATTGGAAGAGGGTCGTTTTGACGAGTTCCGCCAGCCGTTGCGGACGCAATGCCTGGACGAATTGCTGGCGCGCGGTGGGCGTTCCCGGTTCGGCCTGTCCCAGAAACCACTTCCGTGCGCGCCAGATGACGCCTGCCATACAGGCGATCACCACCGGCGGGATCAGCGCGTACAAAGCGATCTCCGCCCCCGGCGGGACATTCCACATCATGGGCCGAGCGAAGTCCATAGCGTGCTACCTGGAGAAATCGGGCGACTTCCGCGCTGACTACTGTACAACAAATGCAGGATGAATCCAGCCATCCCGCCGTCAAATCAGGATCGGCTCATGGACTTGGCGACGGTCCGATTTCCGCAGGCCGTCCGGCGACGCATGCGGTTAGGACCGTTCGAGAAATGTGTGAGCGGCAAGGCGTTAGCCGCCGGTATGTGGCCAGGAATCCTGGCAATCTCGGCGAAGCCGCATTCGCCAGAATGCGGGCGTTCGCTGCGTTCCCGCATTCTGGCGAATGCGGCTACCTGCCAGAAACCGTGGCCACACACAACCGACGACGCTCCTTTCGGCTCGCGGTGACGAATGATAGGATACTCAGCGGGACTTGCGGCCCGCTTCGGCGCCGCCTGGTGACCCCAACTTCACCCGAAAGGCAAAACCATGAACCGTACCCTCTTCCCTCTTGCCGTCTTGCTGTTTGCCGTGCTGGCGGCGCGGTCGGCCGATTCGGCATGCGCGGCCGACCAGGCTCTGCGGCCGAACATGGTGTTCTTCCTGATCGATGATTTGGGACGCACGGACGTGGGATTCATGGGCTGCCAGGACATCCACACGCCCCACATCGACAAACTTGCCTTGGGCGGCGCCATCCTGGACGCCCACTACGTCCAGCCGGTGTGCTCTCCGACCAGGGCGGCATTGATGACGGGCCGCTACGCCACGCACACGGGCGTGTACACCATCGTCCGGCCGCACGCCAGGTGGGGCCTGCCCTTGCAGGAACGGACGCTGGCGCAGGCGTTACACGAAGCGGGCTACGAGACGGCCATCACCGGCAAGTGGCACCTGGGCGAGTTCGACCCGGCCTATCTGCCGACCGCACGCGGGTTTGACCATCAATACGGACATTACTTTGGCGCGATTGACTACTTTCAACACAACCGCGATGGTTCGCCGGACTGGTATCGCGATGACAAGGCCGTGCAGGAAGAGGGTTACAGCACGCACCTTGTTGCGCGGGAGGCTTGCCGCTTGATCCAGGAGCACGACCAGGCGAAGCCGCTGTTCCTGTATGTGCCTTTTAATGGCGTCCACGGGCCGCTGCAAGTGCCGGAGAAATACACGCAACCATACACGGCGTTGACCGGCAATCGACGCACGCTCGCCGGCATGACCTCGGCGGTGGATGAAGCCATCGGCCAGATTGTGGCTGCGCTGCAAGCGAGCAACCTGCGGGACAACACGCTGATCATCTTTTCGAGCGACAACGGCGGGCCGAATCCCGGAGCCCTGTCCACCAACGGCGATTTGTTGGCCGGCAAAGGCACGATTTACGAAGGCGGCGTCCGCGTGTGTGCCTTTGCCAACTGGCCCGGCCGGATTCCCGCCGGCGTCACGATCAAAGAACCGATGCATGCCATCGACTGGTTCCCCACGCTCGTCAAGCTGGCCGGCGGATCCCTGGAGCAGAAGCTGCCCCTCGATGGCCGCGATGTCTGGCCGATGCTTACGCAGGGAGCCAAATCGCCGCACGAGGCGATCTTGCTCGTCCAAAGTCCGCAACATGCTGCCGTGCGGATGGGCGACTGGAAGCTGCATGTACACGCCGAAGAAGCCGGTGGTGACGAGACTCCCAGCCCGTCGCCGCGGGCCAAAGTCAAGGCCAAAGCCAAAGCAAGAAAAACCGCCAGGGCGGATTCCCCCGTGAGTCTTTATAATCTGGCCACCGACGTGAGTGAAAAGACCGACCTCGCCGCGAGCGAACCCGAGCGCGTCGCCGCGCTGCAGGCGAAGCTGCAGGAGTTCCTCAAGAACGCCGCACCGCCGGGACACCTCGGCCTGCAAGATGACACCGCCAGGAAACCCAAGAAGGAGATCGCACCATGAGACACACGCTGTTCGCTTTCGCCGCCCTCTGGCTGGCGTCACAGGCCGGGACCTGCGCCGCAGCCGCCGACTCGCCAACGGGCAAGCCCAATCTCGTGGTCATCTTCATCGATGACATGGGCTACGGAGACATCGGGCCCTATGAATCGAAGCTGAATCGCACGCCGAACCTCGACCGGATGGCGGCGGAGGGAATGAAGCTCACCAGCTTCTATGCGGCTCCGGTATGTTCGGTATCGCGGGCGCAGCTGCTCACCGGTTGCTATGGCGCTCGGGTTTCGGTGCCGGGCGTTTATTTTCCCGGCCATGCCGAAGGTTTGAACCCGCAGGAGAACACCATCGCGGATCTCATCAAGCCGCAGGGCTACGCCACGCTGTGCGTGGGCAAATGGCACCTCGGCGACCAGCCGGAATTCCTGCCGACCAAGCAGGGCTTCGATCATTACCTGGGCATCCCCTACTCCAACGACATGCAGCGCAAGTCGCTCGACACCGGCGAACGCGTGGTGCCGCTGGTCCGCGACGACCATGTGGCCGAACTATTGACCGATGAAGCGCAGACGACGGTCACGGAGCGCTACACCGACGAGGCCGTGAAGTTCATCCGCGAGAATCGCGACGCCCCGTTCTTCCTCTACATGCCTCACACGGCCGTGCATACCCCGATCCACCCGGGAGCCGCGTTCCAGGGCAAGTCGGCCAACGGCCGCTTCGGCGACTGGGTGGAAGAAGTGGATGCGAGCGTCGGACGCGTGCTGGACACCGTGCGGGAGCTGAAACTGGACCAGAAGACCCTCGTGATCTTCACCAGCGACAACGGCCCGTGGCTGGTCAAGGGCCGCGACGGCGGCACGGCGGGGCCGTTGCGGGGCGGCAAAGGCAGCACTTGGGAAGGCGGCGTGCGCGTACCGACGATCGCCTGGTGGCCCGGCCAGATTGCGGCCGGAAAAACGTGCGATGCGGTGGCCGGCACGATCGACTTGCTGCCGACATTGGTGAACCTGGCACACGGCACGCTGCCGGCCGACCGCGTGATCGACGGCCGCGACATCGGCCCGCTGCTGCTCGGCCAGACCACCACCTCGCCGCGCGAGGCCCACTATTACTTTGCCGGTTATAACCTGCAGGCCGTGCGGCAAGGACCGTGGAAGCTGGCCATCGCTCCGCAGCCGGAGACGATGGGCCAGGGAGTCAACGCCGATGCCTCCGGTCAGGGGCCGCGTCTGTACAACCTGGACGACGAGATCGGCGAGCAGACGAACGTCGCCGCCCAGCATCCGGACATCGTCCAGCGCCTGCAGGATTTGGCGGCGAAGATGAACGCCGATCTGGGCGGGCAAGCTCCACCGGGCCGCCGCCCCGCCGGCCACGTCGAGAACCCCGTGCTGCTGTATCCGGCCGAGAACCCTCCGCGCGCCAAGAAATCGCGTGCCACGGCGAACGCCAAGCCCGTTTCACTCGACACGCTGCAGGTCGGCGATTCGCTGACGTCGGATCAAGCTCCGCAGGTCGCCGGGCGGCCGTTCACCATCAACTGCGAAGTCGAGCCACCGCCGGCCGGCGGGGTGATCGTGTCTCACGGCGGTTCGGCCATGGGCTATACGCTGTATCTCCAAGACAACCGCGCCGTTTTCGCCGTGCGCCACGCGAGCCGAGTCACCCGCATCACATCGGCGGAACTCCCCGCCGGCCGGCTGACGCTGCAAGCCCAGCTCACCGCCGACGCGATGCTGACGTTGTCCGTGAACGGCCAGTCGGCCGAGCCCGTCAAGGCCCCCGGCCCACTCGCCGGCCAACCCGCCGAAGATTTTAACGTCGGCTTCGATGCCAAGAACCCCGTGGACGACTACGACGGATCGAAACGCTGGCAGGGAACGATCCAGAAACTGGCGATCTGCGACGGGGCTTGACTTGGCGCTGGGCGGTGGCGTAGACGCCGGTCGTCAGCGCCAGCACGATGGCGACGCCCAGGAACATGGTGGGATAACCGGGCCAACCCAGGGCCTGTCCGAAATGCACCAGCAGGCCGGCGGTCGGCGCCCCGATCAGCAGGCCCGCGTCGTAGGTAGCCAGCATCAGCGACGTTCCCAAGCCGCGGTAGCGGGGCGGAAACGTGCAACAGCCCTCGGCAAATCCGGCTGGGAACAGGATCGCGTGCCCCATGCCGTACGTGACGCTGGGAATGACCAGCTGCCATTCGCGGTGGACGAACAGAAACAGCCCTTGACTGACAATCACCAGGCCTAGTCCGGCCAGCACAATCGGACGCAATCCAAACCGCTCCGGCAGCCGCCGCGTCACCACGCGAGTCGCGATTGCAGTAACCGAATAGACCGTAAAGAACACCCCGATTCTCGGGATCTGCAACTCGGCCGCAAACGTCCGCAGAAACGTCGCCGGCAGCCCCAATCCGAACCCCATCGCCACGCCCATGATCATCACACGCCCCGGATGATAGCGGCGGATCAGCCCCCACAGCGGCGGACGCCGCCGGGGCACGGGATGCCGATAACCGGCGGTGGCCCAGCACGCCGAGGCGAACGCGGCGAGCGTGAGCACGCCCGCAGCCAGAAACATCCGTTCGATGGCTGCGGCCGAATGCGCCGCGCCGCTCAACAACAGGTCGCTCACCCAAACGCCCAGGATCATGCCCAGGAACCCGGACGTGCCCAGCATGCCCAGCAATTCGGCCATCCGCACCACCGGCACCCGGCTGGCGATGAACACCATCGACGAAGCGTAAATGCCGGCAATCGCGCACCACATGGCAATGCGCAGGCCCACACAGGCAGCCACGACCAACGGATCGCGGATGTTCGCACCCGGATAACGCATCACCAGCACGTGTCCGAAACACACACAGGCGAGCAGCACCAGCGCACACAGCCAGACCAGCCGCGGTCCATAGTGATCGATCCGCGTACCAAGGAACAGCCGCATGGTCAGGCTGCCCACCATGCCGATGCCGACGATCCAACCCAAATGCAGTTCGGTGCCGCCCAGCAAGCTGACGAAATCCGCGTAGCGGTATAATACGGCCACGGCGACCGTGACCAGCGAATTGGCCAGAAAAGCCTTCCAGAACGACGTGTCGTAGGCGTTCTCGGAACGGGCGGTCGGGGTGCTGGCGAAAGCTGCTGCGGCCGATGGTTCTGAGGGGGGTGGCGTGGGGACAGACAACGAGCGGGTCATAAATGGGATCAAAGGCCGGGCTTGCGGGGCATTTGCACCTATTCTAGGACGCGACCGCAGAATCCGCTAGGGCGTCTCCGCCGACACGTCTCTGCCGTTTGGACGAGCGACGGGACGCCGTGGGTAGCTTCCTCGGGCCGGCGGCCGTACATTGGATCTACTGCACGCGGTCGACCGGCCGCAGCCAAACGCAGATCCAGACGCAGCCCCAACGAATGAAGGCGTCAACGAATCACCGTCGAAGATTCGTTGATTCCTTCATTCGTTGGGGAAAAATGCACGCGGGAAAACAAGAAATCGGGAACTAGTAATACGAGTACGTGGACTTGGGGTTAGCATTTGAGAACCCGTTCGTGCCGCTCGCCTTCCACCTGGAGATCATTCCTCATGCAAATCGAATCGCATCTTTCTGCCATATTTCCTCGATTTCGCTACCTGGGCCGTTGCACGCTCTTGCTCTCCGCCGGGCTGTTCTGCGCAATCGCCCCGGTCGGCGCCGCGGAAACGCCGAGCAAAGGCCACGTGATCTTGGAGGCCGACTTTGAATCCGCCGATTCCGCTACCGCCCCATTCAGAGGCCAGCGATACGAGGCGGGCTGGCAGAGCCCGCGAGCGCTATGCATCGAAAGCCGCGCCGGGACCGATGACAGCTCGCCCTCGATCCGTTTGCGGCTGCCGGCCGAGACGCTGCGCGGCTGTGCGGTACGCGGCTCGGCGATGATCAAGGCGGATGGCGTCGGCGTCAAACCCAATCCCTGGAACGGGATCAAGTTCATGCTGGCCATCGAGACCCCGGACCGCAAACTGTGGCCGCAGGCGGCCTTGGAGACGGGCACCTTTGATTGGAAACGGGCCGTGTTCACGACGAAAGTCCCCGCCGATGCGACGGCGGTGACGCTGATGCTGGGTCTGGAGCAAGTCACAGGCAGCGTGTGTTTCGACAACCTCAAGATCACCGTGGCCAAAGCACCCGTGACCGCCAAACCGGCCCCCGCCCCGGGTGCCGCATTCACCGGCCGTGAGGTGCCGCGGCTCCGCGGCGCGATGATCGGCCCGCACATCGACGAAGCCGGCCTGCAGACCCTAGGCCGCGATTGGAACGCGAACTTGATCCGCTGGCAGCTGATCCGTCATGGCCGCCCGGGGCAGCCCAGTTCGCTGGCGGATTACGATGCCTGGCTGGAGGGAGAGCTGAAGCGACTGGACGCCGCGCTGCCGCTGTGCGAGCGGTACGGCATCTACGTGGCCGTGGACCTGCACTCGCCGCCCGGCGGCAAATCCACGGTCAGCGGCTACGTGGGCACCGACGATCGCCTGTTCACCGACCGGGCCGTCCAGGACAAGTTCGTCGACGTCTGGCGCGGAATTGCCCGGCGGTACAAAGACGCCCGGCCGATCTGGGGTTTCGATCTGGCCAACGAACCGGTCGAGGAGTTTGTCGAAGAAGGCTGTGACGATTGGCATGATCTGGCGGAACGCACCGCGCGGGCGATCCGCGAGATCGATCCCCAGCGGACGATCATCGTCGAAGCGCCGCCCTGGGGCTCGCCCGAAAGTCTGGCCGATTTCACGCCCATCGCGGTTCCCAACGTCGTCTACAGCGCGCACATGTACGTCCCGCACCAGTTCACGCATCAAGGCGTGCATCAGCGGAACCAGCCGCCGATCACGTACCCCGGCGAGATCAACGGAAAACACTGGGACAAAGCGGCCCTGCAAGCGGCCCTGCAACCCGTGGTCGATTTTCAGCGGACCTACAATATGCACATCTACATGGGCGAGTTCAGCGCCATCCGCTGGGCGCCGGGCGACAGCGCTGGCCGCTATCTGCGGGACGTCATCGAAATTTTTGAGGAACACGGCTGGGATTGGAGCTACCACGCCTTTCGCGAGTGGAACGGCTGGAGCGTCGAGCATGGGCCGGACCCGAATGATGCGCAGCCCGCTGCCCAGCCCACCGACCGGCAATTGCTACTGCACGAATGGTTCGGCAAGAACCAGAAACCCGCGTGGACGGGGAAGGAAAAGGACCAGTGACCAATGACCAGTGACGAATGACCAATGACCAAAATCACTTGCACCGACTATTCGCCCGACTTGTCCGAATCGCAGGAAGTGAAGGATTTGCGCGCGTTCTTGGCACAGCACCGCCCCGCTTGGTGCCGCGTCCGCTGGATCGACGTGGTGGGCCTCGAACCGCCCGAGATCGTGCGCGATTTGGCGGAGAAGTACCAACTGCATCCGCTGGCGGTCGACGACGTCTTTCACCTCGTCCAGCGTCCCAAGGCCGAAGACTACCCAGCGTCCGGCGACCAGCCCGGCCGGCTGTTTGTTGTGGCCCGGGCCGTCGATCCGGAGGGCGGCCGTATCCGAACCGAGCAGGTCGCCTTTTTCCTGGGACGCAATACGCTGTTGACGTTTCAAGAGGCGCCCGGTGACATCTTCACGGCGGTCCGGCATCGGATTGCGACCCGTGGTTCGAGGATTCGGGAGCACGACGCCAGTTTCCTGCTGTACTCCCTCGTCGACACGGTCGTCGACGGCTATTTTCCCATCCTGGAAAATTACTCGGACCAGCTGGAGGATCTGGAGGAGGAACTGCTGTCCCACCCCGACCACGGGACGAGCCGTAGAGTTCACGCCCTCAAACGGGAACTGGTGATGCTGCGCCGCGCCGCCTGGCCGATGCGCGAGTTGATGGCACAACTGCTGCGTGAGAAACACGAGTGCTTGTCGGAGACGACGCGGACCTATTTCCGCGACGTTTACGATCACTGCGTGCAGATCATCGACCTGATCGAAACGTACCGCGAAATTGCCGCCGGTGTGACGGAGACCTACATGTCGGCGGTCTCGAACCGCATGAATGAAATCATGAAGGTGCTGACGATCATCAGCACGATCTTCATTCCCTTGTCCTTCATCGCGGGCGTCTATGGGATGAACATGTACGTCCCGGAGGCCGAGTGGCGGGGCATGTACGGCGTGTTTTGGGCGATTTGCGCCGGTGTCGGCGGCGGACTGCTGCTGTGGTTCCACCGCCGCAAGTGGATCTGATCTGGCATTTCCAGGGCCGGTTGGACGAACGCTCGAACGTGATGGTGATGGTCGACGAAGCGCACCGCACGCCGGAAGGCGACCTGGGCCGCAAGATGGCCTCCATGCTGGGAAGCGGGCTTCACGGCCAGGCCCGTGGCCGCCCCCTAGTGAATTCACGATCAGCCGGAGGTAGAATCAGGTTCAGTCGCCCGCTTGGAGCCAAGGCGGGGAAAGTACTCCTCATTCAGGAATCGATTGGAAACCATTATGAACCGCATCATCGCTGTCCCCGTTGTGCTGGTTGTGTTTGGCCTGTCCGTCGCGCAGGCCGCGGATATCCGCCGCATCTCCCTCGAAGGCAAGGAGGGTGTGCCCGCGCCCGTGGCGGAGCCGGGCAAGGACGGCATTGACCGGATCCACAAGGTGGAGATACCGGCGTTGGAACTATTTCCGACGGCACAGAAGCCAGCGCGGGGCACCGTTATGGTTTGCCCCGGCGGCGGTTACGGCATCCTCGCGATCAACCACGAGGGCTACTTTGTCGCAAAGAAGCTGAACGAATTCGGATACGACGTCGCGATTCTGCTGTATCACGTCAGCGCCGGCAAAGAAACCCGCGAGTTGGCAATCGCCGATGCGAAAGCAGGGCTCACGCTGCTGCAGAAGCGCGGCGGCGAATTTGGGCTCAGTACGAGGAAGATCGGCGTGATGGGTTTCTCGGCCGGCGGGCATCTTGCGGCGCGGCTGACGCACGCAACGGCAGCGGGCACGCCGCCGGATTTCGCAGTCCTGATGTATCCGGCCTACCTGGAAAAGGACGGCAAGGTGATCGAGGAGGTGGCGCCGGTGAAGACGCCCGTCTTTGTTTATGTCGCGGGAGACGACAAGTACGCACCAAGTGCCATCGCGTATGCCGAGGCGTGTCAGGCGAGCAAGGTTCCGTGCGATTTTACCAAGACGGAGCGCGGCGGCCACGGGTTCGGCCTCAAACCGGTGCTGCCACCGGACGTGAAGGACTGGCCCGACAAGCTGCGTGCCTTCCTCGACGCTTTGAAGTGAGTCGTGCCACGATCGCTGCTTGGCCTAACCTTCATTCTGTGCTTTCTCCCGCTCGTACAGCAAGGACAAGCACTTGCGGCACGTCACCGCGGCCCGATCGTCGGTGGCAATCCCTTCCATTTCAGCCCGGTGGGCAGCTTCCTTGTCGCGAGGATTACACAACACCATACCGTGTTCATTGACGGCGTGCAGGTCACGTTTCTGTCGTTTGTCTCTGGGCATTGACCGTCTCCCGAACGAGGACCGCCGCGGCAAAATGTCTGCCCCAGTCATCGGATCAGGATAGCCGAACGGCCAGCACACGCAACCGATTGCCCCTGATCCGGCAGGGCGGAATCGCCTGGACCACGGAGCCGACCAGCCGCCCGATCCGGATTGGTTCTTACACAATGGACCGGGCTAAAGTGGTGAACAGCCCTGGGACAAAGTGCGGGACCGATTGAAACAACGGATCGGCGTGTCAAAATGAACGGGAAAGGAGCCGCTCATGGAACCGCTGCGATTCAAATTCAAATGGTTGGACGATCAGGGCAACGAGGCGGGCATTCTGTCGAAGAAGGGAAGTTTCGATGGCAAGACGCTCGTGCTGGACGAGGTCTAGTTGCCGGCCGCCTGCCTGACCACCGTCCAAAGCCGGGGCAAGCGATTTGTGATCGCTACGGTCGATCGCGAGGGTCGCCCCCATCACGCCCTGTTCAACATCGCCGGGGCCATTGAGGGGTATCGCCGCATCTTGAGGGAACACCCCGTCGCGGCGGGCATCAAGTTCAACATCGGCCAGGCGGCCCTTTCGAAAAACGACCTGGGCGGAGCCGCCGGAATCCTGGAGCATGCCCTGCACGATTGCGCGAACTACCAACCCGCTGCCGCCGCCTTGGCCAGCTGCTATGAACGGCTGGGTGAGACCGAGAAGCTCCACGAACTACGAAAACAGTGGGGTGTCGAGGAGGAACAGTCCCTGCCATCTTCCTGACTTTGCCGTGGTACCGGCTGGCCGTGGCGTGTTTGGTGTTGCTTGTGCCCTGCAGCGGCATCTTGGTAGGCTTGCTGTTGCACCCCTGTAAAGGTGTCAAATAGGTTGGAGTCCACGCTTTAGCGTGGATCGGCGGCGGGCTTCGCCCGCCCAGGCAGCCTAAAGGCTGTACTCCAACTGAATCGTCTGCCAGCTTTTCTTGAGAAATCCGACCTTTACAGGGGTGGCTTGCTGTTGCTAAAGCAGCGCCCGCCGCCGCGGTGTCCGCCGACCTGTATCGGTCGCCGCACTGCAAAAGGCAAAGAAGCTGATTCAGGAACTCGGCGGGGTCAAAGAAGCCAAGCGGGCCCTGGCCACGCTGTCGCAGCTGTTGAAATGACGTGATGCGGCACGCGGCCAAACAGAAACGCCACGACCCAGGAGCCGTGGCGTTTGCTGTTCTCCTTCCTTGGAGAATGTCAGTGGCGGATCACGATCGGAAGTCAAGCGTGGTGGGCACGCTGGTTGTTTCAGGCAGCCGTCTCCAACTCGCTGGTCAGCTTGTCGGCGGCGTAGGCATCGTCGAAGCCGTGGATCTCGTCGATGGACACTGGCCGATCGACGGGGAACGCCAGCGGCACTTGCACCTGGTCGCCGAGTATTCTGGCGATCTGATCGGCGGGTAGATCTTTGATGCGAGGCAGGTCGTACATTGGCAGTCGGGCCCTTTCATTCAAATGACAGAGCAGTTATCGGCCGAAACGCTCCGTCAGTCCAATGAACGCCATGCCCAGCGATAAGCGGGGCAAGCTGTTCCGGCCTGTTCGATCTGTCTTGGACAGACTGGAACAGCTGTATCGGTTCTTTGGCGTGCTCCCCGGCCTACGCAAAGTCACCGCGACAGCCAGCCGATCTAGTTGTACGTAATCGCCTGCCGCGGGCTCGCTTGCCGCAGGTTGACCCGGAATACACTGTCGCAGAGAAACTTGATAGCGGGACTCCGGCGGGGGCTCCCGTCACCACATCGCAGCCTCGCCCGCGAACGCCGTGGCTTCAAAACGCATGGAACCCGACCGGCCGCGGCTTAGTGGTCGGCTTGCATCGTTTGCCGCCGATGCAACGATTACTTAGCGACGGCCGGAGTCGCTTCCTCGATTAGGCGGATATCGCCATCGTTCAGGCCGAATAGCGTGTAAACCAATTTGTCGATTTCGCGATCGGTGGCCTCAATTTGTCGCTGGATTGTCGTGTGCTCATGGGGGCCCTTTGTTAGAGCCATGTCCTCGAACAAGGACATGATTGAGGTTACGCATGCCATCATGTCACGTCCTACCTGCGACTCCGCAGCGTTCTTCAAATCACGTGGCATTGGCAATGACCTTGTAGTCTTTATGATCGTCTTCGGGAAGTCGTCGCGTCGTGCAACCGTATTCACTTGGCAGAAGTACCACGAAAGCAAGCGGCTATTGAGAATTGCAAGAACAATGGGAAGGGGCACCCCGTCTGGGCGAGGCACGAGACTTTGGATCGATTGATTGGTGATCAAAACGCGTTCGGTGTAGGTGGCTTGCAGCCTAAACTTTCGACTCACAAGTTGACGCAATAGAATTCGTGGGTTGAAGAAGAAATGACGCGGTTTAGCCGACTCAATACTGGGTGAATAGTCGAAGAAGAGCTCTTCCCCATTCGTGAGCTGGTAACGAAGCAACGAACCGGTGTGCGCCGGGGTTGGGTTGACCATGCCCGTCCGCGACGACGGATGAAACGCTTCAACGCCTCGCATGACGTCCACAAAGTCACTCATGACGGCGTCCGTTGATTTGAGACGTCGTATGAGGTCCAGTTCAGCGGAAGAAGACAAAATAAGAAATCCGGACTCCGCGGCCCAATCGGTAAATCCCCCGACTTTGCGGAACGGGGCGAGATCATCAACAGTCGTGATTCGGAAACGCAGCGGGCATACCGTGAGTTCAGTTCGCCCATCCGAAATACTTGCCCACGATTCTGTCGCATTCAATCGTCTCGCCGTCGTTACAACCGTGTCGACGTAGGCGCCCTTGAACACATCGTAGGGCAAGGAAACAAATGTCTCCGGTTGGAAGGACTTCGCGAACAGCTTGCGAAGAACCGCGGCGGACGATACGGAAACCCAACCGGAGGGAACGATCATGCCGAAGCGGCCATTACCGCGCAACACGTGCAGGCTTCGCTCCATGAACATGATGTACGTATCAAGCGAATTTGTTAGTGTTGAAAAATGGCTGCGGACATACTCCATCAACAATTCGTCAACCGTCGCACCGTATGGCGGGTTCCCGACTACCGCATCGAAACCGCCGGACTGCATGATCTCGCGGAACTCGGCTTGCCAGTCGAAGACGTTGATCCGCATCCGCTCGTCCGCGTCAAATAAATCGAGCTGTTTGCCGTGGTAGAAATCCGGACCGATCAAGCTGTTGCCGCACTTGATGTTGTCGGCCAAGTCCGGCAGGGCGCGCTGTTTGGCGAACAATTGCCGCTGCAGCGTTTCCTTGGTTTCTCCCTCCAACACCTTCAGCAGCAGGGACAGCTTGGTGACCTCGACCGCCTGCGAGTCGATGTCCACGCCATAGATGTGATCGAGCAAGATGCGTTTCCGTTCGGCGGTCGTCAGTCGCCACGGGCCCTTCTGGGGCTGGTAGACTCGGTCTTTGTGCCGGACGGGATCGTCGGCCACAAACCAGTCGCGATACCAGTCCAACAGATACTGGTACGCGCCGATCAAGAATGAACCGCTGCCGCAAGCCGGATCCAACACACTCAGCGGTCGTCCGCCCTTCGTCGGCTTCCAGGTTGGTGTCCGGGCCGCAACGTCGTAGGGCGTCTTGCCTTCGAGCAACTTGCCCACCGTGTTCCTGACGATGTAATCGACGATGTAGGTCGGCGTGTAGTACACACCGCCGGCCTTGCGCACCTCCGGCTTTTCTTCGACCTTGGCCTGGTGCCCAGTCGTCAGCCGAATGACCTTGCCCAGGAACTGTTCGTAGACCTGGCCCAAGATATCGGCACCGAAGACGGAAAACTCGTAGGGGCTCTCCGGGTAGTACAGCTTGCGGATGATCTCCTTGAGCACGGCATCGTCGATGGCCAGCGACAGCGTCCATTCGTCCGGCGTTTCATGGCGTTCTTTCTCTTTGACAAAGTGAAACAGCCCGGAGTTATACCGATGATCGGCCTCGTGAAACAGCTCACAGAGCCGGGGGTAAATGTCCGGGCCGTTGGGTAATACCTGCAGCCGTCCGTAGGTTTCCATTCCGCGGTCTTCGCAGATCCGCAGAAAAATGATGCGGTCGATGGTTTTCTGGACGGCAAAGTTCAGGTCGCGTTGCGAGAGCTGCGGATTGCGCAGAGCCAAGTTGCGGGCAAGCAGGGCACGCCACTGCTCGATCTCATCCAGGAACGCAGCGTCCACTTCCGCCGTGCCACGTTTCTTCTTGGTCGAATCCGCGTATTTGTCAAACGAACCTTTGAGCACGGCTTCGCGGGAGAAGATGGCCGCGATATCGTCCCAACGGTCTTCGAGCTGGTCAAAGGTGATGTACAGCGTCCGGGCGGTAGACGGGCTATCTGTTTTTTCAGGACGCACCCGGCAATCGTACACGGCGAATTCCTCGAAATCCGTGAGGATGCTCAGCGGCAATTTGGCGGACCAGGCGTAGCGTCGGAGCTGAAACGCCGGGGCAATGTCCTGCTTGATTTTGACGAATGGCTTCTTGGCCTCGACGAAGAACTTCCGCACACCGCCAATCCGGAAGGAATAATCGGGGGCTTTGGTAGAGCCGCCGATCTTCAGCGAGTCTTCATGCACCACGTCCTTGTACGCTTCGGCGTAGCTTTGACGGTTGTAGACGTCCCAGCCCAGCAGCTCGAACATCGGGTCGACAAACTGGATACGCAGCGAGGTCTCGCTGAACGAATCCGACATGTACATTTCCGGATGTTCGCGGAACTGCTCGACAAGTTTGATCAGCTCGACGGGTGCGGCCATGCGGCGGGCTCCAGGTCTAAATCATCCGAACATGTCATCCTGCAACGCGGCGGAAAACGGCAGCATGACCACGGACCTCAGGCCATGAACCAGCGTCGTCCCAGCGTAGAATGGGTCACTGTCGGCGACAGAAGCGGCATCCGATCGCCAAGGCTCGGATTCTACCCCCTGTGTCGATCTGCCCGCAATCACCCCCTGAACGCCGATTTCCGCAGCCCGAAATGAAATGACACTTGGCACTCACTACGTGTAAACAAAATGTAGCCGATAGTTGTAGAGCCAAGGAATCGGCGGGCAGTCCTTGTCCAACTCGGCTTCTCGAAGGATTGGGTTGTGGCAGCGGCGATCGAAGTAAACGACAATTCGGCGTCCACGCTCGATTTCCACCGCGCCGGATGTCTCCACGAACTTCCGGTAGAGCTGCTTCGGCTTGGCCTTTTCGAAGCCCTTTAGACGACTCGCCAGCCAGCGGTAGCAGCCGTTGGCAAAGAAAGCCAGCAGGACCTCGCGGCCGAGCGTGTCATCCCAGGCCACCTCGACGGTTCGGCCCACGGGCAAGTCGGCTAGGACCAACTTCGCGGGGGAGTCGAGTCGCTGCCGGAGCCATTCGTTTTGACCCCGCCGCTGTTCCTTCAAGCGGGATGGCGACCGCCGGCCGGCGGCGGGGCCAGTTCCTCACGAACACCTTGCAGGCTCCGGCCATGCAGATGCGTCTCCACGCCTAAATGGGCGATTGAATCAAAGCCGTCTCATCGCCAGGGCCATTCGCACCGATTTCCGCGTTCGATATACTGCGGCGGGAGAAGTGTTTGCAGTCGCCGGACGTACTCGCCGTTGCCCGGCAGGAGATAAACCCGATGATGTGCATGACCCGGAGAACAGACACCAACTTTCGATCCCGGTGCCGATCCTGGTTCCTGCTGGCTGCCGTGCTCGGGTGCTTGGCGGCCCGGGCGACGGCTGGCGAATCGCCTCTGCCGGCGGGCGACCGTCTGGAACGCGTGGGCCGGCAGGAAGACGGCCGCACGGTCCTGCCTGTGAACCAGGTGGTCACGCCGTTGGGAACACAGATGGAATTTCCCGGCTTGCGGCCGCAGGCACTCGCCCTGTCGCCCTGCGGCCAACTGCTGGCCGTGTCCGGCAAGACGGCGGAGGTGCTGATCCTGGATCCGGCAACCGGCGCCGTCCGGCAGCGCGTCGCGATTCGGACGGGAACTGCGGCGAGCGCTCCGGGCTCGCCGATCGCGAACTTGATCGAACCTCGTGCCAAGGGCCAAGTCAGCTTTACGGGTCTGGTCTTTTCACCCGCTGGCACGCGGCTGCTGTTGAGCAACGTCGACGGGGACCTCAAGGTCTTCAACGTCGCGCCCGACGGGACCGTGAGCGTATCGCGCAGCATTCCACTGCCTGCGGCAAATGCACCTCGCCGCAAGGAAGAAATTCCATCCGGTCTGGCCTGCTCGGCGGACGGTCAGCGGATCTACGTGTGCGGCAATCTGTCTAATACGCTCTTGGAGCTCGACGCAAACTCCGGCCATGTGTTGCGCACGTGGGATGTCGGTGTGGCACCTTACGACGTGGTGCTCGTTGGCGGTCGAGCCTACGTATCGAACTGGGGCGGCCGCCGGCCGGAGCCGGGCGATCTGACCGGGCCGGCCGGCCGCGGCACCGTCGTACGAGTGGACTCCGAACGGCACATTGCCTGCGAAGGCAGCGTGACGGTGATCGAACTGGCGACGGGACGCCAGACCGAGATCCTGGCCGGCCTGCATTCCAGCGCCCTGGCCGTCTCGCCGGACGGACGGTACGTGGTCTGCGCCAACGCCGCCGCCGATACGCTGAGCGTGATCGACACGGCCGTCGACGTGGTGGTCGAAACGATTTGGGTCAAGCCCGCGCCCAGCGATCTGTTCGGAGCCTCGCCGAACGCCTTGGCGTTCGCTCCCGACGGCCGCACGCTGTACGTCGCCAACGGCACTCAGAACGCGATCGCCGTGATCCGCTTCGAGCCGGCGGACAAGGAATCCCAACTGCTGGGCTTGATTCCCGTCGGCTGGTTCCCCGGGGCGATTGTCTACGATGGCGCGCGGCGGCAGTTGTGCGTCGCCAACATCAAGGGCCACCAATTGCAGCCGCTGCCGGCCAAACCCGATGCGGCGCCGGCGGGAACCGCCGGCTTCAACACGCACCAGTACCACGGTTCCGTGTCGCTGGTCCCGCTGCCCGCCGCGGACGACTTGCCCCCGCTTTCGCAAACGGTCTGGAACAACCTCCGCCGCGAGCGGATCCGCGAGGCCCTGCTGCCGCCCCGGCCGAACCAGCCGGCTCGCGCGGTACCCGAGCGGATCGGCGAGCCGAGCTTGATCCGGCACGTCGTCTACGTGATCAAAGAAAACCGCACCTACGATCAGGTGTTGGGCGACATGGCGGAGGGGAACGGCGATCCGGAGCTGTGCATCTTCGGCGAACGGATCACGCCGAACCAGCACAAACTGGTGCGCGAGTTCGTGCTGTTGGACAACACCTACTGTGCCGGCATCCTCAGCGCCGACGGCCACCAGTGGAGTACGACCGCCTTCGGCACCGATTACCTGGAAAAGTCCTTTGCCGGCTGGCCGCGCAGCTACCCCGACGGGATGGACGAGGATGATGCCGACGCGCTGGCCTACTCGCCGGCCGGGTTCCTGTGGGACAATGCCCTGCGGCACCGCGTCAGCCTGCGGAACTACGGCGAGTTCATGCAACCTCGCGTGCGTTGGCGGGATCCCGCCCGGCCGGGCGCACCGGACTTCCAGGCTTGCTACCGCGCCGGGAAGGAAGCCGGTGACGACGTGCTGTTCGAAAGCGTGCCGTCGGTCGAGACCCTGCGTTCGTTCTCTCCTGGAGCGTATGTGGGCTGGGCCATGGAGGTGCCCGACCAATACCGGGCCGACTTTGTGTTGCGGGAACTGCGCGAGTTCGAGGCGCGGGGCGAGTTTCCACAGTTGGTTTTGATCTGCCTGCCCAACGACCATACCAGCGGCACCAAACGCGGCTGCCCAACGCCCGCCGCGACGGTTGCGGACAACGACTTGGCCTTCGGCCGGATCGTCGAGGGCCTGAGCCGGTCGAAGTTCTGGCCGCAAATGGCGATCCTGGCCATCGAGGACGATCCGCAGAACGGCTGGGACCATGTCAGCGGCTACAGGACCACCGCCTATGTGGCCAGCCCTTACGCGCGGCGGCGGGCGGTCATCCGTTCGCAGTACAATACGACCAGCCTGCTGCGCACGATCGAGCAGATCCTCGGCCTGCCCCCGATGAACCAGTTCGATGCCGGTGCCGAGCCGATGCGGGACTGCTTTACCGACACGCCCGACTTGACGCCCTTCACGGCCCTGCCCAGCAACATCCCGCTGGATCAAATGAACGGCGATCCGCAATCGCTCCGCGATCCGCAACTGCGGGCCGATGCACTGGCCTGCGAGCAGATGAACTTCGACCAAGTGGACCGCGCGCCGGAAGACGCTCTAAACCGGGTCCTGTGGCGGGCCATGCGCGGAACGGCAACGCCGTATCCGGAATGGGCCGTCCAGCTGGTTGCCGATGAGGATGACGAATTCGAGGGGCCATCGGCGCCGCGCGGCGATAGTGCTGACCCGCCACGATGACAAGCGTCAAGCTGACCCCAAGGAAGACCTTTATGAAAAGCATCTCCACGGACATTCCATGACGACCTCTCAGGTTTCCGCCGCAGCGTGCTGGGGCTCCTGCAGCTTGCCGCTGCGGACGATGGCCCCGTCCTCCATCTCGTAGATCGTATCGAAGACTTCGAGCGTCCGCTGGTCGTGTGTGACCACGATCACGCCGGCCCCGTGTTCGTGGGCCACGCCCCGGAACAGCTCCATCACCTGCCGGCCGCGGTGGCTGTCCAGGGCCGCCGTCGGCTCGTCGGCCAGGATCACGCTGGGGTCGTTGGCCAAGGCCCGGGCGACGGCCACCCGCTGCTGCTGCCCGCCGGACAGCATCGACGGCCCGTTCTCCGCACGGTCTGCAACCCCGAGTTCGTCCAGCAGTTCCAGGGCTCGACGCCGCGCACCACGCGGACTGGCGCCGTTCAGTTCCAAGGCGATTTGGACATTCTCGCGTGCCGACAGAAAGGGGATCAGGTTCGATTTCTGGAAGACAAAGCCGATGTGCTTCCGCCGAAAAGTCCGCAGGTTGACCTGGGGAACGGGGCCGTCCAGGACGAGCACGCCGCCGATGAAGATCTGCCCCGAGGTGGGTGGGTTGATCAGTCCCACCGCCGTCAAAAAGGTGGATTTGCCCGCTCCACTGGGACCCAGCAAAGCGATCACCTCTCCCCGGCGGACCGCCATCGTGGCATCGCGCATGGCGACCACCTCGGTGTTGCCGCTGCCATATACCTTGGTCAGGCCGCGGGTTTCGATGGCCAAGCTCTCGTTCATCGTCGTTTCATCCCATCAAGGCCTCGTTGGGCGTGACGCGCATCGCTTTCCAGATTCCCAGGAAACTCGACAGCACGGAGATCCCCAACACGATGGCCGCCAATTGCAGCAAGTCTTGATCGGCGAGCACCACGCGCCGCGGGAAGTAGGGAAACAGCTTCTGCCCAACCAAGTAAGCGATCCCGTAGCCGATGCCGCCCAAGGCGATCGCCTGTTGCAGGATCAGGCTCAGGATCACACGGTCCGGCGCCCCGATCAGCTTCAGCAAGGCGATCGAGTGCAGTTTGTCGAGCGTCAACGTGTACAGGATCAAGGCCATGATGATGGCGGCGATGATCGTCAACAGTGCCCGGAACATCCCCAGCTGCCGGCGGGCCTTGTCCACCATGCCTTGCACCAGCAGGTCTTCCTGCCCCGCCTTGCTAAAGACGGTCACGTCGCCCCAGGAAGCCATGATGGACGAGACGCGGGCCGGGTCCGCTCCCGCCGCGACGCGGACCACGACCGCGCTCAACTCAGGCGAAGCCACCGCGGGAAGTTCGCCCGCCGGACGCGAAAGCTGTTCGGCCAGCGCCGGTTGCCGGAGGAAGGTCTCGTTGGTCTGTCCGCGGCGCTCCCGCGCCGCGCGTTCCAGACGGACCGCTTCGCCGGCCGTGTCGAACTGGATGGCCTGGGCATCCCAGACGGTGGCGAAGGCCATCCCGTCACCCCCGGAACTGACCATGCTGCTCGTGATCCCGACGACCGTGTACGTCTCTTTGCCCAGCGTAATCCGCTCGTGGAGCCGCAGGCCCAGGGCCTTGTCCGCGACGATTTCGTAGTGGTTTTGCCGGAGGGGCCGGCCGGCGATCAACGGCAGCCATTCGCCCTTGTCCAGCGGCCAACTGAGCCCGAGGACGGACATCCGCAGGGGCTTGCCGTTGTACTGACGCTGAATCGTGTGGTACACGAACTCCCGGGCCGAATGTACGCCGGGCACCGCCAGGACGCGGTACACCAGGGTCTTGGGAACGCGCGAGACCTCGGCGAAAGGGCCGCGCGTGTCGCGCTGCACGACCCACAGGTCGGCGCCGATCCGCTCAACCAGCAGGGTGGCATCCTCGATCAAGCCTCGATAGATGCCCGCCATGCCCATCACCATCATCAGCAACATGCCGATGCCGACGGTGGTCAGGGCGAACCGCCCGAGGTTGTGCTGAATGTCCTTGCGGGCGAGATTCATGGCGCGGCGACCCTCCGGCCCTCCAGCGAAGGACTTTTGTTGTCGGCCGCCGCAAGGACAACGTCCCCCGCTTGAAGCCCGGCGACGATCTCTGCCGTCTCGCGGGCTTGCAGACCCAATTTCACGGGCCGCCACTGAGCCCGATCAGCCACCTTGCAGAACACGCCGGCTTCTCCCTCCCGCCACACGACATAGCTGGTCGGCAGGACCGGTACGGAGGTCTTGCGGTCGGTCTGGATGTACACTTCCGCCCGCTGGCCGACCGCCCAGTTCTCCGGCAGCTTGAGCACGCGGACATCGACCACAAACTCGCGGGTTTCCCGGTCGGCCTCGCGCCCCAAGCGGGCCACCTGGCCTTGATAGCTCTGCTGCGGTTCGGACCGGAAAAACACCCGAGCCGGCTGACCGACCCGCAGCCGGGCCATCTCAGTCTCATCGACCCAGGCGGAGATCCAGGTTTCGTCCAGCGACACGAGGGTCAACGTGGGGCTGCCGGGGACCACGATGTCGCCCGGGTCCCGATACCGTCGGACGATCAAGCCGTCGAAGGGTGCTTTGACCACCGTGTCGGCGAGGACGGCGCGGCGGTAGTCCAAGTTTTTTTCCGCCGCGATCAATTGCTTGCGTCCCTCCAACAGCGCGGCCTCGGACCGGGCCACCCCGGCCGCAGCCACGCCCAGCGCCTCGGTCGCCTTGTCGCTTTCCTCGGCCGTGGCGACGGCGCGCGTCACCAGTTTCTGCACCCGTTCGTGGTTCTGCCGGGCCTGTTCCAAGACTGCCGCGGTTTGAGCCTTGTCGGCCTGCAGGCGGTCGAGTGCCGCTTGGGCCGACGCGATGTTGGCCTGAGCGATCTCGACTTGCTGTTTGAGATCGGCGTCGTCGAGCGTCACCAGAATTTGTCCCGCCTTGACGTGATCCCCTTGATCGGCCGACAGCTTCTCGATGCGGCCCGAGATCTTCGGACTGACGGTCGATTTCACGCGGGCTTCCAGCGTCCCCGTGCCCATCACTTCGGCCACGATTTCGCCGGCCTCGATGCGGTGCTCGCGGACCGGCACGGGCGAAAACTTCAGCCAATAGACAAGGCCGCCGACGGCCGCCGCCGCCGCCAGCAGCTTCGCAATCCGCCAGGACCAACGTTTCAGTTTCGGCATGAGACCATTCATCGTTGTGCTCCCCTCCCCACAGCGGCAATCACGGTTGACATGGGCGCCGGTCAGTGCCCCTTGGATGAGGACGCTGGCGAGTTGGCTACTGCGGACGGGCCGCCACCTCCCTGCGACGCGACTTGCTTCCACAGTCCAGGCCATCGCCCCGCGCGGCACACAAGGTGTGGGGGTCAACCTGGCAAATTTCCTCGAGCTTCTGTTCATCCCGGAGGATACACGGATCGGTGCCCAGGTGTTCGAAAACCCACGTCATGGCCTGCCGGACCATCTCCGATGCTTCGTCGCACGGAAGTCGGTAGTACATCCAGCGGCCCTCTTTGCGGCTTTCGACCAGCCGGGCCTGCTTCAAGATGGACATGTGCTTCGAGACGGTGGAAGTGGCCAGACCCACAAGTTCCACGATCTGGCAGACGCACAGCTCCTGCCGCCGCAGCGCCAGGAGCATTCGCACCCGCTGCTCGTCAGCCAGGGCCTTGGTGACGGCCATGAGTTCTCGCATCATTTCCCCAGGGATGGCATGAGGCCGGGAATGGATCGAATCCCCATTTCTAGCCGCCGTGGGGAACGATGTCAAGCAGCGGAATTGCTCAAGCGACATGCAGCTGCTCCGTCGCAATGGCTTCCGGCAGAATCTGCCCGTTCGCCAGACGCAAGTTGCGCCGCGCCCGTTCCGCGGCCCGCGGATCGTGAGTGACCATGACGAGTGAGGTAGGGCACCGGATTGAAAGTCTGTAACCCGAAGCGTCAGGGAAAGGGCCGTTCTCCACTCGCTGGCGCTTTGGGTTACTGTCGGCCGTGCTAGCGTTTTGCGCTGCACTCCGATCAAGGCCGTGGCCGGGACAACAAGTTGTCCTGGCCACCCCGCGATCTAGTTGCTGATCAAAAACTCACAAAGCGGTCGGTATCCCAATTCTCCCATCAGTTCATCCCAATTTGCCGGCAGTCGAATTTCTTCGATCGCCGCCCCCATGCCCCCCGCCAGCGTCTGCACCTTGTTTCTATTCGGGTCACCACAGACGATGATCTGGAGTCTCCCGCGTGTGACGGCCGGAGTTGTCACGACTTCCTCCCATCCAGGGAATCTTGGATACCATGGCGGCAATTTTCCCTTCTCTGCACCGGGCGCCCTCATGGACTTGGCGAGTTCATTTTCGAAGGATCCCAACACCAAGCCGAACGAACCGTAGACTTTCGAAAAGACCCATTCATGGGTGATTCGTCTCGCATTCCTCGTCAGGTCTTCGATCAGACCTCGCTTGGTGTACCCTCCGTCCGCGAGCAGCTCGGCGACTCCGGGCGTCAGCAGGAGATACCGGCGCGAGTCAATCATGCCGCTGGCGAACATCTCGCTGCGGGTGACTCCATAGGCCATGAGTTGCATGACCTTTTCCGGATCGGATGTTGCCGGAATGAGGTTTTGCCCCCATACGGTACTATTGGCTGCAGCAACCGTGCTCGCGTTTTTCGAGAACCCCTTCTCCACATGATAAGGCTCCCATCCGATCCTACGCAGCGCCGCTTCGTCTTCCGCCAAAACCCAGGATTGCAGTTTGCCGAAAGTGCCCATCTGGGTTTCCTTGATACGGAAACCCGCAATGTTTCTCTCGATGAGGCCCAACGCGCGGCCGAGTACCTGGTTCGTCGAATGCGCAATCAAACCTTGGCCATGATCGATCCGAAGCTGCCTGGCCAACGGCCCGTTCACCAAATAGAAATGGACGAACGAATGGGTGCTGCCGCCAGACATCGACAACCGGAACGCGGGGTCGCCCAGAGCCTTGACCGCTGCGATCAAGATGGGCAGATGCTCCGGCCGGCAGCCGGCCATCACTCCATTGGCCGCGATGTTCCAGGGCGTTGCCCTGAGATTGGCCAATGGCAGTACAGCGATCTCCTCGTCGGGCGAGCAAGCGGTGTATTTGAGAAACTTCTGTATCCTCTCGACGGTCGGCGGAACAACGGCCAGTCCCTCACTCCAGTTGCGATCGGTGAAGTGCCGGTTGATTTCATCGATGGAACCGGTGAAGACAATTTCCCTCGTTCTCGTGACGGCAGTGGTTGTCGCGGGTATGGGCTTGGTCAGCAATCGGATGATTTGCGGGACAACGACCGATTGGCTGTTCTGCCGGAGCTCCTCGTCCGAGTGAAGATCGAACGGCCCCGGATAGACGGCGGCCTGGACCGCGGGCACGCCCTCGTCCATTCCCACGGCGTGCGCCTGCCCGTCAAATCCCGGAGCGGTCACAACCACCCCCGGAATACCCAATTTCTCAGCTTGTATGACCGCGCGGACCGCGCGGGGAGTGCAGGTCCCTCACCCGCCGTTTCCGCTGATCAGCGCGTCGCAGCCTTTCTCCTTGAGCACGGCCTGCAGCGTGTCTGCTTCTGCCGAAGCGTCCTCGCGACTCGCCGCTTGGATGGCCGCGTCGATGTCCGTGTAGGAGATGATCTTGATATCGGGGTACTTCTCCTTCAGCGATTCTGCAATGGCGGGAAGGGTAATATCGGCTTTGAACGCCTGATTCCACACCATGCAGACGGTCTTGCCGGCCAGGCCGTCAAGGCGCGGAGCCATCGTGATCATCTTCACGATAGGATTACCCAGTGGACTCACTACGCTGTACACCGGTTCAACCAAGTTTTGGGGGGCTCCCGGATTCGGATTGGCCTCCTGCACCGATACCTGGGCCAAGGCGCGCTGGCAGGCGCCTGCCGCGACGGTCACGAAAATGGCCAGGGCCAGAGCCGAAATCGTTCGTTGCATCGAAGAGACCTCCTGAAACGCGAAAGAGGAATCATGGCCCGCACAGCTTGCGGATCATTCACTGTTTTCACTGGGGCTGCTTCCTTTGTCAAGGTCATCCGCGTGCTGCTGGCCAGGGAGCAGGGCCAGTGGAAGGTGGAGCGGCTGGCGGTCCAGTGACGGCGAGTTCCTGCACGCCCGCGAAGCCGAACGCCGGGCTACCGCCCCGTTCGTGCAAACCAGGCGAGCCAGAGAACGCCGAGGGTGCCCAGCAAGGCGGCGGTGCCGAAGGCCGCTTGCGGGCGATCTGCTTCGAGCAGGAAACCTACGTACAGACTCGACGCCAGATTCCTACCATCTGGCCAGGATCTCTTCCATCAGGAAGAGCCCCACATGCCTGGAAACCATCGATATCCTGCGTCAGGGGCGTATCTTTTCGATGACGGCAGTCAGCTTCGAACGGTATCCCTCCAGGATCGCCGGCTGAAGATCCGCGAGGGGTTTCACCGGAATGAGATCTTGGACATCCTCCGGGCTCAGACCGGCCTCGTTCATGGCCGCCACTGCACCGGTGACCATGGCCGCCAACCCTGCAGATGCTTCGGCGCTGGCCAGCCCAAAGGACTGGGCCAAGGACTGCAATTCGTACAGTTGCGGCCACAGATACGTCGGGCCCATCGCGGTCAGAACGGCGTAGATTTCCAGCTTTCGCTCTTCCACTTCGGGCAACTCGCCCAGTCCCGCGAACAACGTCGCCAGAGCGTTGCGATCTTGCAGCGTCAGGGATGAACTGTAGACGATCGGATTGAAGCCCCGGCCCACGATCGATGGGGCATTGGGGATCATCCGGGCGATCCGCTTGAAACCGGTCAGGCATCCCGCCAATTTCTCGATGGTCCACTTGGGTGCCAGCGAGACCAGGATGGCATCCGGCTTGAGGCTGGCCCGAATATCCGCCAGCACGACGGCGACGTGCGGCGGATGGACGGACAGAAAGACGATGTCCTGGCCGGCGGCCCGGGAATTGTCGGCTCCCACCGGCCGTACGTTGGGACAGGCGTTTGCCAAACGCGTCAGCACGCCCGGGTCCGAATCGCTGACGACGACCTCGGCCGGCATTTCGCTGGCCCTCGCCCAACCTCGCAGCATAATACGGGCAACTCTTCCACCGCCAATGAAACCGATTTTGCACGCAGACATGGCGACACCTCGCAATTCAGGACGCTACCGAAGTTCGAACACATACGTCAGCGAGAACCAGATTCCCACGACGATGAAAAGCCAGCCGGTGATCATCCTCGCCCACCACTCGACTTTGGACAGTACGTTGTACGTCTTGCCGACCGACTTGGCGCTGTAGGCCAGCAGGAAGGCGACGACCAACACGGGAACGCCCGTGCCGATGCCGTAGACCAACGGCAGGACGAGTGATCCGCCGGGTAACGAAGCCTGCGGCAGGGCGATGCCTACTTTCTCCAGCACGCCCGTAATCGCCCCGGCCTCCGAGCCCATGATCAAGGCCACCAGTCCGAAGAACCAGGCCGCCGACGTGGGACAGAACGAGAGGGCGAAAAACACGCCCAACAGCAGGGCGCCCCAGATACCCATCGCGTCCACGCGTTGCTGCATCCGCTCGCTCATCATCGTCCCGCCGCCGGTGACCGTGATCAGCCCGACCAGGAACATGCCCAGCAGCAGGAAGACAGGCCCCAGCACCAGATGCATGTATTTCTGCAGGAAGATCGACACCGCGGGAATCGACAAGGCCGTGGTCGTCAGCAGGACGGCTAAAGCCAGGTACAAGAGGCAGCGGCCCAGGGTGTACAGCAGACCCGCGTTGATGACCAGCCGTGTATCGCCGACCTTCCGCGCCACATAGGAGATGGCCGCAATGTTGGTCGCCAACGGACACGGGCTGATCGAGGTCAACAGGCCCAGGTAGAGCGCGGCCAGGATGTACAAGGCGTAAGTCGTCATGCGACACCTCTGAATGCGGCAACGCCGCCGTGAAATCCAAATCTCGAAATTCAAAATCCGAAACAAATTCGAGGGTCAAAATTCGAATGTCTCAACGCGATGCCCGCGAAGGTGCGGCCGGCAGTTGTTTCGAGCCTTTGATATTCGGATTGCGGGTTTGTTTCGGGTTTCGTGCTTAGGATTTCAGATTTCCCTTGGGGTCACTTGTCCAAACCAGCTTTCACGTTTTCCTGCACGTATTGGAGAAACGCGGCTTTGTCGCGGACTTTGGTCCAAATGTCGTCCAGGTCTTTGTACGAGGCGACTTTGTTGTCCGCGATCTTGGCGACGATCAACGCCGGTCCGCCGATGTTATATGCCTTGGTGTAGCGGGCGTTCTTCTCCGCCTCGAAGTCGATAAAGTGAAAGGCGACTTGCCCCCTTTTGATCTCTTCGGCAAATGCAGACTTGACGGCTTCCTCCGCATAGCTGCCCATCGTTCGGCACGTCGGGCAACGTTCCGTGCGGTGGAAGTACATGGCGACTACGCGGTCCTTGGGAGCGTCGGCAGCTTGCACCGCGCCGGCGACCAGTGTGGCGAAGACGATGCCGGTCACCGCGAAAAACGTGCTCAGGGTTATACGTTTCATGTCTGTCCTTCTCCTGTGCTAATTGGCTTGTCGTACGTCAGCCTGTCCGGGCTGACACGGACAGGCCGGCAAGTCTGATGTACGCTCGTCACTCGGGAATCGGCAAGTCCTCGGAAGCGGGCACCGCAGTGTCCATCGGTTTCGCATCGGTCGGAGGCGTTGCGCGCAGTTCGCCGGGAGGCGACACGTTCGGCAGTGGATCGGCCGGGCGAACCAGTTGCTGAATTTCGTCCCGCACGTAGGCCGCGAAGCGGGCCTGGTCGCCGACCAGAGCACCCGCACGGTCAAGCCGCTTCCACTGCGTGATCTCATCCCCCTGCATCTTAGCCAGGACGACGGCAAAGGAAATGACATCGAACTGCCGCCCGAGTCCGGCCCCGGCGGGCTCTTCGTAGTTCAATGCCTTCCAGATCACCGTCCCGGCTGCCAATCCGGCCGCGAAATCGGACTTCAGAACTCCGTGTGTCTGCGACTCGACAGCGCGGCACGTGGGGCAGCGGGTGTTGCCGTGGAAGTAGTAGACGACCAGGTGGGTTTCGTCTGTCGGGACCCCGCGCGCCGCCGTAACACCACCTTGCTTGCGCAAGGCTTCCAGTTCCTCGACGATGCGGGCCAGTTGCGGCTCCAGGCGTGCGGCGGCCTGCAGGTCCAAGGCCCGCGCGATCAGCATGACGACCGCTGCCGCGAAGAATGAAATCAAACAGACGGTCAGCGCGTTCTTCAATTCCATGCCACAGCTCCAACGGTTTCGTGTTGACTTCGTACCTTCACGTCAGCAGCTTCTGGATCTCTTCGGGACTGGCCACCTTGCCGACCAGTTTCACTTCGCCGTCAACGGCCAACGCCGGCGTCATCATCACGCCGAACCCCGTAATCACGTTGATGTCGGTGACCTTCTCGACCATGGCTTCGACGCCCGCCTGCTGAACGGCCTGCTCGGCGTTCTTCTTGAGTTTTTCGCACTTGGGACAGCCGGGACCCAAAACTTGAACGAGTTTCATAAGCAACCTCCTTACGCGATTTGCAACTCAACGCACGTCAGACTTTCGAGCCTGACCGCGTCAGCCTGGAAAGGCTGGCGTACAACGACGCAGCCCGTGCCGCTACACAAAGAACCACCCGAAAATCATCCCCACCACCGCACTCATCACGATGGTCAGTAGAACAAACACGGCCGTCTTCTTAAAGCCGACCACGCTGTAAATCACCGCGATGCTGGGTAGCGACAGCGCCGGTCCGGCCAGCAGCAGCGTCAACGCCGGCCCGCGGCCCATGCCCAACCCGAGCAACGCTTCCAGGATCGGAATCTCCGTCAGCGTGGCAAAATACCACATGGCCCCGATCGCCGAGGCCACCAGATTGGCCCGCAGGCTGTCGCCGCCGACCCACTTGGCGACCATCTCTTCCGGGATCAAGGCCCCGACAAAGCCCGTCACCAACACCCCGCCGAACAGCAGAGGAATGATGGATTTGGAAAAACTCCAGGTCTGGTCCATCCACTCGGCCAGTTCGTCCCGCTCGAACCACGTCCCGACCATCGCCAGCGTCGCCAGGAAGCAGGCTCCGGCAAACCACCAGCGATGATCGTACACCCAGACGGCCCACTGGTAATTCGGCGGGGCGAGACGTTCCGTGCGGTCGATGTCGGCCTTGGAAAGCGTGTCCTTCTCGCCCTTCTTCCACTTGCCGACCGGCTCTTCGAACCGTACCTGGAGCGTTTGCGTCGTTTCCAGCATCACGGCCACTTGCATCCGCGTCCCGTCTTTTTTGTGAATCACCGTCTGGCTGGGATTCGCCCAGTCGCTGAACACCAGGAAGGCGATCATTGCCACAAAGAATAGGCTGGTCTGCCACAGCGAGCGTTTCGCCGGAGGCGGCTCGGGCAATTGCATCGCGGCCGCCGTCCGTTTTTCCTCGTCCCTGCGGAAAATGGCCTCCATGATCAGACCGATAACCACGGCGAATACGATGGAGCCGATCAAGCGGGCGATGCCCAGATCGTAGCCCAGCACGCGGGCGGTCAGAAAAATCGCCATGACGTTGATGGCCGGTCCGGAGTAGAGAAACGCGGACGCGGGGCCCAAGCCTGCTCCCACGCGGTAGATGCCGGCGAACATCGGCAACACGCTGCACGAGCAGACCGCCAGCACCGTGCCGGACACCGAGGCGACCGAGTATGCCTCCGCGCGATTGGCTTTCGGTCCCAAGTGCCGCAGCACGGCTTCCTTGGAAAAGAAAGTCGCGATCCCGCCGGCGATGAACATGGCCGGGACGACGCAGGCCAGCGTGTGGTTCCGCGCGTACCACTGCAGCATGTAAAAGGCTTCCATCACGGCGTCCTTGATCTTCGGATCCGTGAAGTTTGGGAAGTAGGCCAGCAGGAACACGACGGCCAAGCCTGCGAAGATGCCAAACTCTCGTTTATTCATCGCGTCCTCCTTTCCTTCGCGAAAAGGAGCCATTAGGCTATTTGGCTAAATCAACAATCTTTGCCACAAAAAAAGATCTGCCGTCAGATCATCAATTCCTGATGCCGTTTTGCGTTACACGCCATCACCGACTCGATGCAGTCGAAGAAACTCAAGATGCACTGCACGCGCAGCCGGTAAAACACCATCTGTCCGCGTTTTTCGTCCTCGACCAACCCGGCGCCTTTGAGCAGGGCCAAGTGACGGGAAACCGTGGACATGTCCGAACCGACCATCTCGGTCAACTCACACACGCAACGCTCGCCGTTCTTGGAGAGTTCGTCGACGATGAACAACCGCGCCGGATGAGCCAGCGCCTTGATAATGCGGGCTCGCGCTTCGTATTGGGCCAGCGTTTTGGCGTTCATGGTTTGATTATCGCCCCTTGATGCTTGGCAGTTTAACCAAATATACACGATGAATCAAGACCGGGTTTCGATTTTTTGAGCGGTGAACGCCGAGTGCGGCCGCAAACCAGAGGGCTCAGACGTACAGAATTCAATTTTCGCGGGGTTGATCGCATCCACATGGCCGGACGATGGGCCGCGAAAATTGAATTCTGTACGTCTGAGCCCGCATGCGCGCTTCTTACGAATCGGTCGGCGCGTACGCAAAATACCGCCGCTGAAAATACAACGCCACGTTCACCAATCCGATCAGCACAGGGACTTCGACCAGGGGACCAATTACCGCCGCAAAGGCGGCTCCCGAGCCGATACCGAACACAGCGACCGCGACGGCAATCGCCAATTCAAAATTGTTGCTGGCGGCCGTGAACGACAACGTTGCCGTCCGGCTGTAGTCGGCGCCGATTTTCCGCCCCATCCAGAAGCTGACCAGGAACATCACGACAAAGTAGATCAACAGCGGCACCGCAATCTGCAGCACGTCGAACGGAATCCGCACGATCTGATCGCCTTTCAGACTGAACATGACCAGGATCGTGAACAGCA
The DNA here is from genome assembly GCA_964645045.1 of uncultured Pirellulaceae bacterium. Taxonomy (GTDB): domain Bacteria; phylum Planctomycetota; class Planctomycetia; order Pirellulales; family Pirellulaceae; genus Anammoximicrobium. Next base: position 32,375 of record CAZXYZ010000002.1, on the reverse strand, counting down.
GGGCGATCAAGGTGATCGGGCTGATGCGGGGAATAAACGTCTGCTCGTACCACTCCCGGCCCCGAGCCTTGACCAGCACCAATCGCGTGATCATTCCCGCCAGGAACGGAATGCCCAGGTAGATAAAGACGCTCTCGGCGATACTGCCGATCGTGATCTTGGACAGGTCGATGTCCCCGAGAGAAACCCCCAACAGCGGCGGCAGAACCTTGATGAAGATCCACGCGTACAGACTGTAGAACAGCACCTGAAACACGCTGTTGAAGGCCACCAGCCCCGCACAGTACTCGGTGTCGCCCTTGGCCAGCTCGTTCCAGACAATAACCATGGCGATACATCGTGCCAGCCCGATCAAAATCAGCCCGGTCATGTACTCGGGATAATCCCGCAGGAAGACGATGGCCAGCGCGAACATCAGGATCGGACCGATAACCCAATTCTGGATCAACGACAGGCCGAGCACCTTCCAGTTACGAAACACATCGCCCAGCTCCTCGTACCGCACCTTGGCCAGCGGCGGGTACATCATCAAGATCAACCCGATCGCGATGGGAATGTTCGTCGTGCCCGCCTGAAACCGGTTGATGAACCGCTCGACGCCGGGGAAGATATAGCCGGCGGCGACGCCGACGGCCATCGCCAGGAAGATCCACAGGGTCAGGAACCGGTCGAGGAACGAAAGCCGCCCGCGCGGGCAGGCTGGTGAGTTGCTGGCCAAGTTAGACATCGTATTTCCTTCAGCGGCTAGCACCAAATGGAATTGTCGACGCACGTTGTTCGGAATGAAATGTCACGGTTGGAGGTCGGAACCTTCCCAACGAATGAAGGGATCAACGAATGAGAGAACCAGTGAATGGTTCCCAATCCGCCATTCGTTGACTCCTTCATTCGTTGGGATCAGGTCGCTTGAAACCGAGAAGTGTCAAAGCGAACGTTAGACCGGCGGTTTCCCATTGGGTGCTAGGCGCCTTTGCGCAAGGTATTCAGCTTCCGGCAAGCGAGTCCGGCAAGGTCTCGACGAACTTGCGGATCTCGTCCCGCACGCGGCGGTAATGGTCCAAAGCCTCCTCTTCCGTGCGCGCCTCCTTCGCCAGCCGCGGCGGGTCGTCGAAGCCGACGTGGACGACCTTGGTCTGGCCTGGAAACAACGGGCAGGATTCGTGCGCGTTGCCGCAGACGGTGACCACATAATCGAACACGACGTCACTCAATTCGCGCACGTGCTTCGAGCGGTGGCCGGAAATATCGACGCCCGCTTCGGCCATGACTTGCACGGCCCTAGGATTCAGTCCATGCGTTTCCACGCCCGCCGAATAGGACTCGACCACGTCGCCCTTCAGGTGCCTGGCCCAGCCCTCGGCCATCTGGCTGCGACAGGAATTACCCGTGCAGAGGAAAAGGATCTTCAACATTTGCAATCGTCATTTGCAGAAATAACGAAATGGTAGCCGGCTGCTTTGAACTGTCAAGCCCCGTGGAATGACCACATGGAAGAGCCACCGTTATTCACTTCGCGGTCCCAACGGCCATGCCCTGCACCCGATGCGACAGCGGGGCCAACGCCGTTCCGTCGGCCATCTTGTACGGTTGTTCGCCAAAATTCACCGTGACGGTGATGCCGCCGGCAAACTCGGTCTGTTGGACCGCATGATCGCCGGTCAGCCAGCGGTGCGAAAGCATTTCTGCGTAACCGGTGGCGCGGGCCACCGGCGTCGCGGTGTGGTAGCTGCGCAGGAACCGTTCGCGGTTCTGCTCCCATTGCTCGCGGCGGAACATGAACATGGGCGGAGTGCCGTACAGGGCATTGAACAGATCGCGGCGGTCCCACAGCGCGGGCAGCTTGTTGTTGTAGTCGCCCCAGTACCACTGGGCGACGACGCAATCGTGGTAGACCAGTTCCCACAGCGGCAGGCGATAGTAGTGACCGGTTTGGAACTTGGCCACACGCTCGGGTACTTCGTCGACGATTTCCGCCATTCGCCGCCCCGAATCCGGCACCCGGTAGGGCCCCAGACTCAACATGCCCTCGAAGTAATGCACGTAGGGCACCGCAGCGTCATGGCCCGTTTCGCTGCCGCACACCAGGCCGCACTTTTCGCTCACGAACCGCAGCAATTCCATCTTCCCATGGCGGCTTTCGGTCCGCGTCATCGGATGGGCCGGATGGTAGCATTCCCGCCACGGGGCGGCCGTGGTCGTGTCGATAAAACGGCTGCGGTACGGATGCGTTTGCAGCTCGGGCGGGATCCGCCGCTGGGCATACGGCACGGCCTGCCGGTCGCACAGCACGCCGCACGGGTATCGCTGGCCGTCTTGGCCCTCGACCTCCCAGCCGCGTTCCCAGTCACCATCGGCTTTCAGCACCAGATCCTGAGGCCAGGCATCCGAGGTCCAGTCCGAGTGAAGGCCGCGCAGCTGGGGGAAATTCGCCGGGTTCATGGCATCCTGATAGATATCGTAACGGCTGGTCAACACGCCCAGTTCGTTCAGTTGCTTCAACTGTTCGGGCGCAGCCCGGTTGCTCCACAGGATCCGCTGGATGCCGGCCGCCTGCAGGTCGCGGCAGATCGGCACCGGATCCCGGTCCCAGCACCAGACGTTGACGGCGCCCACCAGCAGATCGACGGCGGGGATTTCCCGGCGTTTTTCCGCCAGCGTCTTCAGCAAGCCGCTCGCTTGAGCGTGCTGGCGGTAGCGTTTGCACATCGCCACATAGCCGCCGTCGTCGAAGAACACGTAGCGCAGCCGCCGTTCCGGTCCGAACTGGCCTTTCTGCGGGACCCATTCGGGCTGCAGGCACAGCAAGCCGTCCACACGCGGCAGGCGGACGCCCGCGTCGTCGGGCGTTTCGACGATGGCCAGCGCGGCGCGTTGACCGTCGGTTTGGCCCCACCAGCCCATGCATAATCCGTGGCCGCCATACGTGTGATAGACCATCGGCGACAGCGTGGTATCGTCGGCGGGATAGCTGATGCCCTCGTTGACCGGCAGGACCAGCAGCGTGCCTTTCTGCGTGGCGAAGGAGCCCGGATATCGGATCGCATTTTTGATCTCGCCGGTCGCGGTCAGGCGCACGACCAGTTCGGGCCGCTGCGCGTCCAATTCCATCGCGGCCGAGATCGTGAGCATGGCCGACGGCTCCAGCAACTGCAAGTGGATGGCGTGTTCTGTTGGTTTGGCGTCCAGGACGATGATCGGCGCGCCGCTCTGCTGCTGCCACGTTTGTCCCGTGCGGCGATCCGTGACGGCCAGCGTGGCGTCGGCAGTCCGGAACGCAACGTCCAACACGGGATTCGCGATGGACAGTTTGGCGGGAAGCTCCGCCTTGCGCAATTCGCGCACGGAACCGGCCAGTTGCAGCTGCGCGTCATCCAGCCAGACCTTGGCGGGGCCGGTTCCCATCAGCCGCGGCACGATCGTTGTCGTACCGTTGGGAATCAGGAACCGCGAACGCACCGGCTGCCAGCGGTCCGCAGCTTGGACGATCTGGCCGCCGTAGCTCCAATCGATCGCGTTGTTCCGGGCGTCGTACAAGATCACGCTCAGGGTCGCATTCCCGTCGCCCTCGACCCACAGCCAGCCGGTCAGTTCGTAGATCTGCTCCGGCTGGACCTCCAGCTTCCGCTGTTGCGGGAAACTCCAGTCCTGCGTACCGGCGTGTTCGACGCGCATAGCTTGTTTTCCGCCGTGCCGCCGTTCGGCATCCAACACCGCCGTGCCGCCGGGCGTCCGGGACCAGAATTCCGCCCAGCCTGTGCGGCCCTGTTCGAAGCCGCCGTTGACGACCAGATCGTCCGCGGCCGCGGCCGTGAGAGCGGTCCAACTGGTGGCGAGAACGATGAAAGCAGACACTTTTTTGGCGGGAAGATACATGAAGGCGTCTCCTTCTGGCGGGGGATCTTGCAGTGCGGCAACTTGTTGCCGCTTTTGGCAGGCGTTGGCGTCGGGTTAATGGTTTGGATTCTGGTGTTGGACGATCGAGCGAAAGAGTTCGCAGTGCGGTTCCGGGCGTTGTTCCAAAGCGGTGACAAGGCACCGCACTCCAAGATTGGGACTGCGGCGGCTGGACGTCGTTTTTGGGAATCACCTCACTTTTACTAACCCTGTTCCAATTCGATCGACTGCAACACCAAATCGCGTCCGCCGTCGATCACGATCTCGCCGCTGCCGCAGCGCGGGCAGACCATCGATAGTTCCTCGATCGCCTCCCGGGCTCCGCATGCGTGACAGGCGCTGTATGCGTTGGGCTCGCTGATGCGCAGGGTCGAGCCCTCCAGAATCGTGCCCGGCGCGAGAACCTCGTAGGCAAAGCGGATCGAGTCCACGTGGACACCGGACAGCCGGCCGACGACTAGGTCCAGCCCGACCACGCGGCCGAGTTGACCCGACTTCTCGACTTCGGCCTCGACTTGCTCGATCAGGGCTTGGACGATCGACATCTCATGCACGGGAATTCTGTTGCTCCAGGGAAAACAGGGTGCTGTGGGTTGCATGTCGTTTTGCAGACGCCTTTTGGTATACTATACCGCTCGCGTTTAGCAATGGCAGCTGGCACTGGGATAGCACCGTTCGAGGAATAAGTGGCGTGAGCTTCCAGCTTGCGGTGCCACCACCGACCGCAAGCTGGAAGCTTACGCCACGGCGCAATCGGACAGTTATTTCTCGAACGATGCCTAAACGGGGCGACCGAAACACGATTTCTTTGCACCATGAGGAGACCGGACATGAACACCAGACGACTCACCTGCGGTTGCGTTTTGTTGTTGGGCTGGCTGACGATCGCGGCGCCCGTGCGGGCGGCGGAGGAAGCCAAGTGGAACCAGGAGACGCCCCAACAGCGCGATGCCCGGATGAAGTGGTGGCGCGATGCCCGCTTCGGCATGTTTATCCATTGGGGCTTGTACGCAGTTCCCGCCGGCACGTGGAAGGACAAGCCGGTCGGCGGGATCGGCGAGTGGATCATGAACAGCGCGAACATCCCGGTGGCCGAGTACGAGCAGCTGGCCAAACAGTTCAATCCCGTCAAGTACGATCCGGCCGAATGGGCGCGGCTTGCCAAGGAAGCAGGAATCAAATACGTCGTCATCACCTCGAAACATCACGACGGCTTTTGCCTGTTTGACTCCAAGGTGACCGATTACGACATCGTGGACGCTTCGCCGTACGGCAAGTGCCTGCTGAAACCGCTGGCCGACGAATGCCGCAAACAGGGCCTGAAGTTCTGCGTTTACCACTCGATCATGGATTGGCACCATCCGGCCCAGACGCGTCCCAATGATCGAAGCTACAACCCGACCAAGATCGTCCCGGGACGCAAGGCGGAATACCTGGACTATATGAAGCAGCAGCTGAAAGAGCTGTTGGACACGTGCGACGCCGAAGTCCTGTGGTTCGACGGCGAGTGGTGCGATTGGTACACCGAGGAAGACGCCAACGATGTGTACCGCTACCTGCGCAAGCTCAAGCCGCAGCTGATCATCAACAATCGTGTCGGCAAGGGCCGCCAAGGCATGGAGGGGCTGACCAAGGGCGCGGAGCACGCTGGCGATTTCGGCACTCCGGAACAGCAGATCCCCGCCACCGGACTGCCCGGCGTGGACTGGGAATCCTGCATGACGATGAACGACACCTGGGGCTACAAGCGCGACGATCAAAATTGGAAGAGCAGCGAGACGCTGATTCGCAACCTGATCGACATCGCTTCCAAGGGCGGCAACTACCTGCTGAACGTGGGTCCGACGGCCGAAGGCCTGATTCCGGGTCCGTCGGTCGAGCGGTTGCAGGCGATGGGCAAGTGGATGCAGGTCAACGGCGAATCCATCTACGGCACGTTGGCCAGTCCGTTCAAGACCTTGGCCTGGGGCCGTTGCACGAAAAAGCTGACCGACGGCGGCACAACGCTGTACTTGCACGTGTTCCAGTGGCCCCGCGACGGGCAGTTGCTGGTTCCCGGTCTGCGGACCAAGGTGGCCGCCGCCTACTTGCTGGCCGACGCCGACAAAAAGGCCCTGCCGACCGAAGCCGTCGATTCGGGCGTCTGTGTGAAACTCCCGGCCGAAGCCCCCGACCCGATCTGCAGCGTCGTTGTGCTGCGGGTCGCAGGCGACTTGGAGATCGACTAGTGCCTTGTCCAAACTTATTTTTGGGGTAGCCGCACTCGCCAGAGTGCGGGACTCCCGCGGTCTGGCGACCGCGGCTACCCCAATGTTTAGCCTTGACGACGCACTAGGTCTGAGGCCGGTAACTTTTCCCCAAGACGTGGCGAGATATTCCCTGTAGGACGGATTGACAATCCGTCCCACTTCAATGCCCAGTTACAAGTTACCAGTCTGCGACGTTTTCCCATTCGACAGGCTGGAAGCCTATCCCACGATTAAATCAACAGCCCGCAAGCCGAGGGCATTCGCTGATGCTAGCAGTGACGGCATTTCGCAAGGTTGCGGTCGAGGCCGGTCGGCCCCCTGCTGAGTTTCCTTCCAAGCACTGGTTTCTCCCATCGGTTTCTACCGATCGTTCTAATTGTTCCTGGCAAATCGGCCGAAATAAGACGAGTAGAGAAGCAAGGAAGGTGACCGGTGTCCACGCTGTCCATCATCATCCCGTTATGGGCCGATAACGAACTCTTCGAGGACACGCTTGCGTCGGTTTTGCAGAACCGGCCGAGCGACTGCGAAGTGCTCGTCGTGCATTCGCTGCCGTACGCTGACCCGTACGGCCTGCAGGGCGAAGTTCAATTCGTCCCGACGCCGCACAACGCCAGTCCGGCGCGGATGGTCAACGCGGGCTGCCACGCATCCCGGGGCGAGATCCTGCACGTCATTCAGCCCGGGATCCTGGCCTGTGACCGTTGGACGGAAGCCGCGTTGATGCCGTTCGACGATCCGCAAGTCTGTGCGGTCGCTCCGCTGGCGGTCGACGCCGCCGATGCCGACCGGATCGTGGCGGCCGGCCTGCGATACACTCGCGGTGGCCGGCGTTTGCGCCACGGTGCTGGCAGCAAGCTGTCAAAGAGCCAGCGTGTATTCCGCCGTGCGATTACCGGTCCGGCGCTGTTCGCCGGGTTCTACCGTCGCTGGCTTTGGGAAGCCGTCGGCGGTTTCTGCGAACGCCTGGACGTCGATTCGGCCGATATTGATTTTGCCCTCTCGCTCCAGTCGCTCGGTTATCGCAGCACGCTCGAGCCGGACTCCGTGGTGCGGGCGACTGCCGCGGTGATCGACGATGTGGCGTCCTTCGGTTCCGGGCGCGATGCCGAACGAGTGTTCTGGAGGCACGCCGCAACTCAAGGCTGGCTGGCATCGCTGCTGCTGCATCCCTTTGCCGTGCTGGGCAGCGTGCTGCAGGACTGGCAGCGGCCGGGCGGCTATCTGCAACTGCTGGGACGTCTCACATCACTCTTCGGGTTGCCGGCCCACCTGACGCACGCGGCCAGAGTGCGCCAAGCCGTCGAGTTGTTCCTGCTCGAAACGCCGCCGGCCGCGCCGCGAATTCGTGGGCCTCACGCGCGGAAAGCATCCGCAACCCGTCCCTTGCCCGGTTACCGGGACGCGGCGTAGCAACGGTGGCCCTAGCCCGAGTTTACCAACTCAGGGTTCCGCCAACGTGTCTGGCGAAAACCATGGCCGTCGCTACCGCCAGCGAGAGGATGGCCGCCCACTTGAGAAGTTCCCAGTGTAGATCGACATGCCGAGGAATGAACATACGCTGCCTCCCCACAAAGTCGACTGTCTGACTTGTTGAACGTTCCAATCCAATGGCTACGCAATCGGTGTGCCAGCCGGTCAGGTTCCGGCGGCTTCGGGTCAGCAAGGGACGGTAGTACCGAATGAAGTGGCTTTTGGTGCCAGGATGGGGGCGAGTTGAGCGAACAGAAAGCAACTTGGCGCGCACTCGGGTGTGCCGTGTCGCACACCTGCACACTTAGGCGAGCGGCAGAAACGGGTCGATACCTCGCAACCCGAAGCGTCCGCGAGGAGTGCATCAGGCACCGGATCGCCTTGCTGACGCTGCGGGTTTGTTTGTTTCCGCCGCTCGCCATCGGCAGCCACTGGCGGCTACGACTTCCGGAGGATCCTTCGCTTGAGCATCTTCTTGACCGGTCCTTCGGCGCCTGCCGCCGCGGCCGGTTTGACGCGTTCCTTGTCGCTGAGCGAACCCAGGAAGGCGACGATCTGGGCGACCTGCTCGTCGCTCAACTTCTCGTCGCGCTGGAGTTCCGCCATTTGGGACACGGCGTCGCCGAGCGTGGCAGCCTTGCCGTCATGGAAATACGGTGCGGTCAAGGCGATGTTGCGCAGCGACGGGACCTTGAACACGAACTTGTCCTCGTCCTTCTTGGTCACCTCGAAACGGCCCAAGTCCTCTTTGTTCGCATAGGCGTTGGCTTCGCCCATCTTTTCGTAGCGGTCGGCGCCCAGCAGCGCGCCTTGATGGCAGTCCGCACAGCCGACTTTCGTGAAAGCCGCCAACCCCTTCTTTTCCGGTTCCGTCAGGGCACTCTCTTTGCCGCCCAGGAAATCGTCGAACCGGTCGCGCGTGATCAACGTGCGTTCAAAAGCCGCCACGGCTTCCGCATAGTTGTCATACGTCAGCGGTTGAGCGGCGTCCGGGAAGACCTTCTTGAACAGTTCCTCGTAGCCGGCTTCCTTCAGTTTCTCCAACACGGCCGCCTCGCTCGGCATGCCCATCTCGATGGGGTTCATGACCGGACCCTTGGCCTGCGCGGCCAGGTCGGGCGCTCGCCCATCCCAGAATTGCGCAATGTGCAGGCCCGCATTCAACGTGGTGGGCGAATTGCGTCCGCCCCGCTTGCCTTCCGCACCAGGAGACGTCGGTTCGCTGTCGACGCCCGCGCGGTTCTCATCCAGCCGATGGCAGCTGTTGCAGGACTGGGTGCCGTTGATCGAGATCTTCTGCTCGTTGTACAGCTTTCTCCCAAGCCGGATTTTGGCCACCGTGTCCTTGTCGCTGCCCGGCATCTTGTCCGGCAACTGCTTGAACAACTTCTGGGCCTCGGCCAGCAGACCTTGACCTTCGTCGGCAGCAGTGACCCGGCCAACGCCGGTCAATGCTATCGCGGCCGCCAAGCCCATCCCCAAAACAGTAAGCCCAAACGATCGCTTCATGATTGTGTCCTCCCATGCGTTGTTGAAGATGCGTCCGTTGTTTGAGACCACTGTCCAGGATTCTAACGCTTTTCAGATCGTTTTGCACGCGGCCTCCCCCTCGAATGATGGCATGGAAAAAGCAGGCAAGTTCTTTTGGTCAGGAAAACTTTAAGGGCCGCATAGGTTTTGGCCGATATGCATGGTCTAGCATTCTGTGCGCAAGGACCGAACCGGCGCGCGCTCGAACTTCGGCCGTTCGCCGGCCCCGGACGCGCTGGTGTGAGGTGGCTCGCTAGCACTTGTCCGCACCGGCCCTTTTGCCGCCGAGAATGCTACTGATCGCTGCAGGGGGGTGCTCGGGAGTAAGGATGCAGACCCGATGGCACCAAGAAGCGCGGCACCAAGTAACATTGACAGCGTATGGCAATCGACGGTTTCGCGGCTGACGGCCGTGGCGACCGGTGTGGCCCTGTTCTTGCTAGCAGGTGGCCCGCCAGCGCTCGGCCAGTCGCCCGACTTCACTTGCCCACCCGAGGGCCGGGAGTTGGTGCCGTGCGGTCCCGTGCTCGATGTATGCCTCGACGTGCGCGCCGAGTACCTGCTGTGGTGGACCGACGCGATGGACGTGCCGGCGTTGGTGACGACCAGTCCCGACGGCACGGCGCGCGATCGGGCGGGAGTCCTCGGCCAGCCGGACACCAGCGTCTTGTACGGCGGCACTGGGCTGAACGGCGAAGCTCATTCCGGTGGACGATTCGCGGTCGGCGGTTGGTTTGATCCTTGCCGCGCGCTGGGCTTCGAACTGGGCTACACATTCCTGGAACAGGACGCCGCCACGTACATCGCCAGCAGTCAGGGCAGCCCCATTTTGGCTCGCCCGTTCGTGAATGCGGACACCGGCTTGCAGGACGCCGGACTGGTCGCCTATCCGAACGTGTCGCAGGGCAGCATCACCAGCGATGCGTCGACGCAGTTCCACACCGCCGAAGCGCTGCTGACCAAGCCGCTGTGGGACGAGTGTGGCCAGCGCGTCGTGATGTTGTTGGGCTATCGTTATGCCTTGTTGGAAGATGACCTGACGATAACCGAGGCGATGGTCTCGCGCGAGACGGCGACCGTCGGCAGCACGCTCGATCTGTTCGACCAATTCACGGCCAAGAACTCGTTCCACGGACCGCAGCTGGGGTGCCTGATCGAGCGGCAAAGCGGCGTCTGGACGATTCAGTTGCTGACCAAGTTAGCCTTGGGCAGCGTCCATTCCGAAGTCACCATCGATGGATCGACAACCGCCACGACGGTGACGGGGGCCAGCGCGACCACGGCCGGCGGATTCTACGCATTGCCGACCAATATCGGCACCCACGAGCAGGACAAGTTCAGCACGCTGACCGAGTTGGGACTGAAGCTCAGCTGCGATCTCGGCTGCCACTGGCGGGCCTCCCTCGGATACTCGTTCCTGTATTGGTTCTACGCTGCGCGGGCCGGAGACCAGATCGACACGACACTTAGCGCCGGAGAATTCCCCCCGGGGCAAGGCAGTGCCAGTTTGCACCCCCAGTTCCCCTTCACCACCACCGCCTTCTGGGCCCAGGGACTGAACTTCGGCGCGGAGTATCGGTTCTAAGCGACCGTGTCCGGCTGGAAATTTCATCCAGCACGGGGCCATCGGCCTGTTCGAAGAACGAGAAGGCGACTTGGGTCGGTCGCCAGGGGAGGCATCCGTCGTCGTCGCCGCGTTGTCCGGACAACCAACCTCGTGAGGCGCCCCGTCCCTGAAGGCTGGTCATTCGTAGTATTTGAACAGGTAGACATTCCCGAATTACCGCGTCACGTCACGCAACGGGGGAACCGCCCGCAGCAGACGTTTCTTCGCGTGGAGGCATGCGTCCGATTTGCAGGCAAATCCATCTTTCCCCGGAAGATGTCAAGTGTTGCTGCAATGATAGCCGATAACCGCGTTGCACGACTTGAATGCCAAGGAACGTCGCTACAGGGGGGCAATGCCGATGGGCAAGACCTGTGGCGCGCAATTCGAATCGCGATCACTCTCTGATTTCTCCGCAGGGAAGCCCGGCGGAACGCTGCTTCGGGCCGCCGCTGGCTTGGTGCTTGCGCTGTGGGCGATCAGCCGCGTCGCACCTGCTAGCATCCGGTCTGGCGAGCGCCGACGCCAGCCACTCGCGCCACAGCCCGCGGCGACCGTCCCGTTGCTACATCCACTCTGTTCTGCTGGCGCTGGCCTGCCTGACGCTCTCGGCCTGTGGCTTCGTGGTGCCGGACGGTCGGCGTCTGGACGCGTACTTGGGGCCGGGCTGGCCGAAGCCGGACAAGGCCTTTCGCGAAGCCCGTTTGCCTGCGGTGCGCGCGGAGTTGCCGGTCATCGAGGGCGCGGAATACGTCGACGCGGACGAGGAATGCGGCAACTGCCACGAATCGCTCGTCGAGACGTTCAAGCAAAACGTCCATTATGGCATCCGCAACGGCGAGTCCTGCGAAGCCTGCCACGGACCGTGCAGCGAACACGTGGACTCCGCTGGCGAGAAACCGGGGCTGGTGTGGAGTTTCAAATCGCTCAGCGCCGCCCAACGCTCGGAAATCTGCGCCCGCTGCCACGAGGACGACGCCTGCGGCGCGGGGGCCCAGTGGCGTACCTCGATACATGCCCACCGCGGGCTGTCCTGCCTCGATTGCCACACGGCCCACTATGAACGGCAGGACAAAGAATCCAAGCAGGCGGACAAGTCGGAGAAGAAGCCGGCGGCCGACTCACCCCAAGGGGTTCCGGCAAGGCTGGTCAGCGACGAGAAACCTCGCGAGTCCAAGTCCGACGCACCGGCGGTCCCGTCCAACAACCTGGGCGCGGTCGCGCCCGACGTCTGTTACCGGTGCCACGGCGACATGGCCGATTTGCAGCGGATTGCCGGGCCGCACCAGATTTGCGGCCCCAACGGGTTCAATTGCACCACTTGCCACGATGCCCACGGCAAGATCGTCGAAGCGGCGCGGGAGGAAATGTGCCTGACCTGCCATCAGGATCACTCGCCGACGATGGCCTGGCATTCTTCGACGCACGGCATCGCCGGGGTGGCTTGTACCGACTGCCATAACCCTCATCCCCGCTCGAGCGTACCCCGGCTGGTCGAGATCGAACACGCGTCGGTGCGACGCCCGCAACGGCGAGCCATGTCGGTCCAAGAGCCCGAAGCGTGTTACAAGTGCCATCCGCAAATCTATGCGTTGGACAACTTGCCCTCGCATCATCCCATCCAGGAAGGGAAGATGCTGTGTTCAGACTGCCACGATGCGCACGGCGAGGCTGAGAAGGGTCTGCGGGAACCGACGCTCAACCTGTTGTGCTACCGGTGCCACGCGGAAAAACAGGGGCCGTTCGCCTACGAGCATTCGCCCGTGACGGAGGACTGCGGGATCTGCCACGAACCGCACGGAACGGTCGCCAACAACCTGTTGCGCCAACCGGCAACGTTCCTGTGCCTGCGCTGCCATTCGGGCCACCGATCCGATCACCGGCAACTGGATGACCCGGCCAATACCACGATGCGGCAAGCGCTGTACACCGATTGCACGCAATGCCATTCGCAGGTACACGGCAGCGATCTGATCGGCGAATCTTTGCTGGGGAGTGGGCTTACGCGATGACCGTTCTCCTGGTCACAATCCTGTGGTTGGCCGCGCTGCCGTGTGTCGTCACGGCCGGCGAGGCAGCCGGCGCTGCGGACGGCCGGCAGGTGAAAAAAGAGCCCGATGCCTCATTTCCGCGTTGGGTATCCGATTCCTGCAGGACGGCCCTTCCGAGCCATCACGACGGCCTGGAAAGGTCGTCCTGCGGAAGCCTCGACGACCAGACCGTCCTGCGGGGCGGGTGGTGGACCACCGACGTCCACGGCTCGCCGGCCATGATCGGCGAGTACCAGGATCTCGATTCGTCGCCTTTCTGGGAATTGGATCACCTGAGCACCGACGGCGTGCGGTCCAATGACGTTTCTTTCATCGGTACGGACAACGAGACCACCCAAGCCGGCTGGGATTACGCGGGTCCGGGCCTCCGGGCCGACGTCGAGTACGACCGGTTCATCCACGCGCTGAGTCCCGACCCGCTGACCAATTTTCCGCAGCCTGTCGCCGATCCGGCGAATCCCGGCAATTACTTGCCCGTGGCCGGGGAGTTCATCGCCGAAGATCTGAACGCGGGCGAAGACTACGCGATCCGCGTGCAGCAGCTGAAAACCAAGTTCCAGGGTGATCTGACGGATAAGATCCGTTGGCGTCTGAACGTATGGGGGTTGCGCAAGGAAGGCGAGCGGCAGGTCACCGCGCTGGCCGACTGTTTTGACCACCAGCAAATCGCGGGCGACACGCGGCAGTGCCATGTCCTGGGCCGTCGGCAACAGATCGACTGGCTGACGATGGAACTGGAACCCGGCCTGGAGGGCAAGTGGGGCGCGGTCACCGTTTCCTACTCGCGGCCCATGCGCTCGTTCAATCAGAACGATCAGCTGCTGACGCGGTTGTACAACTCGTATCCCGCGATCTACAACCGCGAAAGCATGCCGCCTCAACTGGGCAGCGAAGCCTATCCCGACGGAGCCTTCTACCCCTATGCCGTCGTGCCGGAGAACCTCACGCGGATCGACAAGCTGAAGCTCGGTGTCGATCTGACCGACAAGACACGCCTGTACGGCTTGTTGTACTACGGCAGCACGGAAAACCGGCACCGGAACTTCGAGCGCGATTTCGGCGGCTTCGACCTGCGGCTCACGGACCGTACGATCGAGAACTTGAAGTGGACCGGGTACGTCAAGCTGAACTATGAAACCAATCAGTTGCCGACGACGTTGATCTCCGGCGAACAGCTCACTTTCGACCGCTACGACGAGACCGAGATCGAATGTACGTGGTCGGACAGCCGGCAGTACGGCGGCTGCGGCTGCGCGCCGGTGGTCGTCTCCTGCGTCGTCGGCGAGGACGGAGTACCCGACTTCTTTGCCAGCGACGCGCTGGTGCCGCTGATCGATTACACGCGGACCACGGCGGGCGTGAACGGGCGCTGGACGCCCTTCCGCGACGAGCACACCTGGCGACGCGGACTGGCTCTCCACGGCCGCTACGAGTACCGCCAGGTGCATCGGGAGAATGCGGTCTTCGACGGCACGTTGGCGCCCGCCGTCGTCGCCGACTTCGATCAGGCCAACACCGACAGCCACATCGTACACGCGGGCGTCTCCCAGAAATGGTCGCGGGCCTACGACACGTTTGTGCGTTTCACCACCCGTTATGATTCACAGCCGCTGTATGGCGTGCGTGGCTCGAACGGCACCACCAACAGCAGCTTGCCCGTCCACACAAACCTGGTCGAGCTTGGCGGCACCTGGACTCCGGCGGACAATTTCTTCGCCAACGTGACCTTCGGCATCCAGAACCGCTTCCAGCACTCCGCCGTGGCGGACTTTGACGAGGACAGCTATCCGCTGACCGTCACGGCGTGGTACGCGCCGACGCGTGCGCTGACGTTCTCCGCCGGCTATGCCTACCTGACGAATTGGATCCAGCAAGCCATCACCTTGGGCGACGATTTCAACAACGGCGCTACCTACGCGCCCGTCACGAGAAACTGGGATTACGGCGGCCGCAGCGAAGTCTGGTCGGTGGGCAGCACTTACGCCTGGACGCGGCGTCTGATGGTGCGAGGCAACCTCCAATACGTGCAAGGCCGCAACGAGATCGCCTCAACGGTCTTCGACCAGCCGTACGTTTGGCCGGAGATTGCGGAAGTGGCGCGGGACGGGATGGATTCGATCCGTTTGTCGGCAGGCTTCGACTATCGCCTGAACCGCGGCGCGACGAGCTATTTCCGTTACAGCTATCTGGATTACAACGACAGCGTCCGGACCACCAATGACGGCACCTCCCACTTGTTCCTGGCCGGCCTGAGCGGGCGCTATTGAGTGGCCGTGGCAATCCGCGCCCCATGACAGGCTCAGAGTGTCCCACCGGAATGCCCCTAGCGTCTCAGTCCGTATCAATCGCGGGCCGCGCGCGCATCTTACAACCACGAATCACACGAATGACACGAATGAAAAGGGTAAAAAAGATGTCGTGATTCGGGCAATTCGTGTGATTCGTGGTTTTTCCGGCGGTTTCTTCAGACGCTCTTGGGTTGCGGGCGGTGGCCCGGGTTAAGACGTTGGGGGCGTCGAAGGTCGAACTGCGGGCTGGGCGACGGCTTCGGTCGGCCATCGTACAATTCACGCGGAAGCGAACGGTCCAGCTGAATTGACGCAGGAAACGATTTCGTCCACTCCGGTGATCGAGCAATGGGCTTTTTGTTTGCGGATCGGTACGAGCCGGAGCGGTTGCGGGCATTGTTGCCGGGAGTTGAGTTTCAGCAAGCGAAACGATCAGCGAGCTGTCCACCATGCTGGCGGATTTGCAGCAGCGTCTGCGGTCGCGTGGATCTTGACCCTGGCGATCGTGACGCTCGCAACTGGGCATCCTCAAGGAACGCAACCATGATCGTCCGTCGATACCTGATCAGTCTGATGGTGGCTGCTGCTATGGGCAACTCGGCCGGCGTTGCGGTGGCCCGTGCCGCGGCGCCGGCACCCGATCGTGACCCCGCTTGGACGGAGGCGCACTGCAAGCCGCCGATGACTGCGGACGAGACGCGGGCTTTGATCCGGCGTCTGACGCGGTTCGTCGTGGATCATCATCTGAAGAAGTCCGAGCAGTCACCGCAGCGCGGCATGATCTACGAGTACTTTCACGTGGCCCGCCAGGGCCAGCACGACCAGTTCATCCAGGACGAGGCATTGGACACGATGCACGACGGCGCATGGTTCGCCGTGGCGATGGTCAACGCCAGCCGGGCCACCGGCGACCCGTTCTACAAGGAAGTGCTCACCCGCTGGCAACTCCCGTTCTATCTTCAGATGCTCAACCACTCCGACGAACTGTTCACATCCGACCGCAACGACGGCCGCCCCGGCGACGACCGCGGTTGGCGGGGCAGCAAGGAGTGGCTCTTGCAGGGACGCGAGAAGGGGTTTGTGCCGTACTGGTGGGACGATGGGGGCTCGGTCAGCTTGGAGATGTTGGCCCGGAGGGATCACGACGAGCACGTCAATTTCGCCGGCCGGAATGAACTGGCCGGTCAGCCCAATCCCCGCAAGCTGCTCAGCGGCTATTCGCACGGCTCGTCCAACCATCTGGCCCAGGACCTGGCGGTGATGCTGCAGCAGGCGTGGCTGCTGCTGCGGGAATCGGACGACTGGCAGGTCCATCGGCCACCGCTGCTACCGTGACGAGCGCTCGTCCGCCGCAACTCAGTCCGCTCTCGGATTGGCGGGATTCTTGGGTTTGTCGCCGGGCTGGGAACCCGGCATCCAATCGCGTGCCAGGTCGATATCGGCGCGGACGTTGTCGATCAACGCCGTGCGGTCCACCCAGCCGACGCGGTTGTACAGCACGCGCTGCTGATAGCGGGCGGCGTAGTCCTGCGCGTAGGCTTGCCAGTGCGTCAGGGCCGTTTCCAGATGCTGCACGGCGCTGCGCCGCAGCGGTTCCTCTCCGGTCGCATCAAACATCGCCAGATCGCAAGCGGCGCTGATCTTCGCGGCATAGTAGTCGCCAAGCTGAGCGAACATCTCCAGGTCGTCCAGCGTGGCGGTCAATTCGGCATCGGTGGCCGGATGTTGACGCAACGCAGGGAGCAATTCGCGGACGAGAGCCGACTGGGCGGCAAGCTGGTCCGCGAGTTCCAAGGGCGTCGTGCCGCCGGTCGGCTGGCCGTCCAGCTTTGCGCGCCGCCAGGCCTTGATGCCCAGCACGCCGCTGCCGGGCATCGGATCGCGCTCGATGAACTCCCGCACCGTGAAAAAGCCGCGATAGTTCGGATGGCTGATGCAGGCTTCCGGCAGCCACCGGAGGTCAATGCTGCCCCAGACGAAACGGGTGATCAAAGGAAAGATCTTCGACGCGGCACGCCACGCGCGGTCCAGTTCCGTGGCATCGGCATGGGGGAAGCGGTGGGCCAGCACGCGGCGGAAGTGTTCGTCCGGCAGGTCTGGGTCGTAGGCCAGCCGGCCCCAAAGCAGGAACGAATACCACTGTTTCTCGATGACCGTCGGCCGCGGGCCGGCGGGATCCTTCGTCAGAAAATCGCGGCCCCAGATGTAGCCGTCCGGACCCATGTAGAACCCGCACACCTTGTCGGCCGGCGGCATCGCCTTGATGAACGCGCGGGCAAACTCCGGATCGCCCCAGCGGAAGCTGTAGATATCGTCGTTGCGGACCGTCAGCCAGGCGCGCAGGCCCGGGCCGAGTTCGCCGAGGACTTCGCGGATGAACGGCGGATCGGGAATCGAATACATGTGGGCGACCGCATACTTGTAGCTCAGTTCAAACCGGCTCGGATACGGCTGCCAACGAGCCCGGATCTGGGCGGCCTTGGTTTGGTGAAAGCGGTGAATCAGCCGGAACTCGCGTTGCGGCTCGTCGCGGAGCGCGTCCCCGATGCCGGCGCCATACGTGTCCCACAACCAGGTTTCCTTGTCCCGGCCGGCGAGCGGCTCGTTCATGGATTCGCCGGCCGTAATGCCGATGCCGGCCAGCAGCGGATAGGTCTTCACCGTCTCGCGGACGCTGGCCCGAACATAGCGCACTTCGGTTTCGCCCAGGCCCTGACGTTTCAGCCCGTGCTTTCCCTCGGCGCCGAACAAGAACGTGTTCCAGGTAAACCAATACACGTCGATGCCGCGGTCGTGCGCGTGTTGCATGACCTCGCGCCAGAAGGCGATCTTGTCGCGGATACTTAACCGCTTGACGACTTCCGCGCCGGCGAGCAATCCGGGGCGGAACATATCGTGGCCGCTGTGCGAGAACCGGTCGTCGAAGCTGCCCGGCTTGGCCCGCAGGACGTCGTCCAGCGCGACCTCGGGGAACTCCGGCACCTGGACGATGCTGGGGAACGGGTGCAGATTCCACAGCGTGAGCGCGTTGTAGCGGTGCCGGGCCATCTCGTCCAGCATCGTCCGCCAGAAGTCCATGCTCCACATCTCCGGGATATTGGCCTGGGCCGCGTCGGAGTTGTCCGAATAGCTGGGTGTCCGCAGATCGAGCGGGATATTGAATTTGATGCCCCGCTCCTCCTGGAACGGTTTCCGCAGGCCGGCGGGCAACTGGTCCAGCGTGCCCAGCCGGATGGCTTCCGCCACGTCCAGGCCGCCGTACATGGCCCCGCGAGCGTCGAAGCCGGTAACCTGGATTGTTCCGTCCGCCGCGCGTTCGATCCGGTACGACTGGGGAACTCCGCCCCCGCCGCGGGAGATCGCCAAGCGGATTTCGGGCGCGTTGTGCCCGGATTCGTTCGTCGCCCGCCCGATCTCGTCCCGGGCGAACTGCAGCGGACCCGAATCCGCGGAACTCGGCGACGACGCACCGGGCGTTTCGCGGCCGATAAAGCACACGCTTGCGCAAATGACCGCCACCAGGACGTGGATCGTCCGCATGTCACACCTCAGCCCGCGATGAACGACGTCGAGATTGGGAAAACAGGGCTTACGTACCCTCGCCACGGCCAGCCGACAGCGGCAGTTTGCAGCGCGGTTCCCGTGCCGGATTCTAACGGTTCATGTCCCGCGATGCCACTGCGGCGGCCGGCCGTGTGTGGCCGTGGGTTCCGGCAGGTAGCCGCATTCGCCAGAATGCGGGAACGCCAGGAAAGCCCGCATTCTGGCGAATGCGGCTACGCAGAGGTTGCCAGGACTCCTGGCCACACACGACCGGCCATGCATGATGGAACTTGTGGGACCTTGCTCGATTCCCGACTTCCGCCCCGTGCGGGATGTCTCCGCATCTCCGCAGATTTCGGGAACGTCGCCATTGTCACGAATGCCGTTTCCGTTTACACTTCCGCCCCCGGCAAACGGGAGGCGGAGTCCACGTGGACGTGCCGCGACCCGTGAGCCCGCCGACAGCCATCGCAACCTCTCCTTGTTGGCCCGGCCGCGGCGCCGTTCGGATGGGCAAATGTAGGTATGCTTCCAATGCCGAACGTGGCGATTCCACCGCGATTGCGGCGGAAGGCCGGCGAGACTTGAGTCGATTCCTCCTGCCCCGGAGACAACACGTGAAGAAGCCATCGCCCGGCGGTCGATATCCCTTGGGGGCGGGATTCAGCGCGGTCGAGGCAAGGCTTTGCAGCGATCTTGGATCACAGCAGGGAACAGCGGGCAGCGACTACAGCGGGGCGGGGGTGGACGGCGCCGATCAGCGCCGTCACGGCTACCCGGCGGCCAAGGGACGCCTAGACGAGGGACAGACAATGAAGGGAATCACGCGAAGGCTCTACCTGTGCGGCGGTCTGCAGGGGAGCGGTTCGACGCTGGTTTCGTGGTGCTTTCTGCAGCGGTCGGACATGGATGGCGTGCTGGACGCCGATAACGACCTGCTGCCGTTTCTCGATCCACGGCTGGGCAACCCTTACGCCTGGTACAAAACCAACGTGGGCAGCTTCCGGATGAGCGAATTGGTCCGGCACTACGGCGACTTGGGTTGGGACGTGTATCCGCTGCTGGTGGTCCGCGACCTTCGCGACTTGTGGGCCAGTCTGGTCGGAGGGGCGTACGCGGCCAACGGCATTACGGCCGAGGACCCGCCGCTGCGGATGCGGTTGCGCCGGTTCGCCGAAGATTGCCGCGATTTCGCCCGCTCGGGGTGGCCGATTATCAAATACGAAGACTTGGTCGCCACTCCCGAGCCCATCTTGCGCGCCGCTTGCCAGCAGCTCGACCTGGACTGGGACAAGGCCATGCTCCGCTGGCCGAAAATGCCAGCACAGATAGCAGACTGCCGCCGGGGAGACCAGTCGTTCTGGAAGGTTCCCCACGACAGCCTGATTTCCACGGTCGGGCACTACCAGCAGCAGAGCAAAGCGAAGCCGATCCCGGCCGTCGATCTGGAATGGCTGGAACGCGAGTTCCGGAACTTCAACGAACTGAACGGATACCCGGTCAAACGGACGAACCCGGCCACGGGCGAATTCCGGGACAAACGCCTGGCGCCCAGTTATGAAGTCACCCGCCGGTACCGCTGGGAAGTCCGGCGACAGCCGCTCCGCTGGCTGCTCTCGACGTTGGGTTTCGGCGAACGCAGCTGTGTAAAACGGCGCACGGAAAAATCGGCTGCGTAGAACCAACCAACTGCCCGCCCCCCCCACCGCAGCATACCCCGGGCAGTGCCCTTCGGTCTCTCGGTGTCTCATATAATCACGCCCGTATAATCACACCCGAGCTGTTGCCCACCAGGCAGGCAGCCGGACTTTGCGGCTGCCGCGAGTCTTTCAAAGCGGCGGTTCGCAAGCGCACCATCGCATTGGCACGGAAGCGCATAGGGGCGATTCTGCGAGCCCTAAAGCCGGAAGATCTCCAGCGGAAGGGCATTCACTCCGAGGCCGGGCCGATCACGCTGGAGAAACTGCTGACCAACATCACCAACCACATTCCGCACCACCATCCTGTGACATGTAGGGTTCATGCCAGCGGTCGGCAAGGATCATGCCACGGTAGGCTTCGGCCCCGTCGTTAATGATGGCGTGGATCGTGTCGAAGTCCGAGTCGCCGCAAGGGCCGATCATTTCTCTTTCGCCTCCAGGGTCTCGTACCGAAGTCCTGCTCTTCGATTGGCACTGCGGTAATGGTACCCTGTTCAGATTGCCGTTAGAAGCCTGTATTTCGAGGTTACCGCCAATGCTGACGATCCTCTGGGACAATGACGGCGTGCTGGTGGACACGGAGGGACTTTACTTCCGGGCCACGCAGGAAGTCCTGCGGACGGCCGACGTTCCACTGACCGCCGAGCAATTCAAGGAGATTTCCCTGCGTCGTGGAGAAAGTACGTTCGTGTCGGCCGTCGAACGTGGAATCACCGACGACGAGATTGCCCGGCTGCGGGCCGAGCGGGACCGGCGTTACTCCGAGTTGCTGGGGTCGCAGTCCTGGGCCATCGACGGAGCAGAAGAAATGCTGCGATCGCTGCATGGGCAAGTCCGCATGGGCGTGGTGACGAGTGCCCGGAAGGTCTACTTCGAAACCGCCCATGCCAAGGCCGGCCTGCGTCAGTACCTCGATTTCGTCCTGACTCGTGAAGACTACCAGCAGACTAAGCCGCACCCGGAGCCATACCTTACCGCCATGGCCCGGCATGACCTGCGTCCGGAAGACTGCCTCGTGGTCGAAGATTCGGAACGGGGGTTGGCGGCGGCCACGGCCGCAGGGTTGCCGTGCCTGATTGTGCTGAGCGACTGGAGCCGAGATGGCGATTTCAGCGGAGCAGCCAAGGTGCTGGAGAACATCCGGGAGGTGCAGGAGGTGGTGCTCAAACGCCGATCAGCATGTTGATCCTGAAGCGAACCATGAATGCCGCTGCCGCGTCTGCTGTGGGGATTCCCTTGGCCCTTCCGTTTTCCCGTTGCGGGTTGCCTGTTGCCGGAAGTCCATCTGATCACGGACAGCGGCAGAACGGAGTTTCACGGCCATCCAAATCCGACATGCCTTGCCATCGGCCCCGACGAGGCCGACAAGATCGATGCGCTTACGGGCCACCTTCAATTACGGTAGACGGTAGGCAACATGCGACGGAAGCTTTCCCCGCCGGCGAAACTCGTCGTCCTGCTCACCCTGATGCCGATCTGTGGCATCTTGGCGTTGATCCCGGTCGTTTTCTTGCTGATGGGAGTTGGCCTCTGGCTTGAAGACAACTACGGGCTTCTGTTCAGCGGTTCAAAGGGCATCGTGATCGTGGCCGGTACGTTTGCAGTCGGAGCGTTGGCTCCCCTGCTGCTGCTTTGGCGATGGCTGGGCGACGAGTAGTCTGAATTACGGTTGTCGTGTCGGATTGTGGATGCCAGAAACGAAACGGAGCGAGACATGGAGCAACACCGCTGCCCCTGGGCGAAGGGCGACAAGTACATCCGGTACCACGACACTGAATGGGGCGTCCCGATCCACGACGACCGGTTGCTCTTTGAATTCTTGGTCCTGGAAGGAGCACAAGCCGGATTGAGTTGGTCCACGATCCTGAACAAGCGGGACAACTACCGGCAAGCCTTTGACAACTTCGATCCCGCCATCGTCGCCGAGTACGGCGACAGAAAGCGGCAGGCGTTGTTGTCGAATGCCGGGATCGTGAGAAACCGGTTGAAGATCGCCGCCGCCATCCAAAACGCCAAAGCGTTTCTGGCTACGGTGCATGAATTCGGCACCTTCGACCAGTACCTCTGGAGCTTTGTCGGACACCGGCCAATACAAAACGCCTGGAAGTCGATGCAGGAGTTGCCTGCCAGAACACCGGAGTCAGATGCCATGAGCGATGACTTGAAGCGGCGAGGCTTCAAGTTTGTGGGAAGCACGATTTGCTACGCCTTCATGCAGGCGGTCGGCATGGTCAACGATCACATGGTCGATTGTTTCCGGCACCGGGAACTGGCGAGGACACGGCATGGCAAAAAGGGCCGCTGAAATCTGGTTCGTCTACATCCTGCGGTGCGTCGATGGTACGCTGTACACCGGCATCACCAAGGATTTGGCCCGCCGTTGCCGGCAGCACAACGATGGAACCGCCGCCCGCTACACCCGCAGTCGTCGTCCGGTCAAGCCGGTGTACCAGGAGCTGCAGCGGAACCAAAGCCTGGCGTTGAAACGGGAAGCGGCCATCAAAAAGCTGACACGGCGGCAGAAGTTGGCGTTGATCCGACAAATGCGAACGACGACCACGTAAGGCCACAGCACGACGACGGCCCGGCGAGACTCGCCCCCAGTTACTTCCTGTGCAGACGCGCGGTTGATCTGGTGGCAAGAGGAGTCTGTCATGCGTATCCCGGTGATTCGCGTTCTGATCGGCCGCCGTATTTTGGTCAACTTTCGGGGCGATCCCAATGTCCTGGCGAGGTCGTCGCCCGATCCGTTTCGACCGATACTGGTGAACGACTTTGGGGTCGCTGGAATCTGCCTGAAGCATATCCGCCCTCGATTCGCTCCACGATTTGTTGGGATTTCGTCGGAGAACGCCGCCCACCGCATTGCCGTGCAGTGGGGCAAGGATGGCGAGACGCACGAGGGCGTGTACATTCCCCGTCGAGACACCTCGTCCCGCCTGAACACTTTAGCCGGTGGCGGCTTATTCCCCGGCTCAGATCAAGTGCATCACTCCCCATGACGAAAGCCAGCGTGTGTGCGGTAGCAGATGCTCGGCACGAGTCCCCCAGCAAGTCCGAACCAACCAGCGGCAAGACTGCTGGACTAGACCCACCGTCTCGCCCGTTCAACAGGGCGAGTCCGTTGCTGATGCTCGGCGCCGTCTGGCTGGTCCTGATCGTTGCCGAGATCCTGCACGGCGTCGCCCGTGGCATTTTCCTCGTGCCGCACGTCGGCGAGCTCCGGTCGGACCAGGTCGGCGTGTTCACCGGATCGATCATCATCCTGGTCATTGCCGTGACGTTCGTCCGGTGGAACGGTGCGCCCCGGACCACGGACCTGCTGGCCGTTGGCGTGCTGTGGCTCGGCCTGACGCTGGCCTTTGAAATTGCCTTCGGCCGCATTGTGGTGGGGGCGTCGTGGGAGCGACTGGCGGCCGACTACGACGTGCCGGAAGGCGGGTTGCCGCCGTTCGGGATGCTGGTCCTGATGTTGTCGCCGTTGATTGCCGGGAAGGTGCGGGGAGTCGCATGATACTCGGTCGATTGGCACCGCAGTCGTTGGGTTGATTCAGCAGATAGGCGTTCAGGCTCTTGTCACCCTGTCCTCAATCGCCGCCACCGCACGCCGAAGGCCATCTCGTGGTTCAAGACGCTGTGCCCATGTACGACAACCGGCGGCAACGGATTCCGAACTCAGCAGCGTGTTCAAGTGACGGGCAAGCCGTGACCCTGTGAAACGGTTGGCCCTGATCCAACTTCCGACGCCCAGCCGGGCGATCCGTTCCGCATTGTCGAATTGATCGTGGGCCGGCGGCATGAGGACTTGGGGAATGCCCGCTGCCAATCCCTGCGACGTGGACCCGATGCCTCCGTGATGGACGAATGCTCCCACTCTCGGCAGAAGCACGTCGAGCGGCACGTACCGAAAGTGGACAGCGGTATCTGGCAGGCGGTCGGGAATCTGCTCAGGGAACTCCGTTAGCAGAACGCCTCGCCGGTTCAGCGACCGGCAGGCTTCGACGGCCGAGTCGAAGAACGCTCGCCCGTGCAAATCCGCAGAACCGGGGGTGAAGACCAGGGGCGGGTCGCCGTGACTTGGGAATTCCTCCACTTCCGCCGACAGCCCGTCCTCGTTCCGGTCGTTCCAGAGGGGAAAATCGGTCTGGATCAGGTTGTTCGGCCAGTCTGGCACCAACGACCCGCCTACCGGCCAGATGACGGAGATGGACGGAAGCCTGAGCCGGATGCCTTTGCTCGAGGACCTTGGCGGACGGAGTTGTCGGCCGGGAGACTCGGCTATGTTCCCGATACCGCGGAGGATCGAATCTGCCGGGAGATTGGGCTCCGGTAAACAAGCGGACGCGTGGCTACCATTCCGCGAACCGCACGGATCAAGTATGGGCGAAGGAATGGGGGCGGGCCAAGCCCTTTGCCCCCCCCTCACGCCAGCACCTGCCGGAAGAACCGTTGCGCACGTTCCGTCTGGGGCTGCTCGAAGACCTGAGCCGGCGGGCCTTCTTCGATCACCCTGCCGCCGTCCAGGACCACGATCCGGTCGGCGGACCGGCGGGCGAAACCCAATTCGTGCGTCACGACGATCAGGGCCAAACCGTCCTGCTTCAGGTCTTCGAGGACGCCCAGCACCTCGTGCTTCAGTTCCGGATCCAAGGCGCTGGTAATCTCGTCGCACAGCAATCCGCGCGGCTCCATCGCCAGGGCCCGGGCGATCGCCACACGCTGCTTCTGACCGCCGGACAGTTCGCGCGGATAGGCGTCGGCCCGGTCGGCTAGTCCCACGCGCGCCAGCAATTTCATGGCCCGCTCGCGGGCTTCCGATGCCGTTACACGCAGCACGTGGACCGGTGCTTCCATGATGTTCCCCGCCGCCGTGAGATGCGGGAACAGCTGAAAGTCCTGAAAGATCATGCCGAACAAACGGCGGATCTGAGTCACGGTTTCGCGCGGCGGCGGCTGCGGGCCTCCGCACAGCTGGTGCGGGCCGACGCGGATCTCGCCGGCGTCGAAGCGCGTCAAGCCGTTAATGCAGCGCAACAGCGTCGACTTGCCGCCGCCGCTGGGGCCGATCAGCGCCACTGTCTCGCCCGGCTGAATCGTCAAATCGACGCCGTCCAAGACCTGCCGCAGCCCAAACCGCTTGGCAACCCCGCGAACGCCGACCTGCAACGGTTCGTTCATATTCCTTTCCCCCAACGTTTCTCCAGGTAGCGGGCCAGATGTCCCAGCGGCACCGACATCACCAGGTACAGCAGGGCCGTCGCCAAACCGATCTCCAGGTACCGCATGCTCGACTTGGCCAGAATCTGGTACTGTTTGGTCAGTTCCACCAAGGCGATCACGCTGACCAGGCTGGTGTCCTTGAACAGCGCGATAAAATCGTTGGTCATCGGCGGCAGGATCACGCGGATCGCTTGCGGCAGGATGATCCGGCGAAAGGTCAGCACGCGGGACATGCCCAGCGATGCAGCCGCCTCCCACTGGCCGGCGGGAATCGAGCCGATGCCGGCCCGGTAGATTTCCGACTCGTACGCCGCGTAGTTCAGGCCAAAACCCAGTACCGCGGCCACATACGCCGACAGGTTCAGCCACGATTCCAGGCCGTAACGGGCCCCGATCGCCGGCAGGCCGTAGTACAGGAAGAACAGCAGCAGCAACACGGGGATGCCGCGGAAGAACTCGACGTACACCGTGGCGATGGTCTGCAGCAGCCACCGTCCGCTCAATCGCATCAGGGCGATCGGCAGACCCAGCATGACCGCCAGCAACATGCTCAGCACGGCCAGCTGAATCGTCACCCAAGATCCCCGCAGCAGCAGCGGCAGATAGTCCGCCAGTCCCCACCGGCCTTCGGCTTGACGGAGGATTTCGTTGGCCCTCTGGGGATCGAACAGCGCCGTCTGCTCGTCGTCCCACAGACCCCAGTGTTCGTAGATCTGCCGCAATCCTCCGCGGTCGGCGATCCGCTGCAACGCGGCGTCGACTTGTGCGGCCAGCGGTTCATCCTCCGGCCGGAACGCGATCGCGTAGTAGCCCCGGGCCAGACGCGGCCCGATGAATTTCAGTTTCGGGTTCTGCCGGGCGTAGTACAGCGCGATGGGAAAGTCCAGCAGCACGGCGTCCGTCCGGCCGAACTCCAGGTCGCGGTACGGCTCGGTTTGATTGTCGTAGATGCTCTTGCGGACCTGCAATTCGTCCAACAAGCGTTCGGCGGCCGTATCTTCCAGCGTGCCGACCGAGCCGCCGATCGCGCGGCACTGCTCGAGCGTCTCGAAACGCGTCTCGTCCGCCCGGACGACCAGCTGCAGCGTGTAGGCGTAGTAGGGATGACTGAACCGCACCACCCGCGCCCGGTCAGGCGTCACCTCCAAGCCGTTCATGGCGAAATCGAAATCGCGCCGCTGGAGGCCCGGCACCAGGCTGCCGAACTGGTACTGGACAAAGTCGATTTTCCGGCCCAGTTCCTCGGCCAACGCCGCGGCCAGGTCCACCTCGAAGCCGATGTTCTTGTCGGGGTGGTCCGGGTCCTTAAAGATGTACGGTGCCCCGCCTTCCGCGTCGGCCGCCCAGCGCAGCGGGGCCTGCTCCGCGTTCGGCTCGGCGGCCTGTGTGGAACTGCGCCCTGCACAGGCCAGCAAGCTGACGACCGCAAGAATGGCTACCGTCGTTGGATAGGTTTTCAAACCTGTCCCTCCATTTGAGTCCCAGAATCGAAAGCGATGACACGAGCCCGCAGTTCAATATAGGGCTGCGGCCCGCCAAGCACCCCTGTAAAGATGCGATTTTCCGGGAAATCCGCAGGGGCGACCCTTGTTGGAGTGTACGCGCTCGCGTTCCGGCGGGCCATGTCCGCCAAGAAAGACAAGCTAACCCAGATTATTCACAAGGTAGGACGGATTGCCAATTCCGTCCGTGAATTCGCGACGGATTAGCAATCCGTCCGACAGCGCAGACGGATATTCCCCTTACGGCAACGGTGCCTGCGTCTCGTAGGGTTGCGGTAAGCCAATGCGCGCGTAAGTCTCCGCAAAGTGCCTGGCCAAGTGCTCGCGGTACAGCGGTCGAATCCGCGCGCGGCGGTTGCCGTTAAGGCAGAGCGCGGTGAGCAAGTCGCGGCGGATCGTGTGAATCTGTCGAAGGTCAACCACCGACTCCGGCAAACTACATGGCTCGAAGCCCGGCAGGTAGTACCAGCCGAACACGCGACCGCCGCGGATTGGCCCTTGGATATCAGCGGCCTTGAGGATGCCTTGCCGTACCATGCCTGCGGCGTCACGAATCGCTGCTACCAAGACCACAGAACTTTTCTTCTGAGCCAAGTCGCAGGTTTGGGTTAAGACCAGCACTCGGCTGTACGTGCAAGCGACCGAGTCCGGTGCCCGCTGGGCAAGCAAGTCCGCAACGCCAAAAGAGGCGACGTGGTGAAACGGACAGCCATCGATGACGTCGCCCTGGTCGACAGGGTCGTCGGGTGGCAGCGACTCGAAGATCATGCCGACGGCTCCTCGTAGTCTTCAGGCGACAATTCGAGCGGTTCCGGCAGCGGGAGGGGCCCCAGCGTCGTTTGGGTCCGCAGGGTGGGCTGCGGAAACGGGTGTTCAAACGGGTCGTCGAGCGGGACGTCCGCCTCGGCGCTCGGGGGCCACGGGATCGGCGACGATTCGGGAAGAACCTGCAGCACCACGCGACATCCCTTGACCACACAGCGGTAGGTCTGGCCGGGTGCCAAGTCGACTTCGGCCAACGCATCCATCAGCGACAAGCTCATATTCAGGCTCCGCATCACGGGAGACAAAACCACACGTTCATTTTACCGGCAATGCAGGGATTCTGTAATCCACGTCCCAAAAAAGAACACGAGAACGGCAGAGGGAACTGACAAACGCGGCGGGGCATCGCTTTACCGTCATGGCCGAGCCTGCGCCGACGGGCGACGCCTGGTAAAAAAGCGTTTCCACCAACCCAAGACTGCGACGATCAAGGGCGTGACGGTCCACGGAAAGAAGTGGACGGGTTTCGACAAGGACAAGGAAGCGATCGAACGGACGGGCCTGAGCGGCGCGGTCGCCGCGACGTCGAAATACTGAAGCGGCGGGGACGCAAGTGTCAACATCCCGCCCCCTCACCGCTTGACGGCATTTCGAATTTTGCGACGGCCTCTGGGGACTGCGTCTTCCCGCCACGCGCGCCGACGTGTCCTTTCCAGACGCTACTCCGCAAAAGCCCGGGCTACTGACTTGGCCCTTGGTCATCCCACGCCGCTGCGATGCGTCGGTCGATGTGACCGATGCATTGCGGTGATCGCTCGCTCGACATTTCGGAGAGGGCGACCGACGCATTCAAAGGAATGCATCTTCGAGCGTCGGTCACGCGGAAGCCAGATCGGAATTGGCATCGTTTTGACAGCTCGCCGCGATGGACTCCAGCGGACCCCGCGAATCCGATTCGCGACACACCGCAACGTGCTGGGGTCTGTCAGACCTCCGCGCGCAAGGGCGCGACGGCGGTGACTTGCGGCATGACGTCGGCAGGGGGATGTACTCGCCCACGAGAAAATTCGCCTGTCTGGACCGCAAGGTATTGCATCCGCCCGTCGGCAGGACTACCTTACCGGGGGTTGGACGAAAACGGCGGTTGTCCCAGAAACCGGCTTGCGATACGGATTTTCGACACTTTGAATTGTGAGACGGCTTTTTGGGACTGCAGCCATTGGAGTTAGATGCAGTTGGCTACCACGGCGGTAGCGACGCGAGAAAAGGAAGGATCTCTGACTTCGTTCGCCGCTGTAAACTCGTTGCGTCAGTCGATGTGACCGACGCGCGCACGAGTCACTTTCAAATCACTTTGCTGACCGGGTGCGTCGGATCGTCGTTTCGGCATGCAAGGTTGCCTGATATCGTTCATGCTTCGTTCAATGAACAATGACCACCCTCCGATTCCTCCAACACGTGCGGACGCTTGTCGTTATCGCAATGTTCTCCGACGACGTGTTGATGCGTCGCCTCGTTCTCAAGGGCGGCAACTTGATGGACTTGGTCTACGACATTTCGGCTCGATCGTCCCTGGACGTCGATTTCTCGATTGATGGAGATTTTCCGGACACCGAGGACTTGGCGAGACGCATCGAAAATGCATTGGTTTCCACGTTCTTCGAAGAGAACTACGTAGTATTTGACGTGAGATTTTGCGAGGTTCCACCGTTTGTGTCGGATGATCTCAAGGACTTCTGGGGCGGCTACAAAGTGGAATTCAAGCTGATCTCGCGACAACGATTTAGCGAGTTCAACGGAGATCTCGATCGCATTCGACGGAGTGCAGAAGCCGTTGGAAAACGCGGTTCTTCCAGATTCGAAATCGACTTCAGCAAGTTCGAGTTTTGCGATGCCAAGGAGGAGTATTATCTTGACGATTATCTGATCTACGGTCAATCGCCGCACATGTTTGTTTGTGAGAAACTGCGGGCAATCTGCCAACAGATGGACGAATACCGCGAAGCAGTTGGGAAGCATCGCGCGTTGCGAGCCAGGGACTTCGTTGACATCTGCGTGGCTACGGACTATTTCCGCGTCGACTTTACGAGCGATGGTTTTCACGACATCCTGAGGAAGACGTTTGCGGCAAAGAAAGTGCCGCTGACGTTGCTCGGCAAACTTGATTCAGTCCGAGACGTTCACCGTGAAGATTTCGAATCCGTTCGTGCGACCGTCAAACCCGACTTTCCGCTACGTGAATATGACTTCTACTTCGACTTCGTTCTTGAACGATGCCAGAGATTAGAATCCCTTTGGAATGTATAGTTTCCATCGCTCGTTGTAGTCGGTGTTCTTCATCTGGTAGCTCAAGTAGAAATCGAATTCCATTGGCAGTCTTGCAAGGAGTTCAACCTGATCCGCAGCGTATGCGTCAGAACGCTCGAGGTAGTACCCGATTGCCTGATGGTAAGGATAAGTGAAGTTGAGTTTTCGCAAGTAAGCGGCGATCTTGTTCACGGAACAGTGTTCGGCTGCGGCAGCGTACGCTTTGGCGACTTCCGATACTCCGCCTGCGTACATTGGACGAACTGTGATGTCGATCAAAGTTCGTTCGATATTAGTAACAGCGATCGGGACCGATGATTCGTCAACGGTCATCGTGGTCACGCCAAGTTTTTCGGTGTTCATTCCGTTCAGCTTGAAGACCCTTCGCCCGTCGTACTCGATGACGTTGTTTGTGATTCGCGGCTTGCCTTTGAATGCCCGGTCGATGCTCTCTTGAGAAAGTTGTCCAGCACCACCGGTAGCGAACTGCTCGACGTTCAGGTAGAGGGCTTTGGGGATTTGCTCAGTGAGGCCGTGCAATTGCACGGCGGTGTAGTGGGTGAAGTAGGCGTTTTTGTCGAGCGACTGAAGCAACTCGAAGATCGAGCATTCACCGATCGAAAACCTCGTATAGCCTCGATGCGGGAACGGGAGTTGGATTCGCTTGAGTACGCCGTGGCGAACAAGGCCGAGCAAGATCGCGCGGGGTGTGGCTGTGCCAATTTCCCATACGTCATTTGCCTCGAACATGGATTTGATCTGCTCTTCGTTGCTGCTCTTGTCAAGCCGCCAGTGTTCGTGGTGTTCCGTGATCAGGTCGAACACATCCTGCTGCGACAAAACTCGCCTTGCTTGGCCACGAAACGTTGACTCGATTTGGTTGCGGACAACGAGGTTATTTTTGGTTTCTGGCATAGAAGGGCTCGGTACGCTACAAGGAACACTGTTGATATAGTATATATACTATATCAACAGCATTGTCATGTCGAGCGGTCGTCTCACGAGACCCACATGCGGTAAAGTGTTTGGAGAAATTGGTTTAAGCGACTTTCGCGTCCTGGTTGGAAATATCGACGGTGTAGTATATATACTTCACCGTCGATGGTTCAACCGCAATTTCATCAAGCTGCGACCGCCGAGATGAACTTTTGCGTAACCCGTTTCCTGTTAAATGGTTACAATCCAATGGCGAACCTTGGTCCCGTGAGTTTGGAGCACGGCACACCCATACAAGTTGCAGAACGCGAGACCGCCGACACGCCGTGGATCGCCGCGTTAACTGGTCGCGAATGACGTGTGCCGAAAAACTACCGTTTTGGGTTCGCCAGCGCCGACCATTTCGTGTGCCGGGGGACATGGGCACGGCTTTCGCTTTGCGCGCACAGGTCACATCCACCCGAGCACCATCGGTTCGCAGCAGCCGACTCGTTGCGATATCACTCGGACGACAGTTCGCGAAACCTTAAATGCACTCGTTTTGTGCGTGGGTGAGCCCGGCGATCCGACACACCGTCGCGCGCCAGGCGGCGTAAGATCGGCGACCGGCGTCGGACACTCCCAACCGCCCGGCCCCCGTCGCGCGTGACACGCCGCCAACGGCTCCTTGTTGACTGATTTCCGTAGCCCCGGCCCGGCGTGTTCCGTTGGTGCCTCTCAAGACCAATTGGCTTGATGTCGATTTTATTCGGCATCGCGCGAGGTTACACGATTCGACCGCGCATCGACGCCCTGGCCTGCTTCACCCGAGCGGCAACGTGGGCGACAATGAGACGCGGAGGAACACAGCGATGAGAGGCAGCCCTTGCCCCGGCTCTGCCATCCGTGCTGTCCTCCGATTCCCAAATAGCAACGGTGGCCAAAATTAGTTCCCGATGTTCGAGCGTCCCCGCTGAGCTTGCTCGGTGGAAGCGGTGATTCTGCACTAACCCGTCCAAACAAAGCGTCCCCTCATTCCCCCCGCCGCCGCGAAGCGGCGGCGGGGGTGGAAATGAGGAGGGTGGTTGTTGTACCGGCTCTGGTGCAGAATCAGGGGCTCTACCGAGCAAGCTCGGCAGGGGCCCGAAATCCGCGTTCGAGTCTATCGTACGGAAATCGAAGTTATTTCGGCTCCCGTTGCTACGTCGAATCCCGGGAGACAGCCGTATCACGACTTCCACTGGACCAGCCAAGAGGCTCGCCGCGGCGGCGAGCTATGCCGCCGCACCCGCTTTGATCCGGTCGCCTGCGGCGCGTTCGGCAAGTACCAGC
>CAZXYZ010000001.1:159043-278035 GCA_964645045.1 uncultured Pirellulaceae bacterium | reverse complement strand
AGGCAAGGTCAATGCAAATAATCTTTTCTAGAGGATTTGATGCGTTTGCCGTGGGAGTGCCTCCCATACACAGGATCTTACGGAGCTTGCGGCGGTGGAACTTCGCATCGTCGAGCAACTGGGTGACAATGTTCACGCTCACAGGCATGCTCGTCTTTCCCAACCGTTCGGCGATCTCCGTCTTGGTGAGGTTCGTCCAGGTGACGGTTTCACGCATCGGATCGCCCGCAGTATAACGCCGGATGACCTCTCGAAAGTTGGCATCCGACCTTCTGTCTCTTTATCGAATTCTGCCACCAACATCGCGACACCTCCTGCACAAAACCGGCGACAATCCCTTATTGCCCTACATTAGAGCATAAATCGCCGAATTGGGGAAGTTGTTTCGTGGGCGTTGCTACCGGTGTTAGACAGCCCATGTTTTCCTAAAAGGATGCCCTTTTTATCAAGATCAGTTTCTCACCCCGGACCAACCGCGTTCATCCGCAACCCCGTTTCCCGGACTTCGCGCGCATCAGCGAGATGGCACCCCCTCCCAGTGCTGGGGATAGATCGCCCGCGGCGCGCAGGATCTTTTCATGCACACGGCCGCGGCCAGCCCGATCGCTTCGCCCATCGTGCCGGTGTTCCGTTGGACGCGGACCTAGCCCATCGCGACGTGCGTCACGCTGATGCAGCGTCCGGCCACGAACAGGTTCTCGACGTTGCGGGAGTAGAGGCTGAGGTACGGCACGACGAGCGGCTGCGCACCGCGGTTCCATGGCCAGGTAGTAGTCGGCCATGGGCCGGGCGGCCTCGCCAAAAACGGTCTGGCACCAGTCACTCACGAGCGCCGTCATTTCCTGGTCCGGCTCCCAGAGCAGCCGCGCGTACAGGTAGATGGACAGGCGGTTCTGAACGTGGTGGGCATACACGTCCGGCCCGCTCTTGGGCGACAGTGACGCCGGAGATACTCTTCAGCGCGGCGCGCAACTCTTCGGCAGCAAACGTCTCCGCCGGTGCGGCTTGCGGGGAGAGGTAGAACTTCCAGTCGGTGCGGCCGTCTGGAAAAATGGCTCGTTTCCGAAGGCCCCCTGCGCCGCCCGTACCATGAAGAAAATGGCCAAACACAGACGCTTGCGAAACATGTTGTCACGTCCTCGCATCATTTTCCACTTATCTTTTTGCCCCTAAAATCTTCTCGTCAAAGAAACGGCCGATCTCGTTGTGAATGGCGAACACGTGGTCCATCACCACGTATGCGATGGCGCCAAACTCCGTTTGGGACAGACGGCGGATTGGGATGCGGGTTGTGATGGGCATCGGCGGATTGGCAAAAAAATGGGGGGCAAGAAAATAAGAATTGAGAGGAGTTGGGACGCCATCGGTTCGCCTTATGTCCTCTTCATTTTTTGCCCACCATCTTTTGCCACCAAAATAGCCTCATCAATCACAGTTGCGACACCAAGAAGGACGGTACTTTCTGAAATTGGCGTGAATCGTCTGGACCTCTGCTTGACGAAATCGCGTCGTTTCATCGCTGTGTTCCTTGTCGAAACGAGTCCGCGCTGTGACGTTGCGGACGCCAATTCGGTCGTAATGATCCTCAGATATACGTAACGAACTAGCGTACGGGGTGTCAAGGAGTTGCGTCAACTTCAAGGGCAGCGAATTGGTGGTCGTGATAAGATTCCTTGGATGTTGCAGTCCCGCGCCGCGTGGTACAGTGCCGCGTGTGGCCGGGGCGAGTCGGGGCGGTCAACCTGGTTGCAGGCCCCGCAGGTCCCCGCCGGATTCTAAATCTGCTAGACTCAGCATCGGCGGCGGAGGTCACGGTTTTTGTTTTCGTCAGGAAAGGTACATCATGTCAACTGAGGGTCAGATCACGAGACGGCGGATGCTCCAAGGAGCGATGGTCGGCGCGTCCGGCACGCTCGCCGCTACGTTCCTGGGACGACGCGCCTACGGTGCGAGCCTCCTGGCCGACAACGTTGTAGAGCCGGACCCTAGGATTCAAGGCCCGTTCCTGATTCTGTCGACACCCTTCACCGCCTCGGGCGCCGTGGACTTCGACGCGCTGGCCAAGTCGGCCTGCTACGTCGACTGGTGCGGCTGTCCGGGCATGATCTGGCCGCAGTCGGGCGACAGCGTCGACCTCCTCACGACCGACGAAAAGCTGAAGGGCATGGAAGTGCTCGCCAGGACGGCTCGCAAGTTGAACACGACGGCGTTGTGCCTGGGTGTCCAGGGCAAGGACACGGCCGAGATGCTGATGTTTGCCGAACATGTCGAGAAACTGGCGCCCCCGGCGATCATCTCGCGACCGCCGGACTCGGGCAAAACGGAAAGCGATTTGCGTCAGTACTGGCAGGCATTGGCGGCGGTCACGAAACGGCCCGTCTTCATCCAGACGACCGGCGGAACGGCGTACAAGGGGCCCATTCCTTCCGTGGATCTGCTGATCGAACTGGCAAGGGAGCTCCCCAACTTCGGCTATGTGAAGGAGGAAGCGGGCAACGTTATCGCGCGCACACGGGCCCTGCTGGCGGCCAAACCGCCGATCCGGCGCGTCTTCAGTGCCCGCGGAGGATTCGGCTGGCTTTACGAATTGCGACTCGGCTCGGAAGGACTGATTACCGAGCGAGCCATCTACGCCGACGTTCTCACCCGCATCTGGCAGCTGCACAAGAGCGGGTCGGATCCTGCAGCCGTGCGCGACGCGTACAGCAAATTCGTGCTCATGATCAACCTCGCCACGACCTATCCCGGCGATTTGCGCGGCTACCAGTTGTACCTCTGGCAAAAACGCGGCGTGTTCCAGACGATGGTCTCG
Organism: uncultured Pirellulaceae bacterium; assembly: GCA_964645045.1. Lineage (GTDB taxonomy): Bacteria > Planctomycetota > Planctomycetia > Pirellulales > Pirellulaceae > Anammoximicrobium. The sequence continues at coordinate 275,223 of CAZXYZ010000001.1, read as the reverse complement.
CGTCACTATGGGCCTGCTGGAGCCATTCCTGCTTCGCCCATCTACTCGGAGCTGAAGCTGAGCCAAGAAGAAATCGCCGAGATCGAGTACCGGTTCGAAGCCTTGAAGCCGTACCAGAAAGCAGGATCGCCCGACTTCGCCGCGGCCGTCCAGTAGCTTCGCCTGGACGGTTTCAGCGGGCCACGTCGGATGCCCGATTCGAACGTGATGCTGCTTCGCACCTGGATGTCCGGCTTGGTGATGTCCGGCTTGGTGACGGCCGAAACGCGGCTGGTATCTCTACTTCGCCCCTGATCCGGCAACCATGCGGACATTGGCAATCGTCACATCACGGACGTGCTCCGAGCCCGAGGCCACGGTAATCGCCTGGCCGGCCACCGTTGCTACGAGGCCGGAAAGACTCCGTGTCGTACCCGCAGGGTTGTTGGGCCACGTTGTCGGGCCAGGCGTTCTTGCAGCCCGCCGCGCCGGCTGGTAGGCTGACCGGGCCGATGGTTAGCACCCGTCCATGAACCACATCGCGGTTTTGCCGCCTTTCGCTCCGCGAAAGGGCGTTCTTTCGCGGAGCGAAAGACGACATTGTTCGTGGACGAGTCCTTAGCACCGAACCCTCTTCACAGGACGGACGTGGAATATGCAAGTTGACGGCAATCGGTTTGATAAGGAAAGTCCCGCTGGTCCAGCCGCGGTCGAGTTGGGGCGGCCGACGCAGGCACGCCAGTGGGTCATCGTGTTTGCGGTGACCCTGGCCGTCATTACGTACATCGACCGGGTATGCATTTCGCAGGCGGCGCCGCATATCCAGGAAGAATTGGGCTTGAGCAAGGAGCAGATGGCCTGGGTCTTCTCCGCCTTTACGTTCGCCTATGCGGCTTTCGAGATTCCCGGCGGCTGGCTCGGCGACTTGATCGGTCCGCGCAAGGTCTTGATGCGGGTCGTGATGATGTGGTCGCTGTTTACGGCGGCCACGGGTTGGGCTTGGAATATGGCTTCGCTGGTCGTCTGCCGGTTTGTGTTCGGCGCCGGCGAAGCGGGGTGTTTTCCCAATTTGACAAAAGCGTTTACCTTGTGGTTGCCGCCCTGCGAACGGGTGCGGGCCCAAGGCTTCATGTGGCTGGCCGCGCGGTGGGGCGGCGCGTTCACGCCGCTGTTGGTCGTGGGCGTGTTTGCGTTGGTCTCCTGGCGTTGGGGCTTTGTTGTCTTTGGATTGATCGGCGTGGTCTGGGCGGTCTTCTTCTACCGCTGGTTTCGCGATAATCCGTCAGACCACCCGAGCGTCAATGCGGCCGAATTGGTGCTGGTCCAGAGCGGCCGGACGGACCTGATTGGGCACGGCAATGTGCCCTGGAAGCGATTCCTGACCAGCCGCACGGTCTGGATGCTGTGGCTCCAGTATTTCTGCATGGCTTACCCCTGGTACTTCTACATTACGTGGCTGCCGACCTACCTGAAGGAACAGCGGCATGTCCCGCTGGCTCAAGCGGCGTTGCTGGCCGGCTTTCCGCTGTTCTTCGGCGGTCTGGGCAGTCTCTTTGGCGGCATGGTTGCCAGGCGATTGGAGGCCGTGGGCACCAGGACCGCGCGCGTGCGGAGGGTCTTGGCTTCGACGGGCTTCTTTTCCGCCGCGGCGATGCTGGTGCTGTCCACCGTCTTCGAAAACCCGCTGTTGGCGATGCTCGCGATGGGAGCCTCCAGCTTTTCCAACGATTTGGCCATGCCGCCCTCGTGGGCCGCATGCATGGACGTGGGCGGCCGATATGCCGGATCGCTGGCCGGCAGTATGAACATGATGGGCAATTTCGGAGGCATGGTCGGCCCGCTGGTTTTGCCGTACCTGCTGAACGTGACGAACAACGACTGGAACTTTACGTTCTGGGTTTCCGGGGCCGTCTATGCGATCGGCGGCGTGGCGTGGTTTCTGATCGATCCGGTGACGCCGCTGGACCAGGATGAAGTGACCAGTGACCAGTGAAGCATTTGTCTCGTAGCGGAGCGATTGGATGCCCGCAGACGCGGAAGTCACGGTTCGGGATGTCGCCTGCACCCTGTGCGGTTGCGTGTGCGACGATCTGACGGTTTCCGTCCGGGAAAACCGGATCGTGGGAATGCAACCCAAGTGCCCGCTCGCGGAACCGTGGTTTCTGTCGCTGGGCAAGGCCACTGCCGTACCGGCCCGCACGCACGGCACGCCGGTGCCGCTGGAAACGGCGGTCCAGGCCGCCGCCGATTTATTGCGGCAATCGCGCGCCCCGTTGATCTATGGTCTGTCGCGCAGCAGCACCGAGGGCCAGAGGGCGGCCGTGCGGCTGGCCGATCGGCTGGGTGCGACCATCGACACGACCGCCTCGCGCTGCCACGCGCCGTCGATCGTGGCGCTGCAACAGGTTGGCGAGAGCACCTGCAGCTTGGGCGAAGTCCGCAACCGCTGCGATCTGGTCATCTTTTGGGGCTCCAATCCGCTGCACAGTCACCCGCGGCACCTGGAGCGTTATTCGGGCGAAGCGGCGGGGCTGTTCGTGCCAGGCGGCCGCCGCGATCGGTTCTTGGTTGTCGTCGACACGGAGCCGACGGCGACGTCCCGGCAGGCAGACTTGTTTCTGCAGGTGGAACCTGGCTGTGATTTTGAGGTCCTGTGGACGCTCAGGATGCTGGTCCGCGGATTGCCGGTCAACGCTGCCAGGCAATCACTCGGAGCGACGCGGGACGAACTGGAGTTGCTGGCCCAACGCATGAAATCCTGCCGGTCGGGCATCGTCTTTTTCGGCCTGGGGCTGACCCGCCACGATCGGGGCGGGCATCACGTGGTCGAAGCCTTGCTGCGGCTGGTGACCGATCTGAATCGCTGCACGCGGTTCTACGCTCGCCGCATGCGGATTCCGGGCGATGTGGCGGGAGCGGACAGCGTGTTGTGCTGGCAGACGGGGTTTCCGTTCAGCGTCAATCTGGCTCGCGGGTATCCACGGTACGGTCCCGGCGAGTATTCGGCCGACGAGGTCCTCCAGCGCGGCGAGGTGGACGCGTGCGTGATCGTGGGCAGCGAATCGCTGCAGCGATTGTCGGCGGCAGCCTTGGATCGGCTGCGCGAGTTACCCAGCATCGTGCTGGACTATCCCGGCGTCATCGGTCCCTTTCCGCCGCACGTCGCGTTCACCACGGCGATCTACGGCGTCCAAGCCCGCGGGACCGCCTACCGGATGGACGAGACGCCGATTCCCCTGAAGCAGTTCTTGAGCAGCGACCTGCCCACCGACGGCGCCGTGCTGCGGGGGATTGAAACCGCGCTGCGTGAGATAGAGACTGGAAAGGTTCCGGCCAATCAGTCGGATGCAACGGACACGGACACTCCCTGATCCACCCGTGCAAAGGTGCCAGCCTCGCTGGAGTTCACGCTTTAGCGTGTCGTTTTCGGCGGGCATGGCCCGCTGGGCACGCTAAAGCGTGAACTCCAACAAAGCCGATACTGCGGTTTTCCATTGAAATCGCACCTTTACAGGGTTGGCTCTCTGGTCCCTGTGCCCAACGCCGCGCAGCTGTTGTACAATACCATCCGGCCCCAAACCACAGTTCCCTGCCTCCCCACCGCCTTCCAAGGAGATCGACCGATGAGTAAGAAGCCTGGTTTCGATCGTCGCCAGTTCCTCGCCAGCACCGCGGTAGCGGCCTCGTTCACGATCATCCCGCGACACGTGTTGGGCACGGCCGACACGCCGTCCGCCAATAACAAGCTGAACATCGCCAGCGTCGGCCCCGGCGGCATGGGGTCCGGCGACATCCGCAGCGTGCCGACGGAAAACGTCGTGGCCGTATGCGACGTGGACGCGAACCGCGTGGCCAACGTGCAGAAACAATTTCCCCAGGCCAAAGGCTACAGCGATTTTCGCAAGATGCTGGACGCGGAGAAGAGTATCGATGCCGTGATGATCGCCACGCCGGATCACAATCATGCCGTGGTGACCATGGCGGCCTTGAAAATGGGCAAGCACGTTTTTTGCCAAAAGCCGCTGACGCACAGCGTATACGAGGCGATCGAGATCGGCAAAGCGGCCAAGGCAGCGGGCGTCGCGACGCAGATGGGCAACCAGGGCCAGGCCGGCGAGGGCGCGCGGCTGGTCAGCGAATTCATCTGGGCCGGCGCCATCGGCAAAGTCCGCGAGATCCACTCCTGGTCGAACCGCCGGCCGGACATCAGTCCGCGCGGAATTCCCCGTCCCAAAGACACGCCGCCGGTGCCGTCAAACTTGGACTGGGATTTGTGGCTGGGTACCTCGCCCGAACGTCCCTACCATCCGTGCTACTTGCCGTTCAGCTGGCGCGGCTGGTGGGATTTCGGCACGGGCGTGCTGGGCGATATCGGCTGCCATAACCTTTCCGCGGCATTCAAAGCGTTGAAACTGGGCTGGCCGGAGAGCGTCGAGGCGTGTTCGACGCATTGGAACGCGCCGGACGAGATCAAGAAGGAAACTGCGCCGTTGGCGTCGATTATTACGTTCCGGTTTGCGGCCGAAGGCGACCGGCCGGAACTGGTCATCCGTTGGTACGACGGCGGCATGATGCCCCCCATCCCGACGGAAGTCGAGGGCGGCAAGAACATCTTTGTCAACGATGGCACGCTGATCGTCGGCGATCAAGGCATGTTGCTGGACCACCGGCTGCTGCCGGAATCCCGGATGAAGGAAGTCGGCAAGCCCCCGCAGGTGCTGCCGCGGTCGCCCGGCCACTATCAGGAATGGCTGGACGCATGCAAGGGCGGCAAGCCCGCGGGCAGCAACTTTGTGGACCACGCGGCGCACCTGGCAGCCGTGGTGCTGATGGGCAACATCGCCATCCGCACGCAGGAAAAGCTGTACTGGGACGCCGACAAGCTGCAGTTCAAGAACTCCGACATGGCCAACCAACTCATGAACCCGCCCTACCGCGCGGGCTGGACGCTGTAAAGCAGCCAGCAGGAAGCTAATCTACCCAGCGGACGTTGGAGAGCGACCGATAGCACGGATGGCAAAGCCGGGGCACGGATAACGAAAGAAGCCTGCTTTTCATCCGTGCCCCGGCTTTGCCATCCGTGCCAGATTCGCGTGGGTAGTTCATTTTACGCGGTATGCCTAAGTCAACCGTCATCGCGGTTCGGGCTTGACTGCATCAGCAGACGGCGGCGCCTTCCCCGGCTCGGTCTTCGAGCCTTGCACACTCCCAGCCGGGATGAATTTCAGCGAGACGGAATTGATGCAGTACCGTTGCCCCGTAGGCGTTTGCGGGGCGTCGTTGAAGATGTGTCCCAGGTGAGATCCGCACTTCGCGCAGGTCACTTCGACGCGTCTCATGCCGTGCGAGAGATCCGGTGTCAGCTGGACGCGGTCGCCGGCCTTGGCGGCGTAGAACGCGGGCCAGCCGCATCCCGAATTGAACTTCGTGTCGGAGCTGAACAGTTCCTGCCCACACGCCGCGCACGCGTAGACGCCGGGCTTGAAATGCTCGTCAAATTCATTCACAAAGGGACGTTCCGTGCCCTTCTTCCGCAGCACCTGGTATTGTGCGGGAGTCAGCAACTTCTTCCACTCTTCCTCGCTACGGATGATTTTGTCAGGCATTTTTTTCTCGCTGGAAGCGGTCTTCTTTCTTTTCTCTGACCCGCCGGGTTTCTTCGGCACGCCGGGAGACTCCTTGGATGCGGACCCTTTGGTGTCGGATGTCGAACCCGACGACGCGGGTGGTGCGGAATAGCCGGTCGCCCCGCAACCGGTAAACCCAAACAAAACCAGGAATAGAAGGGGTGAATATCTCATCGCAAGTTACCTGTACCACCAGAAAGTGAAATGCTCAAATCACGGCCGCGCCCCACGCCTGCGGCCTGGAAACTATAGCGATTCACCTACCGCCTGCCAAGGGAAACACATGGGTTACTGCCGCACGTACTCTCGCAGCCAGCGCAGATACGTTCGGTACTGATCCAGGGACACGCCGGGCGGGGTCTGGTGGTCGACGCTGGGGATAAAGCGACCGGATTTCATTAGCGGCACCAGTCGGTCGAATTCCCGGCGGATCGCGTCTTCGCCCTGGTTCATGACCATCTTGTTATAGTGGCCGATCATGCTCAACGCCGGAAAACTCTCGCGCAGTTGCATTCCGTCGACTCCCGCCTGCCGCTCCAGCGGCAACACGCCGTGCAGGCCTTCGCGCATCAGCCACGGCACCAACTTCGTCACGTCGCCGTCGGTGTCGGCCAGGACGACCGCTCCCAGGTCGTGCAGCCGCGGAATGATCTGCCGGTAGTAGGGGGCGATGAACTCGTCAAAGTGCCGCTCGGAGATCATCGGCCCGTGGTTGTACGACATGTCCTCGGCGATGGTCGCAAAGGTCGGCACGCACACGCGGGCAACTCGTTCGAGAATCTGCAGGTTGAAGTCGGTCAGGTCCTGGTTGATGCGGTGCAGCAGTTCCGGTTGGTCGTAGAACGCCAAACTGATTTTGGTAAAACCCATCAGCGTTCGCGGAAACCAGAAGTAGCCTTCCAGCGTGATCCAGACGACGGCCTCGCCGCGCGCTTGGCGATCGGCCCAAGCACGCATCGACTCGATGGCCGCCGAATGGTCCGGAAACAATTGCGGACGGATCCGCAGGTAGTCATCCATGTCCGAGACGATGCCCTCGACGTGGTGCTGGACCGCTTCGATCGTGGGATCGGTCGTGCTGAACCAGAACTGCTGGTAGGGGTCCAGGCCGAAGTATTGGGAGATGTCGAACACCGACTCCAGATCGGCGGGCAGTCCCTCGCTCCGCCAGCGGGCGATAGTCTCGTCCCACCACATGGCCCATTCCCAAATCGGCAGCCGGTCCACGCATTGACCGGCCATCACGGCGCGAAAACGTTCGACATGGTTCATAGGGCCGCCCCGATCTGCCAGCGGTCGCATTCGGCCAAGTTAGCCAGCACTACCGGACGGGCTGACGCCCGCCGTTCGCCAAAAACTCTACCAGCGATCGCATTCGGCCAGGACGGCCAGCACCTCTTCCGTCGGCTTGATCTTGCCGAACTCGCAGGCCACGATGTCGCGGTAACCGGTTTCGTAGATCGCCTTGAACACGTTCTTGTAGTTGATTTCTCCCGTGCCCGGTTCGTGCCGTCCCGGATTGTCGGCGAAGTGGAAGTGGCCGATTTCCCCGATGTACTTCTTGATGTTGGCGATCAAGTTGCCTTCGCTGATCTGCTGATGATAGATGTCGAACAGGAACTTGACGTGCGGGCGGTCCGTGCGTTTGACCAGTTCCGAGCCGTCGGCCGAGTACACCAGGAAATAGCCCGGATGATTGACCAGCACGTTCAGGGTCTCCCAGACCATCACGAGTCCGGCTTCCTCCAGCAGCGGAGCGACCAGACGTCCGGCCTTGACCAACGCATCCATCTGCTCTTCTTTGCTCACGCCAGCACGCGCCGGACCGGACAGCGACAGGACTCTTTTCGACCCGATCGCCTTGGCCTGCTGGATGGCGACCTTGACGGCCTGGACGAACCGCGGATGGTTCTCCGGATCGTTCGGGCCCCAGTCGCTGATCGTCCCCATGCCGCCGCCGACCGCGCCGCAGGCCACGCCCAATTCTTCGCACCGCCGCCGGACAGCCTCTTTGTCTTCCCAACCTCCGCAGCCGAGCGTTTCAAAGGCCGGAAAACCGGCGGCGGCGATCTGTTCGATCTGTTCGACATGGGAACCCTTGAACCACTGCGGTGCGACTGCGATCTTGGTGCGCAAGCCCGTCGCGGTGGCCTGTTCCGCCGCTTCCGCCGCGGTCACCTCACGCGCCAAACACGCCGCCGCTGTCGCCGTAGCCGCCCCCATCCCCGTCATCAAGAAGGCTCGCCGATCCATAGAATTCTCTCCCTGGCAAGTAAAACGCGGTGGAAAGTCCAACAACCGGCCCATCATCATACCGCACCCGCCGCCCGCCGTCACGGGGCGACGCGGGGCGACGCGGGGAGCTAGCGGCGATCCGCTCGCGTCTTACGAACAACGACCAACCGACCAGAGCATGTGCCCGTCGGCAAAAGCCCGGGGCGGGACGTTGGCCCTACGGTTGGCGGCAGAGTCGTGTATCGAACCCGTCAAACCTTGTCGGCCGCCGGACAGACGAATCCTTCGCGGTACTCGCGGGTGACCATCGCCGTGGCTTCGGGCGAATCGGGGAAGACTTCTTTGGCCGGGTCGAACTTGAGCAGCGGGCCCATCGAGAGCGGGTACTTGGCCAAGTCCGTGCCGTTGTCCTTCAAGTGCTGCAGTGTCCGCTGGAGCGTAGCCGCGTTGTTGTCCAGGCTCTTGACGCCCGCTAGGGCCTTTTCCGCCTCGTCAGCCGACACCCGGTTGGTTTCGCCCAGGTAGTACGAGATGTTGCCCAGGTGGGCCAGCGCCGCCGACAGGTGGCCTTCGCGAATCGCGGCGTTCAAGTCGTTCGGTTTGCGGCTCAGGCACGCGTCGATAAAGTTGCCGTAGTGATCGCCTCCGCCCCGGAAACGTTTGATGGATTTGAACGTCTTGTCGAACGCTTCGCAATCCTCGTAGGTCCGTTGGACCAGATAACCCTCGCTGCCGTAGAACACGACGCCGACCTTGCCGCCTGAGCTGCTGCCGAACAGGCGGTTCAATTCCTCGTCGGCGCAGTTATCGACAGACAAGCCGCGGGTCTCGAACACCAGGCACTTGTCGCCGTAATCAAAAATCGATACCTCCGTGTTTGCTGTGTCGCCTGCGTCCACATAACTGTCGTCTTTACGTTCCGCTTGGTAGCCCAGGCGGCCGCCGTAGGAAACGACGCTGATCGGGTGCCGGTCCATGCCCAAACCCCAGCGGGCGATGTCGGTCTGGTGAGGGCCTTGGTTGCCCGAATCGCCGTTGCCGTACAGCCGCTGCCAGTGCCAGTCGTAGTGAAACTGCTCCCGCGTGACTTTGGGTGTCGTGAATGGAGCGGGTCCCGACCACAGCTCGAAATCAACTTCAACCGGAACCGGATAGTCCCCCTTGGGACCGATCGACTTGCGGCGTTTGTAGCACAAGCCGCGTGCGAGTTTCACTTCGCCGATGCCGCCGTCGTGGACGAACTGCATCGCCTGACGGATCGCCTCATGCGACCGGCACTGCGTTCCCACCTGGCAGATGCGGCCGTACTTGGCGGCGGCGGCGATCATAGCCGTCCCTTCGGCGATGTCGTGGCATGCCGGCTTCTCGACATATACGTCCTTGCCCGCCTGCATCGCCCAGATGGCACTCAACGCGTGCCAGTGATTTGGCGTCGCCGAACTGACCAGATCGACCGCCGGATCCTGAAATGCCTCGCGCATATCGCGGACGTACTTGGGTTGAAACCCCTGCTTCTTTCCAACTTGCTCGCACCGGCCGCGTCCGACCTTTTCGTCGGGATCTACCAAGTACAGGATCACCGTCCGCGGATCGCCTAGGAAGCCGCCGATGTGATCGCCGCCTCGCCCGCGGACGCCCACGATGGCCACGCCCAATTTACCGTTGGGATCTTTCGCCTTGGCGATGTGAGGAGCCGTGGAAAACGCGGCCGCCGCGGCGACCGAGGTGTGCAGGAAACGACGACGAGTCATTCGGGACATGGGGGGACTCCTCTGACGGCTAAAGGTTTCGTGATTTAAGGGCACGGGGCGGAGGACACCGCCGCCGGGGGCTGCCGAATTGCACGCAGAGGCCAGCGATTCCTGCTCCGTCACGCGTTTACGTTAGCACGCCGCAGCCAGGAAGTAAAGTCGGTCAGGATGCGTCGTTACGTCGCCTGCCGTCCCGGACAAATCATCCCCAGCGATGGGATCCGTCCAGATGCCCTATCACCGGCGGACTCCGCGTCACCCGATTCGCATCCAAACGGCTTTCAGGTACTCGCTTTCCGGCACCCCGGCGGCGACCGGATGGTCGGCGGCCGCGCCGGTGCGGGCCAAGATCTGCATCGGCCGCGAGGCATGGCGTTCGGCGCGTTCTGCCGTCGCCGCCTCCGTCACGGGTCCTGCCTGATACGAAGCGGAACATAGCAAACGGAGAAAATCGGCTTCCTGCAGCAGGCCGGAGCAGCAGCACGTCAACAGCACGCCGCCGGGCCGAACCAGCCGCATGGCCAAGCGATTCAAATCAAAATGCTTGCGCGTGCCCTCCTCCAATTCCGCGCGGTTGCGGATCAGCTTTGGCGGATCGAGCACCACCACGTCGTACTGCCGGCCCTGCTGCAACATCTCGCGCATGTAAATGAACACGTCGCTCTGCACAAAGCGAACGCGGACCTGATTCAGATTGGCGTTCTCGCGAGCGAGTTGCAGGGGCTCCTCGTCCAAATCGACTCCGGTGACTTCCGCGGCATTGCCGAGCTTCTTCGCCTGGACGGCAAAACCGCCGGTGTAGCAGCACAAATCGAGCACCGTGCGGCCGGCACAGAACTCGGCAAGCCGCCGCCGATTCTCGCGCTGGTCACAAAAGAACCCTGTCTTGTGGCCGCCGGCAAACCGCACGCGAAACCGCGTGCCATACTCGTGGATCGTGACTTGTTCCGGCAGATCGGCCGAGGACAGCGGCGGCGGATCGTAGCCTTCCTGGCTCAAGAACTGCGGACTAGCCCGCACGAGCGTGTGCCGCGTGCCGCACAGCGGCGCGAGTTGAGCGAGGATTGCATCCGCCCGCTGATACATCCCCAGGCTGAACGCTTCGGCCGAAAGTACGTCTCCATAGCGGTCGACGACCAGTCCCGACAAACCGTCCGCTTCGGCGTGAGCGACGCGATAGGCGTCGGTCGTCTCGTCCAGCTTCAGCAGATCGCGCCGCAGCGAGACGGCGGTCGAGAGTTTCTGCCGCCAGCCGTCCTCGTCCGGCATACAGCCCGCCGAAAACAACATGCGAACGGCGATTTCACTCCGCGAGTTATACAGGCCGTATCCCATCAACAGATCGCCGGGGCCGTACACCGAGACTAAATCTCCAGGCCGAGCTGCGTCACAGCGGTCGATGCGTTTGCGGTATAACAGCGGATGAAAGGTCGCGGTCCGAACGGTGACACTGGGCAGTTGGGCTGAGGAATCGATCGCCATGGCTCGCTGAGCGAGAACCGAGAGAACTCCACGCTGCGGTGCCGCTTGAGATCCCGGCCGGCAACTGACTTGGTTCTTCCTGTGGCTCGTCACGACTTTGCCTTCCTTCCAATGCGAGACGCTGGACGAGTGTACCATCTTGGAGATTCGCGTCGATACCGGGCTGACGACGCCAGGCGGAATGCCAAGAAACGGAAGGACGCACGCCGGTACAAGGTTAGCAGCGAGCCCCCGGCGTGCGTCTGGCTGATTTCGTGCGGCCCGACGCGTTACGGAACGAATCCGATCGAGTCGGGAGGCGCACCCGGAATAGGCGCGGGTGGCACGGTGTCCGCGAACGACCCACAGGATCCAGCGTTAAACGATTGGTCCAGACTCTCAATCGCCACACTAAGGTCGCCGAGTTCCTGCACAACTTGGTCGCGAAAAGCGGTGAGTCCCACCGTCGCGCCAATCGCAATAATCGTGCAGATTAGGATCAGCGACAAGGTCGAAGTCTCGCCGCCTTGGTCGTTCCAAAGGGCGAATGAACAATATCGGAGCTGACTGACGGTGCGGCTGTTATTCATGACCATATTTCCTCGTTAGGGGCTCGGCTGCGTTCCCAGCAACAGTCATGGTTACTCGTTCGTGGCGCCGACAATCACGCTGAGACCTAAACCGGTATTGTCCTCGTTACCGCTTCCCGACTCGCAGAAATCACTTTGATCCGCAAAATTGCTCCCTGCGACCGTGAACGTGAAACCGGCAAACGTGACGTTTTGGCCGGCAAACGAATAGCTCTGATTCAAGTTTCCCACGGCGACGGCGACATCGCCGAGTTCCTGCACGATCTGATCGCGCAGGCTCACGAGGCCCACCAGCAGCCCGATCACGAGAATCGTACTGATCAGAATCAAGTCCGCCGACACGATGAAGCCGGACTCATCGCTCCACAATCGTTTGGCAGTGCTGTTCAACATGGCTTGTCATCTCCGAAGTTTGAGCTCAATTCGACCGAAAAAGCGCCGCTGGCAGATGGCCGAGCCTGCCGGCGCGGCGTCAGGTGTCGCGGTTCTTTTGATTTTCAGCAGGCGATTTTGGACGGTCGGCTGGTTGCCCGGCAGTGGCGGGCGTTGACATTTTCGATTTATCCAGCCTCAGTTTCATGAATTCCGTCGGCGTGGTTTTTCGCCATAGGGCGAGGGCATTGGCTGCGTGGGTGGCAAATGCGTACTGTTCTTTGATCTCGCTGAGTTCCTGCTGCTCGATGGCGTGGATCACCCACTGCGCGGCTCGAGTCAGGGTTTCTCGCGGCGGATGCACCTCCTCCGGTGCCCAGGCCAGCCATTCCAAAATGTGCCCCGTGGAGATAATCCGATTCTTCAACACGTCGCCCGCGATCGCTTCCTCGCCTTCTTTGACTTGCGGCTTCGTTCCGATCCAACCGTCGTCCCAAGAGCCGTACGGATGCTGGGTCTTGACCAGTTGCTGCGAAACCACTGTCAGGTACTTGATGATCCGTTGCCGCATGGAGGGGGCCAGAATCGGGGTAACGTCGGAATCGACCCGCAGCATCGTGACGAGCGCCGCCATCCGATGATGACCGAAGCAGACTCCGTCCGGCAGCATCTCGCGCATCAAACGCTCGGCCAGCAGGTCAAACGTGACCTGTTGCCCCTCGGACGTGATCCACGTCGTCGTCGGCGGGATGAACACGGTGTACGTCAGGATCGACCACTCGTACTCCATCTGATCGACGCTGAAGTCGCTCAACGAGGTTTCCACGAGTTCTGCAAACGTCGTCCGGCCTTCGCTCGTAATCACCGGGTAGTCCCGCGAGATACCTGTCTCAGAAATGCTGGCCAGTGAATGATCGGTATGGCTGGCTGTGGCCAGCCCCTCCTTCGTGCGTATACACCAGCGGTCCTCCTTGTTCTTCTGCAAAAACGGCGTGGTCCTCGGCCAAACCTTGGCGAACCGCTCGTGATTCAGCAGAATATCGCGCATTTCCCTGCCCGACAGGGCCTCGGGAACGTCGAACACGGCGTCTGGCCCCCAGATTCGATAGGCGTGGTCGACGTAGTTGATCTTCGGTTCCGGCCCGCGAAGCCGCGGATACAGCTTTCGCAGCGTCGCCTCCAACTGTTCGTCGGAAGCCATCCAGGGATGGTCATACAACGGGTCCAGGGTGATTGCCTGTTCGCGGAGCGGAGGCAACGCGCGAGCTGCTTGTCTGTCGCGCCAGCGAATCGAGGCGGCCGTGACGATGCCGCTGATGATGATCACCTGCGCGACCGCGAACAAAGCGATGCGGCGCCAATCGCCGCGGAGTATGCGAGTCATTGCTTGCTTGCCTCCTTCTCGAACCGGGGCGAGGCGGGCGCGGCCGCGCCGCCCACGGTGGTCGCGTTTTTCCGCACGGCCACGATCCCTAGGGAATCCTCGTAAACAACCTCCCACAATGCCGAGCCGCGGATCTCGCTGGTCAGTCTCTTCTGCTGGTCCTTGTCAACGACGACCATCTGCACATTCCACCGGTCCAGCAGGTCATCCCAATAGGTTTCGCCTTTGGACGCCCGCATGTATCCGTCCCAAAGCAGTTTGGGCGCCAAGTGGATATTCGTGGACACGGCCGTTTGCAGGCCGGGCGGTCCCGCCCATGCCAACCAATCGCTCCACCATTGCGGCGCGTACACCAAGCCGCGCGGCGGGTTCGCGCGGATGTATTCCGTTATTGCCATGGGGGTGCCTGAGTTATACACCAATTCCGGCGGGCGCGGTTTTGAGCCCAATAACTGTCCGCCCGCAGGCGAAATCGCAAAGCCGCACCAGAGGAACAACAAGCAAACCATGGTGTAAACCAGTTTGGGCGGCACGGCCCAAACCGCGCGGGCCCAGGCAAATCGCTGCTGGAATCGATCCAGGAACCGGACTCCAATGTCGGTGACGTGAGGCATCATGCACAGACTGAACAGCGGCGCGTACCAGCCGATAATACGGATGGCGACAGCCACCCCACTGCCAAACACCAACAGCAGCAGCAAATCAACGACGGAAACTCGCTGGCGGCTGAACCGATACAGAGCGATCCACAACAGCGTTATCAAGACAAACTGGATTCCCTCGGCGTCGATAAGCTTCAGGCTGTACCACTCGAGAATATCCTTCAGATTCGGGTTTCGTCCGAACAGAACCGCCTCGATGATCAGATCCATGCCGTAGGGGTTCACCAACGATGCCACGACAGCCAGTTCGGTTAAGAAGGCCCAACGGACGACCCACCGATCTTTCAACACCGCCAACGGATTGCGGGTTCTCCAAGCCACCTCGATCGCTCGTCCGACGGCGTGGCATCCCAGCACGACAATTCCCAGGAGGAAGGAACCATGGAGGTTCACCCACACGACAAACAGTACCGGAACCCCGACCCACAGGACCCAAGGTTGCTTGGCATCTTCCGCCTCCCGTCCCGAGAAAAGGGCGGCGCGAGAACGCCACGGCTCACCCCGAACGAGCATCCAAATCAGGACCGCCATGCAGAGACCGCCGAACATCTCAGGACGGATGATCCCGTGACGCCCAAAGTTGATGAACAGCGCCAGCAGCGTCCCAAACATGGCAAGGCTCAGCCGGCCACTCAGCAAATAGAACGCTCGGCAAAGGAGCAAATACGTACACCAATTTGTCACAGAGTACATCAGGATGAGCGCCTCGCCGCCGTTCCAGGAGTCGCCCCAGGCCAACAGGAGCTGGCTCAGCCAAGAGCTGTCGACCACGCGCATCCCCTTGGAAAGTGGCAGGAACGGATCTTCCGTTGGCAGAGCCCGATGTTCCAGCATCCACTTGCCATAACTGACGTGGCCCCAGATATCGGTGTAGAATAACGGAATATAGCTGAGATAGACGTAGAAAGCGGCGAAGAAGCCGACGATCGGAATTGCCGTCCAGTGGACGGCAAACCGTTGAAGGGCGAGCGAACTCGCCGGCGCTATGACCGGGCTTTCTTGAAGTTCCGTGCTTGCTGACACGCTAGTTCCTCACCTGCGAATAAAACGAGACAAAC
This sequence comes from uncultured Pirellulaceae bacterium, assembly GCA_964645045.1. Lineage (GTDB taxonomy): Bacteria > Planctomycetota > Planctomycetia > Pirellulales > Pirellulaceae > Anammoximicrobium. The sequence goes on along the minus strand of CAZXYZ010000001.1, from coordinate 260,104 downwards.
GGCCGCGGCTTCCTTGCGAAGCGCTATCTGGGCCACCCGCTCCATGTCCAACTGACGGCCTCGGTACTGCATCCCGGAGGATGCGGCGCGTGGGATCGACCTTACGGACAGGCAATCGAACTGATAGCGGTCGCCAAGTCCACCAACTCATTGATCAGTGCGGTTCGGACGGCCGCCAAGCCGACAATCACGCCGATGCCCACCAATGTTAACAACAGCAGGTATTCGACAAACACCGAGCCATCCGCTTCCGTCAGCAGGCGTTTGAGAACTGCCATGCGTTTGCTGATCATGGAAAACACCTGGTGCATGTTACGCTCCAATATAAGTTTGTATCCGTTGCCAGTGCGCACTAACCCCGGCGATTCCGTGGCACATTTCATACCGACTGACTAGATTTTAGTCCTGTTTGATCCTGGCAGGGCCGCATCGGTCCGCCTCGTTTCGCGAATCCGCTTGCCAAATCAGGAATTATCTCGCTCATCCGTTTTTCTCGCGATGCTGCAGCCAAAGCTCTAAAGGTGATAACGGCCAAGAACAACATTGCCTTTTTGAAAACGGAACTTAGCACGATTTCCCCCCGCGAAGTGAGTTAGCAGTTGCAATCGCTGCACCTGCCTGCATCGTTGGAGCAGTGTTAGGAGGGTCTTTCACTCTGCCAGTGCCACACCAACTCGACTTCGTTTCGGCTCCAACATGCCGTATTTTTTCATTTTCTTGTACAGGCCGACACGGCTGATCCCCAAAGCCTTGGCGGTTGCCGTACGGTTGTGTCCATGTTCTTCCAACGCTCGGACCAGCAACTCGTGCTCGGTGCTGGCGACCCGCTCCGAAAGCGTGTTGCCAGATCGAAGCTGGCGTTTCTCTGCGGGGCCGTGTTCGGTGGCGTCTAAAATGTTGGGGGCTAAATCGGCAGGCGTCAGTTGACCGTTGTGGCTGAACAGGACTGCTCGGCCAACATGGTTCTTCAACTCGCGGATATTGCCTGGCCAATCGTAGTAACGAAGCCGCTGAAGGAACTCGGGATGGATGCGGCGAATCGTGATGCCGTGTTTTTCGCGGAATTCCTCAACGAAACCGAGCGTTAGCGGCACGATGTCGAAGGGACGCTCGCGGAGCGGAGGGACTTTGAATTCCAGCACACTCAGGCGATAATAGAGATCCGGGCGGAACTGGCCCTGGTTTACCAGACCTTTTAGGTCCACGTTGGACGCGGCGATCAGCCGGGCATCGGTCTTCTGAGTCTCGTTGCAGCCGACCCGTTCGAACTCGCCCGTCTCTATGACTCGCAGCAACTTCATCTGCTGATTCTGATCCAGGCAATCGATTTCGTCCAACAGCAGGGTGCCACTATTGGCGATCTCGAATTTGCCCTCTTTGTTTCGTTCAGCTCCGGTAAAAGCGCCTTTCACGTGGCCAAACAATTCGCTCTCAATCAACTCCGGCGGAAGGGCTCCGCAAGCCAGGGCGTAGAATCGTCCCTGCGCCCGCGGCGAGAGATCGTGTACCATCCGCGCCAGTGTGGTCTTACCGGTGCCCGTCTCTCCCACCAGAAGAATTGTTACGTCATGCACGGCGACACGGGTCAGATGTTCAAGGATTTGAAAAACCTGGGCGGTGTACGTGCGGTAGGTGATGTGTGAGGTTTGAACCTGTCGGCAATCCGTCGTTGCGATGGGTTTTGTCCGCAGGCTCGCCACCAAATCCTGCCGCAGGACGCGTTCCAGTTGATTGCGGTCGAAGGGCAACCGCAGATGGGCGCTCACGGTGGAATCCGCCACGTCTGCCCACTCGCAACGGTACCCGTCACAGCCAATGGAAACGACCGGATTCTTGCGTCGGTCTTGACGCACCAGGAAATCCAGCAGCGACTTGGGGTCCTCCTGATGATGATCGGGACGCAGATCCAAGAATACGCATTGACGGCCGCCGCTCCGCAGACGCTGCTCGGCCGCAAAATAGCTATTCACGTAGTCGGCATCGCACCCGTAATCCTGCTGCAGGTACGTTTGTAGTTTCTGAGCCAACATTGCATCGCGGCTGATCACGAGGGCTTTTTCGCTAACTGCCGACGCCCGAACGCACGAAGCAGTTGGATCAGCGTCAAGCTCGGTAGACAATTCGACAACTTCTGAAGCCACAGTGAATTCCCCGGCGTACTGACTTGATAGATAGTCAACAATTACCCAGACTACCCACATTGCCAAGAACTTCAACAGTTAATCTGGAGAAACGAACTGTTTTTCTCGTGACACGCCCTGTTTGCATGGGGTGTTACCACCACTTCACGCATGTAATGCTGCGCGCTGTCAATTAACTTCTGAACCGCGCGCTGCCCAATTGAATCCAGGTGTTCCCGCGAGTGGGAAGTACATCTGTGGGGTGATGCCCGTCTTTGCGTCTGTTTTTGGCCAGTCTTGCCGCTTGTAGAGCGGCTTGACAGACGGCCTCCGCAGCCACTTTGCACCGACGTTCCCTAGACGAACAGGCGGAACTTTTCCGCGTTGAACCCCATCTTTACTGCGGTAAACTCTCGCTTGGGGACCTCAGCGAGAGATTCGCCAGTGTGGTCGCCCCAGGCCTTTGGCGATTCGTGGGTTGCTCAGAAAACAACGAAGAAATGGCGTTTGTTGCTGTTATCACCGTTTTCTTGTGTTGACCGACGTAGCGGTTATAATCGTTGAAAAATGCTGATCCGATTCAGCTTGCGCTGATTTTGCGTCGTGGTGAAGTTGCACTGAGCTAGTTTGGATTACGATACCGATAGTCTCAATCATGGTTGCGCAGAGTGGGGATTTTGCGCAGTCGCAGTAAGCTCAGTCGCGTGTACCCTTAAGGGCTGATTTATGGCCATCCGAAGCTCGCGTGGATCTTCTTTCGGGTCTTGGAAACAGCATCGTCAGGATCGCGTCAAGCGAAAACGGACTGCTAAACGTGAGTTCCTGCTGGAGAAACTGGAAGAGCGAGCGCTGTTGGCGGTCGTTGGTCCGCAACTGGCGGGAATCCAGCCGACGGATGGAGAGCTCCTTCCGCTCGATGGCAGCGGCGTGCGCAGCATTGCGCCGCGGGAGCTGATCTTTCGCTTCGATGAAAATCAACAAATCGACCCCAATACACTGAATGGAATACGGATTGCCCGCAGTGGTCTCGATGGCGATTTTTCCAATGGCCTTGTGGACGTAACGCCGGGCTACATCGGTGTTGGAGCGGCACCGAATCAGAACGAGGTGATCGTCCGCTTGGCCGAAAGTCTTCCGGATGATCTGTATCGCATTGAGTTGTACGGGATCGACGACACGCTACGGGGCATCACCGCGTTAAGGAACACGCGTGGCGAGGCATTTGGAGACCTGACCGACGACCGAATCGACAATGGGGCAAATCAGGTAATCGGATTCTCCTTGGAGTTGGCTCCCCAAGTGCTGGCAGTCGTCCCCCAGCCAGTCACACGGGTGCCCAACCCGGCGAATCCGCTCAATACGATCCTTCAGCAGTCCCGCGATCAGATCGTTGTGTACTTCAACGATGACGGCCTGTTCATCGAGGACGATGCGACGGGCAAGCCGACGCAACGTTCGGCGGAGAACCCTGAGTTCTATCGTTTGATCTACACGCGAGATTCGGTCAAAAACACGGACGACATCACCTTCTTCCCGGCGTCGGTCCAGTACGATCCGGTGGCGGACACCGCAACCTTGCACTTTGCCGGGGATCTTGACACCCTGCCGATTCCGTCGGGCCCCGATGCCGGAACGGCGATCGGTCCCGGGACGTGGCGATTGCGCGTGGGCACTGATGAAGAATTGCCGCTGCCGCCGCTGTCTGTGCGTCCCGCGGTTCAGTCCTCCACGGATTTTGGCACCGGCGGCGCAGTCTCGGTCTTATTTACTGCGACAGGCGACTTCGGCAAAGCCGTCGTCTTGTCCTTCACCGAATCCCCCCTCGGGGCGGGAGTATCGCCGACGGTCACGGTTGCTGAAAACACGATTCAAGTTGTCTTGAACGCGGATGGAACGACGGCCCAGCAGCTGGCGGATGCGGTGAACGGCAATTCAGCGGCGGCTCGTTTGATCGCGACCTCGGTTCGTAGCGGAGACGAATCCAAGTCGATTGTCGGTGGCGGTGCGCGCTCGCTGCGCGTGCTGGGCTTGGGGTCGAGCTACGACACCGCCTACGACTTCGGCGAACTTGGCGGCCAGAGTCTGCTTGTCTCCTCGTCTATCGATCCGCAGCCATTCCCCTTGGACCTGCCGGGCGGGCAGGACGAGCCTGGGCACCGCGACATTCCCACCGAGGTGGGCAGCGGGTTCGAGCAACACATTAATCCGAACTTTGGTCCGGACGTGCAGGACGGCGTCACGACCATCCCGTATAACTTCCGGCAAGTGTATGGCTACGACGCCCAGGGAAATCCGCTCTCGAATCTGATCACGGAAAAGCAGAAGACCCGGGCCCGAGAGGCCGTGGAAATGTGGGCCAAGCACCTGGGTATCCAGTTCCTGGAAACCGCCGATTTGGGATTGACCTTTGTCACGGGCGACCCCCGGGCGCTGGACCCGAACGATCCGAACGTGATGAATCATGCTTTGCCCACGGGAGCTTCCGGATTTTCCGACTATGACTTCATCGTCCGGGTCGACCCGTCGTACGTCAATGGGATGATCATCCTGGATAGCAATCGGCAATGGAATAGCGATTACGGGGCCGATTGGTTCCAACGGATCATGGTGGGGTTGGGCGCGATGCTGGGTCTGCAGCGGGCCAACGACCTGCCGGTGACCAATCTGATGGCCTTCGACTCGTCCGAGCCGTTTGTGAACTCGTCTGGCGACAACTTTGGCAATTTCTACTTCTCCAATCGATCCGATCGGAGCGATTCCGCCGGCAGCACCTTCGTAAGCTACTCCGGGGACGGCTTCGACAGCGCTCCGACCAGCCTGTTCGGCAGCCGCCCACCCGAACCGATTTTCCCGGGAAACGCCGACATCCTTCACGGCCAGTATATTCATCGGCCGGATAGCAACGACATTGATCTGTTCCGCTTTAAGATCGACCTGAATGACCAGCAACTGGACGAGAAGAAGAAAGGCTTGCTGACGGCGGAATCGTTTGCCGAACGGCTGCCGAATTCCAGCGAGTTGGACACGGTGTTATCTTTGTACCGCGAGGTGGAACTCCGGGACGCCAACGGGCAGATCGTGGGCTATGAGCGGGAGCTGATTTCCCGCAACGACAACTACTACAGTTCCGATTCGTACATCAGCCTGGAATTGGGCAGCGGCACGTACTACCTGGGCGTGACGGCCGCCGGCAACACGGATTTCGATCCGGTCATTGAAGACACCGGCTTTGGCGGGACCACGCAAGGTGTCTATGAACTGCGGCTGAATTTCCGCTCGCAGGTAGATGACGACGACACGATCAGCGATTTGGACCGGATCGACGAGAACCGGCCGGGGACGCCGCTGGACGGCGACGCGGACGGTACGCCCGGCGGCGTGTTCAACTTCTGGTTCCAGACACGGCCGCTGGATCGCGTACTGCGCGTGACCGGCGACGGGAATACATACGTCGACGGCCAGACGATGACGATCGAGGATGCCTTCGGCAACGTGCGCCGGTTCGAGTTCGACCGCAACGGTAGCCTGGCCAATCCGTCGGCGACGTGGATCCCCTTTACCACCGGCTTGGTGCCGACCTCGGCGCTCGCCATGGCCAACCAGCTGTACAACGCGATTAACGGTTCGGGCCTGGCCGTGACGGCGACGCAGGACGGAACAAGCATCACGCTGAAGGACGAGCGGGTTGCGCTGCTTAGCGGCAGCGCCGTCGGCATCGAACTGGATGGCAAGACGATCTTCGTCGACAAGACATCAGGAACGAACCTCCGCGGGACGCTGGAAAAGCCGTTTGACAATATCTCGACGGCGTTTGCCGCGACAGTACCGGGCGACATCGTGCGGATTGTCGGCAACGGCGGCTCCGACGGTAACCGGGCAACGCTGCAGGACAACTTTGCCTACGAAATCGGAGCGGGGGCGTCGGGCGGCCCGTCCGTCCTGCCCGACGGTTCCGAGATGTCGGTGCCCCAGGGCGTCACGGCGATGATCGATGCCGGGGCCGTGTTCAAGCTGCGGCGGGCGCGGATTGGCGTCGGCAGTTCGTCGGCGGGCGTCGATCGCAGCGCTGGCTCGTTGCAGGTACTCGGCACGCCGCTCGAGAGAGTCTATTTCACCTCGTGGATGGATGAGACCATCGGCCGCGACACCTACGCCCCCACGACTACGCCCACCGCCGGCGAGTGGGGGGGGATCTTGTTCAAGGCCGATCTGGACAACGCGGACGCACGTTTCAATTACGAGAGTGAAGGCATCTTCCTGAACTATGTCAGCCATGCCGATATCCGCTACGGCGGTGGCCAGGTCCGGATCGACAATGTCGACCAGGTGGTCAATCCGATTCAAATGATCGAGATGCGGCCGACCATCGCCTTTAATCGCATCACCTCCAGTTCGGATGCGGCCATGTCGGCGGACCCGAATAGCTTTGAGGAGACCAACTTCCTCGCGCCGCAGTACCAGTTGGTCAATCAGTTCACGCCGGACTATGAACGGATCGGACCGGATATTCACGGCAACATTCTGCTGCAGAACTCGATCAACGGCCTGTTCGTGCGAATTCAGACACCGGCGGGTACCGAATTACGGTCGCTGAGCGTGCCGGGCCGCTTCAATGACATCGACATCGTCCATGTGCTGGCCGAGAACCTCAAGATCCAGGGCGAGCCGGGCGGGGCGCTGTTGGAAACGTCGCGTCCGCCGGTCGAGTTAGTGACGCTGGCGCCGCAGGTGGGCGGCAGTCTGCCCTCGGGTACGTATGCTTACAAGCTAGTCTTCGTCGACCGCAACGGGTTTGAGGGGCGGCCCTCGGAGGTGACGGGATCCGTGACCCTAACGTTCGGCAGCGGCACCGTGCAATTGAGCGGTCTGCCTCCGGTTAGCGGGAACTTTGTGGCTCGCCGGCTGTACCGCAGCCAGGCCGACGGGAACGGGCCCTTTAACTTGATCGCCGAATTGGATGCCGTCGACGCCGGTTACATTGACCGCGGCGGCGTCCCGTCCTCTCCGGACATCAGTGTGCTGGATCGTGATCCACCCTCGGTGCTTACCACGACATTGGCCGCGTTGGAATTGCCGCCGACCGCTCCCGGCGTTTCTCCGGGAACGTATGCCTATCGCGTCGTCACGGTGAACTCGGCCGGTGAAACGGGGCCGGCATCCGATCCGACGAGCAGTATCATCGTCACGTCGCCGGCCACGCCGGGGAACATCTTGGTGGTGGACTTGGCCGGTCTGCCGGCGGTTCCGCCGTTGGGCAAGCTCCAGATCTTCCGCAGTTCGGTGGGCGGCGCTGGGACCTTTGTCCTGGCGGGCGAAATTTCCTCCGGCACGACTTTTACCGACGACGGAACGGTCATCAACGGCGCGGACGGGCAACCTGTCGCGCTGGACCCGCGGCTGACGGGGGTGGTGCGGGCTCGACCCGACGGCCGGCTGAAGATCGATCCCGGCACGGTGCTCAAGCTGGAAGGGGCGCGGATCGAAATCACCTTTGGAGCCCAATTGATTGCCGAGGGCTTGGACGACCGGAAGATCATCTTCACGTCCAAGTTAGACGACAAGTACGGAGCGGGCGGGACCTTCGACACAAACAAAGACGACGGGCCGAATGAGGCCAGTCCTTCGCCGGGCGATTGGGGCGGCCTCTGGGCCGGGCCGATGGGCCAACTGAATCTGGATCAAGTCTACTTGGCCTTCGGCGGCGGCAACAACAACAAGATCGAGGGCACGTTCACAGGGTTCAACGTGATCGAGATCCATCAGGCCGACGCCCGGATCGCCAACAGCGTGATCGAGCAGAACGCGCTCGGCACGGGCGGCCAGGGGTCAGCTCACCGCTTCGGCCGCGGCGTCAACGCCGGGGCGACGATGATCTCCGGCGTGCGGTACGACAGCGGCGCCACGATTTTTGTCCGCGGCGCGCAACCGGTGATCCTCAACAACACCATTCGCAATAACGAGGATGTTGCGATCAGCATTAATCTCGATTCGTTCACCGCCGAGCAACTCTCCGATCCCGGCCGCGCGACGGGCGGGATCGACCAGGTAACGCTGTACCGCGACAACCGCGGGCCGTTGATCCGCGGCAACCAGCTGGCCGACAACGGCAACCAGACCGATAGTGCCGGCAACCTGGTCCGGAACAACAACGGAAACTTGTTGCCGGATTGGAGGGGCACCAACGGGATGGAGATCCGCACGGCGGCCGTCTGGAACGCGAACACGCCGGCGGATCCCCGGGACGACACCCTCAGGCCGGTCGGGCTTACGTTGTCGACCGAGAGCGTGTGGGACGACACCGACATCGTCCACATCCTGTATGACGAAGTGCGGGTTTCCAACTTGCACGTCGAGGGCGGCTTGCGGCTGCAAAGCAGTTCGAACGAAAGCCTGGTGGTGAAGATCTCCGGCCCCGGGGTGTTAAATGACGCGTACAACCGGAACCCAACGATCGGGGCGGGATTTACGGCGACGGGACAGCCGACGGACACCGCGGACCGCATCGGCGGCACCGTGTACGTGCTGGGGCAGCCGGGTTTTCCCGTGGTGCTGACGTCGATTCACGACGACACGGTCGGCGCTGGCGTCCAGCCCGACGGCCGGCCCCAGAAAGACACCAACAACAACCGCTCCCGCTCGACGCCGCAGGCGGGCGATTGGCGGAGCGTACGGTTGGACCAGAACAGCCACGACCGCAACGTGGAGATCGTGCTCGAACTGTCCGTTCCGGAAGAAATGGCGCCCGGCTTGAACGGCATACCGTCGCGGGCTCAATTCCTAGGCGATTTGGCGCCCGACGAGTACAGTGGTGACGACAACCTGAGGCTGGGCTTCGAGATTCAAGGCTTCTTGAACGCCCGCAACGACGTCGACTACTACAGCTTTACGGCCGAGGCGGGGACCGAAATCTGGCTCGACATCGATCGTACACGGTACGCCCTGGACACCGTGATCGACGTGCTGGATGCCAGCGGCCGGCTGATTGCCCAATCCGACCAGTCGCAGGAAGAGACGGGCGGGGACGTATGGTCCTCGTCCGCGATTGCCGACGGCGACGTCAACCCGCTGCAGAAGTTAAACGACACGTACCAGCCGCACCACGCCTCGGGGCTGCCCAAGGATATCTGGGGGACCAACTCGCGCGACGCCGGGTTGCGGATCGTGCTGCCCGGTGCCGCGGGCGGCCGCAGTTCGTACCTCTTCCGCGTGCGGACCAGCAACCTGGACGCCGGCGATTCTCCGGCGGACCTTCAGGACGAGACGCAGCTGGACCAAGGACTGACTTCCGGTCTGTATCGCCTGCAGGTCCGCATGCGGGAAACCGACGAAGTCCCCGGCTCGACGGTACGCTATGCGGACATCCGCTACGCCCAGAACGGCGTCGAGGTAATCGGTTTGCCCGGCCATTCGCCCCTGCTGGGCGAAGCCGCCGAGGACGAAGGGACGGACCCGCTCCGCGCCGGAAACGGCACCGCCTTCGTCGATCCGCTCGTTCCCGGGCAGCGGCCGCAGGAATTGGGCAACTTGTTTGCCTCCGACCGGGTGACGCTGTCGGTTGCGGGCGCCCTGTCCAACGCGTTGGACGTGGATTTCTACAGGTTTGACGTCACCTACGAGAACATCTCGAATCCATCGGCTCATCACGGGGCCGTCGCCTTTGACATCGACTACGCGGACGGGCTCAGCCGCCCCGACACGACCATCGTCGTGTTCCGTCAGATCTCCGACAACAACATCGTGCCGGTGCTGATCGGCCGCGATTCCAACCTCGCGGACGATCGGCCCGAGCCGGTACTGCCGGCCGGCGACCGGGCGGGCGTCTGGGACCTGTCGCGCGGCTCCGTCGGCTTGTTCGACCCGTTCATCGGCAGCGTTGAGCTGCCGGAAGGCACGTATTACGTCGCGGTCGTCTCAGATCAAATGCTGCCGGACGTGCTGTCGGTTCCGACGGTCCGGCTCGAACCCATCGACTCCGTAGTCCGGATCGCCGATGACCACATCGGCAGTTCCGGTGGCTCCACCGCCGCGGACCCGATTGTCTCGGTGCTGCTCGATCCGGCCTTCGATGGCACGGTCATCTCGCCCCAAAACCTGTGGCACGTCTCGACGCTGGAGTCGAACACGCAAGGCCACGGCCTGACGCCGGCCTTTGACGGCAGCCGCCTGGGAACCAACGCCGGCTTCGTCTTCGAGCTCGAGGCCAACGACGCGATTGCGTCGGCACAGAGCCTGGAAGGCGGCCTGGTCTGGAGCCTCGACTTCAACGCGGACATCGGCGATTTCTTCGGGAACACGTCGACGACCATTCCGCACATGACCGTCACGTCGCGGACCAGCGACAACAATGACACCTTCGACTACTACTCGTTCGTGGTCACCACGGTCCCGGCGCGCGGCATCTTCGATATCGACTACGGCATGAAAAATGACCCGCTGACGGACGTGGACCTGGATCTGGTCCTGTTCGATTCAGCGGGGCGCTGGCTGGACTGGGGGCCTAGTTCGCTTCCCTCGTCCGGCGCCGGCGGAAGTGTCAGCGTCAGCGATGGAATGATCGAGTACGACTTCACCGTGCCAGGAACGTACGTTATTGGCGTCGGCGGGTGGCCGTCATTCCCGGCCAACGGCGGAATCAACGGGACACCGGTCCCCACGGGCAAGAGCTACGTGATGCAGGTTTCCGTGGAGAACCATCCGGCCGTGACGACCACGGGCGGCGGCGGGCAGACGTTCTACTTTGGCCAGGAGGCCACCGGCGACTACGACTTGGGCGGCCTGGTTCCCGGTGGAACGCTACCATCCAATCCCTTCAGCCTGCAGGACTACGCGGCCGGAGACAAGCCCGTTGCGTACTTCAATTACCGCCTGGACGCCGATGACGGCGACTATTTCCGAGTGTACGTGCGGCGCAGCGACGGCAGTTCCGAACTGATCGCTTCGAGCAACTCGGCCGAGATCCGCGCCGGGGTAGTGCTGCTGTATAACTCGAACACGTGGCGGCAAGCGAGGATGGAACTGGATCGTTTTGCCGGGCTGGCCGATCTGCGGCTTGAATTCGAGTTCCAGTCCGCCGACGGCGTCGTCAACGGCCGCAGTGGTGTCCATGTGGACGACGTACTCATCGGCTTTGCCGAGCGTGGCGAGATGATCACCAACGGGTCCAACGTGACGACCTTCTCACAACGCAGCGGGTACAATACTTCGGGCCGAGTGCTCAGCGGTGCGTACCAACTGGAGGTTCGTAAGGCGGCCGATTTCGGCACTTCCGTCGCAGCCCAAGACGCCCTGGGGCGTTTTACGGACGGCCTGATCTTGCAACGGAGCTTCGATACGAACGACCGTCTCGCCCAGCAGGCCACGCTGGTCGCGCCCTCAGGGGCCACCCTGACCGACGCTCAGACCTTCCAACTGGGCGACGGCTCCGGCGCGTTGACGTTCGAATTCGATAGCAATGGACTAGTCAGTGCCGGCAACGTCCGCGTGCCGTTCAGCCCCAGCGACGCGGACTACGTGATCGCCGCCCGCATCCGGGATGCGATCAATAGCCCCTCGGTCCAGGGATTACTCGATCTCCAGGCGGGGCTTTCCGACGGAACCAACCAGGGGTCGGCCAGCCGCAGCAATCTGGTCAACCTGTTCGGCAATGCCGTCGTCACGGGCGGGCCGGCCGGCTTCCTAATTCTGCACGACGGCATCGGCGATGCGAACCTTTTCCGCGATCAAGGCCAGATGCTGATCCACTCCAACACGATTACTAACTCGGCGGACTTCGGCATTGTGGCCGATGCCGGAGTTCGCGAGATCGACTCCCGCGACGGCGTCTTCTTCACAGACTCGCCCCCGTTGGGGCAGTCGCACATCGGCCCGGCCCGAAACCTGCTGGAACTGAATAACCGGACAGGCACCGGCGCGGCCGGCGGGATGACTCCCGGGGTCACGATCGTCAACAATACAATCTCCGGCGAAGGCTTGGGAGGAATCCACTTCAGCGGCAACCTGCGGCCTTATGAGCTGGTCCCGCCGGACAACGCCGGAGGCGAGTTGCTTTGCGATGGGGCCGCTTTTAGCGTCACTGTCGGGCGGACGACGGTGCAGTTTGAATTTGAGGACCTGTCCGCCCATGCCGTCGTCGGAGCGTGTCCCGACAACCCCCTCCACGGCGATGGTTGGACGACGGGGCGGGTGCCGATTTACTACTTGATGGAAAGTGAGCCGGTCAACACCTACATCATCAGCCAGCAAACCGAACTGGCCGAAGCCATCGCGGATGCGATTACGCGGAGCATCCTCGTGGACAACGGCACCACGCTGGTCGCCGAAGCGAACGTCGGCTTGTCCCGCACGGTGGGAGGTTACTGGGCGGCTTACGTCGACCATGCCCGGGAGGTCACCGTGCTGCCGGGGCCTAATCCCTTTACGGTGACACCCCGCGTGGTCCCGATCGGGCAGGCCGCACAGCCGTTCGGCCGCATCGTCAACAACACGATTGTCGGAAACGACGGAACCGCGTCCTTCTTTCCGGATCCCGTCAGCGAGCCGAACGACACCATCTTCAACGCCGTCGACACGCGGCAGGGGCGGCAGGCCAGCCCCGAATTTTTCCGGGCGAACAACGTGAGGATCGGCGACGGCACTAGTTTTCCGCAGAATCCGGATTGGGACGTCGACTTCTATCAGTTTCAGATGGATATCGGCGATCACGTGCAGATCACGGTTACGGGCAACGAATTCCTGCCGGACTGGCGGCTGTTCAACGAGCGCGGCGAAGAGTTCATCGCGGACGGCAGCGGCACGGCACGAGGCGTGCCGCGGGTCACGGTCAACCCCACCAACCCCTTTGCGTTTACGATTGACTTCTATGTCGACGAGCCGGCCACGGCACGGGCCGGCTACAACTATGCTCGCGAGGGTGGAACCTATTTCGTGGCGTTCAGTGGTTCCGGCAACAATGCGTACAGTCCCCTGAGCCTCGGCGGCCGACAAGCTCCGTCCGCGACCGGAATCTACTCGATCGACGTCAACGTCCTGGCGCCCCGCAAGTGGCTCATTGATACGCAGCCGCTGTTTGGCCAAGCCGCCAGTTGGGAGGTGACGGATGTCGATGGCAATACCGCGACCGTCAACTACACCGGAACGAGCGATCTGCGCGCCAACACGCCGCTGATGGCCAATGAACTCCGGAATCTGTTCCGCACTCTTCCCCTGAACGGGATTACCGCCGAGGACTTCGGTGGTCCGGAGTTCCCTCATCCGAGTGGAATCAACTATACCCCCGTGTTTAGTACACCTCGTCAGCAATGGGTCGGGGGGCAACGAAACCAAGGCGACGGACGCCGGTACGTGGAGATCTACGGTGCGGCGAAGATCGTCCGGCTCAGCGGGCCGGCCACCGCGCTGTCGCCCATCGTGGGCCAGAACAACTTGGACAGCCAGGTGCTTCGCGAGACGGGCGTGCTGATCAGCGAAGAGGCGACTCCTACGCTCCTGAACAACGTTTTGTCCAACCTGCGGAACGCGGTCATCGAGACCGACAACCAGCCGCAGGGCCAGCAGGCGACGGGGGTCAGCCCGCGAACCGCCATCGTCGGCTCGCAAATCTTCCAGCACAGCGGAGCGGGCAACTGGAACTACTCGACGATTGGTGGGATCAATCCGGAGGAATCGTTGACGGCGCGTCCCGACACCGCCGACTTCAACCTGCCCCTGTCCAATACCGCCCCGCTGTTCGTGAACGCCGGGGGGCGGAACTTCTTCCCGGCCCCTTTAACCGCGGCCATCGACAGTTCCGTGGACTCGCTCGAAGACCGGCCGCAGTTCATCACGGTCAAAGCCGCGATGGGCATCTCGAATTCGCCGATCCTGGCCCCGGCGCGGGACGTGACGGGCCAGTTGCGGATCGACGATCCGAAAGTCTCCCCGCCGCAGGGGCAAGGTGCGGACGTGTTCAAAGACCGCGGCTCGTTAGACCGCAGCGATTTTATCGGACCGGCGGCTGTATTGCTGAACCCGCGCGACGACGATGCGGACGGGCTTGACGTCGACCCGACGGCCACGGTCGTACAGCTGGCCACCGGCTCGTACGATCATTTCCTGATCCAGATCGTCGACGGTTACGAAACGGCCGATCCTTATCCCGGCGTGGGCGTCAATGATGCCACCATTCTCGGCCCGAACGGGCCCGATGGCCGCTTGCCCGGCGCCGCCGTGACGGTCTTCGCCGACGGCGTTTTCCTGGAGGAGGGCATCGACTATACGTACCGTTACGACGCCACCCGGAATACCATCCGCCTGACTCCGACGTCCGGCGTGTGGGCTAGTGACAAAGTGTATGTCGTCCGGCTGAACAACCGCGACCGGTACGTGATCAACGCGCCCACCGGGTCGCCCGACCTGGACGGCACGTACTTCGATATCTCGGACGACGCGGGCATTCGAGTCCGCTTCGAGTACGACAGCGGGTACTCGATCCAAGTGCCGAATTCGCTGGCGATTCAGGTGCCGGCCAGCGGCTTGTCCGACAGTCAGCGGTTTGTGGTGCGGAACGCCAACAATCCGACCAACCTCCCTGTGACTTTCGAGTTGGACGTGGATGGTAACGTCCTGCAAGGGAATATCCGGGTGCCCTTTGTGCTGGGCAGCACCCAGGACGAAATCGCCGCTGCCATCGTTGCGGCGTTGCGCGACACCACGGCGGTGGCGGCCGGCTTGCAGCTGTCGGCGAAGAGCGTCGGTGGCGGCCGGGTTCATTTGGGAGCGCCGGAAGGTTACACGCTGAACACGGAGCTGAGCAATCTTGGACAGCCGGCCACCATTCTCTCGCTGGCCGTTCCGGCAGTCACGGGGAATCCGAGCATCGCCGATGTCTTTGACACGCAGACGTTCACCGTCACTTACACGCCCGCCACCGGGCCGGCAACGACGCTGCGCTTCGAGTTTGACACCAGCGCGACTCCCAGCGTCACTCCGGGTAACATCCGGGTCGCAATTCCGGCTGGTCCGGTCCCGCCCACTCCGGATTTTGTGGCGGACCAGATCGTGACGGCCCTGCGTGGCACCGCACTGGGCGGATTGCTGCAGGGATTACAGCATGTCGGCGGCGGTTTGATCCACATTCATCAGGGCGACGAAACCTCGATTGACCCGGAGACCAGTCGCTTGTACGACGGCTATGTGTCGCAGCCGGTGTCCGACTCGCCGACCGTCCCCGAGGTGTTCGTGGTCTCGTTCGACCATGACGCCAACACGGCCACTCCGCCGGTCCAGGTCAGGTTTGAATTGGACCGGGACGGCACCACTCAGCCCGGCAACGTCGTGATTCCGTTCTCGTACGGTGACACGCACGAAGAAGTTGGCCAGAAGATCGCACTGGCGATTGCGACAACGCTCGCCTTGGACCTGCCGGACGCCAAACAGCTGGAGGATGGCTTGGTCTTTTTGGGAGGCACCATCCAGCATAACGTCGATTTGACCAACAGTCCCAGTCTGCTGCTCCGTAGCGAGCCCTTTGTGACGCCGACGACGCGGTTGCTGCTGCCGCCGGTCTTGACGATCACGGTCCCAGCGGCCGGTGGAGCGGCAATCGCTGACGGCGATGTATTCCAGATCTTCGACAACTCGCTGTCGCCGACGGATCGGATGTTGCAGTTTGAGTTCAATTCGGCCGGCGGTGCTACGGATCCGGCCTCCGATCAACTCATTACTTTCAGCCCGCTGGATACGGCCGATACGATCGCCCAAGCCATCAAGACGGCGATCGAGAATGTCGTGCTGCCAGGCTACAACGCGGGCGCCGTCCTGAGACCAACGCTCGGCGCCAGCGGTAGCGTGCTGCTGGCCGGTGCCAACGGCTACCATAGCCTGGACACCGCCCGCGCTCCCACCCTGATTCCCTCGGGCGGCCGGCTCGCCGACGGCGAGACCTTCTCGATTGAATACAACGGGGTGACCCGTGTGTTCGAGTACGACAGCGTCGGCGGGGTATCGTCCCCCACCCACGCGCCGATTCTGTTCACGGTGACCAGCGACAACGACCAAATCGCCGCCAGCACGGTAGCCGCCATCAAGTCGCAGCCGCTATTGGGGCTGCCCAACGTGCAGTATGTGGGCCAGGGCGCGATCGAATTGCACGATACCTCGCGGCACATTACGACCCTGCCCGCCGATTCGTTCCCGGTCCAAAACAGCCTGTCGCTGACGGGGATCCCCGGGGGAGCAATCCGTTTGCCCTTCGAACCGTGGAGCCAATTCACGGGTGAGATGTTCGCCGAGGTAATCGTCGATGCGATCAACAACAGTCCGCTGACACAGACGACGGCTTCGCTACGCGGCGGCAACACCTTGTTCGTCGATTTCCTGACCTCCGCGAACCAGCCAGTCGACTATGTGGCCGGGCTGACCAACATCACCGGCGTCTCGAATTACTTCCTGCGGGCCATTCAGGACTTGCCGGGCAACTGGCTCAAGGCCAACCAGTACACCGGGCAGACCCGGTTCACGATTATCATGCCGGGCGCGGAACTGGACTTTGGCGACGCCCGCGTGCCGAACCGGCCCTCGCAATACCCCACGCTGTTCGACGAAGATGGCGCCCGTCACGTGGTCGCCGACGGCTGGTATCTCGGCCGCCGCGTGGACGGCGAATTCCAGGCGCAGATCGTTCCCGGCGGATTTGGCGATGACGTGGATCAACGGGTCGATCTCCGCGACAGTACGTTGACCTTGGCGGGCAATGCGCCCCTGACCGTGCAACTGCCCAACGTGGCCAACCCCAGTGGCGCGCTGGACACGAAGTACTTTGACATCATCGCCGCCAAGGGGGTCACGACTCGATTCGAGTTCGACCAAGGGGCCAATGGAGTCGTCGGCGACAGCCGCCCCGTGGTGTACAACGCCGGCGCGACGTTGCCGCAGATTGCCGACGCGCTGGTGCTGGCCATCGAGGCCGCCAATTTGGGCCTGACGCCGGGCCACTTGGGCGGCGGAACGGTCTTCCTGGGCGGGATGCAATTGCAGCGGATCGATACAACCAGCAGCCACGTCACTGTCGCTGGCCTGCCACCGTACCAGATCCATGTCAATGCGTCCCTCGGCTCCCAGATTCAGGACGGCGAGACGCTGACCATTTCCGACGGTGTCGACGTTGTCCCTTGGATCTTTGAGTTCGATCACAACGGCACGGTCGCGGCCGGCAACTTTGCGGTCACACTCCTGCCCGGCGACGATGCCCGGACCGTGGCGCAAAAACTCCGCTCCGCCGTCGTTGCCGCCGAGCGTCTGCTGCCCACGCCCCACAACCCGGCAGTGACGCTGACCGACTTGAATGACGGCAGCCTGCACGTGCGCGGGGCACTCAGCCACAGCGTCGATTTCCAAACTAGCACAATGACTTATGCCGGCCAGACGCCGGTCACGCTGACGGTACCTGCGGCCGGCTTGGGATTCAAACTCACGCCGAGCCTGAAGATTCTGGTCGATAACTCGACCGGGGGCGGCGTGGCGGATGGCCAGCGTTTTACGCTCCGCGACGGCGTCAATACGGTTGTGTTCGAGTTCGATACGAACGGTTCCTGGTCGTCCGGGACGCGCCGGGTGGCCATTAATGCATTGAGTCCGGCAGCCACCGTGGCGGAAGCCATTCGGGCCGCTGTCCAGTCGGCGGTCGATCAAGGGGCACTCTTGGGGTTGGCTCCAGTGGTCGATGCGGCGTCCGACCCGAGCTATCTATTGATCGACTTGGGCGCGGGTATCGCGCACAGCCTGGATGCCTCGGCGAGCGGCCTTGGGCAGCGGACCGCCGTGCAAGACGGATGGACCTTCCAGGTCGTCGACAGCGCGAGCCCTCAGAACATCGTGACCTTCGAATTTGACTTGGACGGAAGTTCCGGGGCGGTTGCCGTGCCCGTCCAGCCGTCGTTTTCGGCCAACGACATCGCCAACGCCATGGTGACTGCGGTGCAGGAATCGATCGATGACAGCGGCGGCTTGGACAATGATAGCGTCAGCCTGCCAGCCCGCTTGATGCCAAAGAATCTCGGTTCCGGCAACATCCAAATCGGCGGGTTTGGTGCGGTGAACGCAGCAGGTTCTCACGGGGCTTTGAGTGCATTGGGCTCCCCAGGCGGCGTTTTGGACGGCCACACCTTCCACCTGATCGACAGTCTGGGAGTGCGGCGTTTCGAATTCGATGCCAATGGCCAGGCGACCCAAGGAAATATCACGGTTGGGTTCCAGGTGACCAGCACTGGCGCCGACATCGCCGATGCGATGGTGACGGCGATGCGTGCGTCCGGGTTTGCCGTGAATATGGTTCACCTGAGTGGCGGAGTGATCGCCTTGGACGGGGACGACGAAGATGGAGTCCGGTTCGACAGCCCCTTGACCCCCGGCGCCGTTGTGCCGATCACGGTAACGGCCTCGCGCGACGGCTATCTGGACGGCTGGCTCGACCTGAACGGCGACGGCGACTGGAACGCTCCGAACGAACACATTTTCAATCGCGTTCCGGTGTACGCCGGTGCGAACCAGTTGACGTTTTCGATCCCCTCGGCGACCGGGCCCGGCGTGACCTATGCCCGCTTCCGTTTCGGCAGCGAAGGCGGGTTGGCGCCCACCGGCTTGGCCATCGACGGCGAAGTCGAAGACTACCGCGTCGAGATCATCGACAACGACCCGCCAGCGATTGTGGCGCCAACGCAGCTGGCCACCGGTGAAGACGTTCCGTTGACCATTTCGGGTCTGCAGATCGTCGATCCGGACGCGGGCCTGGCGACGATTGAGGTCACCTTGTCCGTGCTGCAAGGCCGCTTGGCGGTCTGGCCCACGTTCCTCCCCGGGGACGGGATTCCTCCCAACAGCGGAATCAACGGCAATAATACGGCCCGCGTCGTCCTGCGCGGCACCCTCGCCCAGATCAACAACACGCTGGCGTACCCCAGCGGCTTGGTGTACGAGAACGATCCGCTGCACTATAATGGCACCGATCGCTTGACCATCGTGGTCGACGATCTTGGCAACTCAGGCACGGGTGGACCCCAACAGGCGGTGGCGCTGGTGCCGATTACGGTCGGCCCCGTCAACGACGCCCCCACGATTTCCATCCCCGGCCCGCAGGCGGCGACGGAAGATGAGCCGCTGCTGATCAACGGGATTTCGATTGACGACGTTGATCTCGCAGAAATAAACAGCGCCGGGTCCGGAACGGGCCAGATCAGGGTTACGTTGTCCGCGACACGGGGCACCTTGGATGTTGCCCAAGCCGCCGCCGCGAACGTGACCGTGACGAACGACCAAACGGCGTCGGTCACCCTGCTCGGACCGTTGGCGGACATTAATATAATGCTTGCCGCCGGCGTGACGTATCTCGGCCTGTCCGAACTGAACGGAACGGACGTCGTCACCGTGACGGCAAACGATTTAGGCAACTGGCCGGCCCCCCCCCAGACGACGAGCGATTCCTTCGACGTCGTCGTCGCGGCGGTGAACGATCCGCCGGCGATCACGGCTCCGCCGACTGCGGACGCGGAAGAAGACACCCAGTTGCCGTTGAGCGGATTTGACTTGGAGGACGTGGATTCGGCGGCCACCCCGATTACCGTGACGTTGACCGTCACCAGCCGCAATGATGGCCAACTGCCCAACGGCACGCTGACCATCAAGCCCGTCGCGGGCGGTGTGGATCCGTTCGGCGCCCAAGTGATAGGAAACAATTCGTCACTGGTCACGATCACCGCACCGGTGGACCAGATTGCCGCGACGTTGAGCGATCCAAACGGTTGGGTCTACCTGCCGCCCGGCAACTTTGCCGGCAATGCGGGCAATCCCAAATACGAAATCCTCACCATCACCGCGAATGACGGCGGAGCATCGGGCGACACGTCGCCCGACGGTACGACCGACATGCGGCAGGTGACGCTGTATGTCAGCGAAGTCAACGACTCGCCGGTCGTCACGGTTCCGACTTCGCCTGCTGTCGTCTTGGAGGATCAGGTCCTGGACATCCGCAGCCTGGGCGACATCGAAATCACCGACGCCGATGCCGGCAATGCCGCGATTTCCGTCCAGTTGTCGGTCGGCCGCGGCACAATCACGCTGAATCCCCTGGTGCCGGGCGCCCCGACGATCGTCGGCAATGGCACGTCCCAGGTCAACTTGAGCGGCACGCTCGCCGCCATCAATGCCCTGCTCGATTCGTTCGTTAACTATCAGGGAGCTTTGAACGCGAACGGCCAGGACATCTTGACTATCCTGGCCAACGACTTGGGCAACACGGGCGGGCCGGCGGCGTCAGGCGTCGGTCGCGTCACGATCACGATCACCGCGGACAACGATGCGCCGCAGGTCTCGTTGCCGGCCGACCTGTCGGTCAACGAAGATACTGATTTGCGGATCCCTGCCATCGTGATTGCCGATCCGGACGTGACCGAGGGTGGCGCCGACGGCGTCATCACGGTTACCTTGGCGGTGGCTCCGATCGCACCGAACGCGCAAGCTGGAACACTGACGGTCAACACGGCCGTCGTGCCCGCCTTGACGGTCACGGGCAGTCCGGGCGGTAACATCACCGTCCTCGGCAGACTGATCGACATCAACACGATGCTCGCGCATCCCGACGGGTTAAAGTACCGCGGAGCACCGAACGCCAGCGGCCAAGCCCTGTTCAGTATCACCGCGAACGACGAGGGCAAGAGCCCCACCCCGGCACAATCGACGACGGCAACCTTGACGATCGCGGTGCGGCCGGTGAATGACGAGCCGGTGATCACGGTCCCGGGCGCACAAGCCGTGGTCGAAGATCAGCCAACACTGATTGCCGGCATTTCGATCACCGACGTGGACATCACCGAGACGACCAGCGATCCGGCCGGTACCGGCAGCGGACAGATGACCGTGACCCTGTCTGCCGGCCGCGGGACCATCGACGTGAATCAAGCGGTTGCTCCGGGCGTCGCGGTGACCAACGATGTTTCGCAATCCGTGACTCTCAACGGCTCGCTCATTGCGATCAACACGTTGCTGGGCGCCGGCATTACGTACCAGGGACTGACTAACCTGAACGGTGCCGACACCGTGACGATCACAGCGAACGATCTGGGAAATTGGCCTCCGCCGGTGCGCATCTCGACGGCCACGATCGCGGTGACGGTCGCCAAGGTAAATGATCCGCCCGTCGTTACGGCTCCTGGCGAACAGTTCCTCAACGAGGACCCCGCGCCGACGCTGCCGTACTATATCAGCGGAATCGCCGTTGCGGACGTAGATGTAAACGAAGGCACGGGCCAACTCAAGGTCGACTTGCGGGTCACTCACGGAACCTTGACGGTGGACCTGACGGTGGCTGGCGGTCTACGGGCGACCAACGTGACCGGAAATGGAACCGGCTTTATCACCATTGACAATGCGGGCCCGAGCCAGATCAACGCCACCCTGGCCGCGTTGACGGGCCTCAAGTACCAGCCCACGCTCAACTACAACGGCCTGGACGCGCTGACGATTTCGGCCGACGACAAGGGCAACTCGGGCGGTGTCGTATCGGCGACGACCGCCACGGTGCCTATCACCGTTGTCGCCGTGAACGATCCGCCGCAACTGCCTTGGACGGTAGCTCCGGCGGTTCCGCCAACGCCGTTGACCGAGGAAGATACGGCTAACTTCGTGGTGTGGCCTGCGAACGCGGTCGTGGACGTGGATGTCAGCGAAACGCCTGGGGATGGCAGGCTGACCGTGACCCTGTCGGCCGGTCATGGAACGATCACGGTCAGCACTAACTTTGGCCTGGCACCGGGCGATTTCGGCAGCGGCAATACCGGCACCACGGTGCAGTTCACGGCCCCCTTGGCGGCAATCAACGCGACGCTGTCGGCTGCGACGGGCGTGAGCTACCTGCCCAATCACAACTACAACGGCAAAGATACGGTGGTGATGACGGTCAACGACCGTGGCAACACCGATGCGGGGCTAGTCAATCCGCTGACCGCCCAAGGCACCGTCACCGTGACGGTCGTCGCCGTCAACGACCCGCCGGTGCTCACGGTGCCTGCAGCCAGCGTGACGGTTGCCGAGGACACCAATTTGCCGATCCAGGCGCAGGTCGCGGACGTCGATGCGGCCGAGGGCACAGGCGAACTCCGCATGACCCTCCAGGTGTTCTTCGGGACCCTGACGGTCAGTACCGCGATTCCTGGCGGTATTTCCAACGTGATCGGGAACGGCGGCACCGCTGTGTCGCTGATCGGCACGCCGCAACAGCTGAATGCGACCTTCGCCGCCAATGGTGTGGTCTATCGGGGGAACCCGAATTTCTATACCACCACTCCGGGCGAAGAGACTTTGTTGATTCGCGTGGAAGACGAAGTCGGCGGTGTGATCAATACCGGCCCCATCAAGGGCACGGACAGCAAGACCGTCACCATCAATATCACGCCGGTCAACGACGCGCCGACGATCCAGATCGTCGCGCCCAACCAGATCATCGAGGACACCGCCGCCCCGTTGCCGATTCTGGTGAACGATGCTGAAATCAATGACAACACGGTGATCTGGACCGCGACGCTGCACGCGGATTTGGGCATCTTCACCGTGCTGGCCGGTGTGCCCGGCGGCGTCCCCTTGGCCGGCATCACGGGCAGCCCTTCGGGAGACGTGGTGCTGCAGGGAACCGGCAGGCAAATCCAAACCACGCTGGGGGCCGCCAACGGGGTCCTGTTCCAAGGCGCGCCGGACTTTGACGGCACCGACATCTTGACGGTGACGATTCAGGATCCCGGCCCGCCGGGTGCGACTCCGCCCGACCCGCGAACCAGCCAAAGCACCCTGACGTTTACGGTTACTGCCGTCAATGATGCTCCGCAGATCGCTTTGCCGGCCGGCTTGACGACCCCGGAGGATGTGCCGCTGATCTTGACCGGATCGCAGGCGCTCAGCGTGACCGACGTGGATTCCCGGGCGGCCAATATCTCGGTCGTCCTTCAGGTGACCAACGGCAGACTGACCATCGGTGGAACCGTGCCCGGGAACTTAAGCGTTGCGGGCAGCGGCACGAACAAGGTGACCTTGGTTGGTCCGGTGAACTCGATCGCGGCGGTACTTGCCGATCCGAACGGCGTCACCTACCGGAGCAACCTGAACTACTTCGGGAACGATATGCTGTCGGTCAGCGCCGACGACCGCGGCAATACCGGTTCGGGCGGCGCGTTAACGGCCGCCGCGTTCACCCAGATCGTCGTGACGCTCGTCAACGATCCCCCGACCGTCGCCAATCCAGTGGCCGATTTCTCGGTGGACGAAGATTCGCCCAACACGCTGATCGAACTGTTCCCCGGCGTGTTCGCGGATCCGGACAACACCACGTTGACCTTGACGGTGACGGGCAACAGCGATCCCTCGCTGGTGACCGCGGCGATCACCGGAACCCGCCTGACCTTGAGCTACCTGCCGAATCAGAGCGGCCGTTCCGCGACGATTCGCGTGCGGGCTTCGGACGGTCCCAGCTTCGTCGAGGATGAATTCATCGTGACCGTCAACCCGCAGCCGGATGCTCCGGTGGTGGCCAATCCGGTGCCCGACCAGGTCGTGCAAGTGGGGTCCACGACGACTATCACGGTCAACCTGACAGGGGTCTTTAGCGATCCCGATCTTCCGAACGATACCCTGACGCTGTCGTACAATAACGCGACGGGCAACACCAACCCGAACCTAGTCACAGGCGGCTCGCTCAACCCGTCTACGTCCATCCTGACCCTGCAGTTGGGGGCGGGGGCGTTTGGGCGGGCGGATATCACCGTCCGGGCCACCGATTCGACCAACCGCACCGTTACCGACACGTTTACGGTGATCGTCAACTCGCTGCCGACCGCGCGGGACGACACGGCCACCACGAAGGAAGACGTGCAAGTTGGCATTAACGTCATCGCCAACGATAGCGACACGGACGGTGCGATCGATCCCGCCAGCGTGACGCTGGTGCCCGGCAGCGGTCCCAGCCACGGACAGATCGTGAGCGTCAGCAATGGGACGGTGACGTACAAGCCGGACGCCAACTACTCCGGCCCGGATTCGTTCCGCTACACCGTCAAAGACAACGATGGATTCGAATCGGCGCCGGCGACCGTGTCGATTACGGTTCAATCGGTTCCGGACTATCAGAATCCGGCGGTGTTCGCCGATGTCAACCGGTCTGGACAAGTGACGCCGATCGACGCCTTGATCGTGATAAACTACATCAACAGTCACCCGACCGGCGCCTTGCCGCCGGATCCCACGCCGCCGGCGACGCCTGAGTTCTATTACGATGTCAATGGCGACGGTAAGTGCGATGCCCAGGACGTCCTGATCATCGTGAACATCCTCAACAGCGCTGCGCTGAGCGGGGCGGAGGGCGAATCAGCGGTCCTGCCACTTGAATCCACGTCGCTGTCAGAACCGGCGCAAATCGCCGATGCCGGCCTGTCGGCGATGATGCTGGCGGTTCCCGATTTCACCCTCCTGAAGCGGACGACGGCCGCTGTGGCTGGCGCGGCACGACCCGCGACCGGCAATTTGTCGCCCACAGTCCGGAGTGACGACTTGGCATGGACGGATGCCGCCGAGTCGAAGCAGGATGCATGGTTCGAACGAATTGGGGGCGACGCGAGTGAATTGCTCGATGTGACGCTTGCCGATGCCTTGAACGAGATGGCCAGCGGCGTCGATGCGGGATTTGGCGAAACGCTCGCTGCCGACTTAGCCCTGAGTGGATTGAAGGGCAAGGCGTAGCAAACTCTCTGCTCGAACAGCACCAAAACAAGGGCCGCTGGCAACCGCCAGCGGCCCTTTTGCTTTGGCTTGACTGAATATGCGCAGAAATACCCCAAGCGTTAGCAACGAGATGCTGCAATTCCTCGCTGACGCTTCGGGTTACCGTGATCCCCTGCTCGCGTCTTGCGTAACGCTCCGGTCGGTGCCTCCTTTCACGCACGCCATCCGCTGCATCCTACCTGAGTTCCCCAGTTTCTCCGCGCAGCATTCTTCTGTCCTTTCCCAACATCGGTCCCATCAATTTTTGAAAATAATTCAAGCGGCAGGCCAAGTTTCGTGTGTGTATGGCGAACTACTGCCAGGACGTGAGCCGAGGACGGCGGCGAGTTGAAGGGAAGTCTCAACGGTTCTTCTCACCCGTACACACCATACTTGGGAGGCAGGGCGATGTTAAGAAAGACTTTGTTTGCAGCGGGCGGTTTAACACTGCTGCTGGGGTTGGTTTTCGGTCGCGACATGTTCAGCTATGTCAAGACCACCGTGGGCTGGGTACACAGCACCGTCAAGGATTCCGTGCCGGTCCAGTTCGAGCTGGAACGGGCGCGGAAGATGATCCAGGGCCTTGATCCTGAGATCAGCCGGCACAAACGCGAGATCGCTCGCGAGGAACTGGACCTGCGGAAGCTCGCAGCGCAGGTCAAGGAAGACGAGCAGAAGCTGGCCAAGAACTGGAGCGAGATTGAGATTCTCAAGAGCGATTTATCCCGCGGCGACAGCAATTTTGTGTATGCGGGCCACTCGTACACGGCGAAGCAGGTCGAGACGGACTTGACCAGCCGGTTTGAGCGTTACCAGACCAAGGAGGCCACGCTGCAGAAGCTGGGCAAGATCGTGGATGCCCGTGAACGCGGGCTGACGGCCGCTCAGGAAAAGCTCAAGGCCATGATTGCGGCCAAGCGTCAATTGGAGGTCGAGGTCGAAAATCTGGAGGCACGGCTGAAGATGGTCGAGGTCGCCAAGGCGTCCAGCGAATTCGTGATCGACGACAGCCAGTTGTCGCGGACTCGTCAGCTACTGAGCGACATTGAATCGCGGATCGAAGTCGACGCACAATTGGTGAATGCGGACGACTTGGTGTTGGACGAAATCCCCGTCGGGACACCGGTCGAGAACGCCAAGATCCTGGACCGGATCACTGAGTACGAGAAATCCAAGGGACAAGAAGTCCCGGATGCCAAGCTGGTTGGCGTCGAGAAATGACGGACTCGCCATTCAAAGAAGCTCGGAACGAGATCGTTTCGAGCTTCTTTTTGCACGCGGACAGACGGTGCTGTGTTCGTTGGAGTCCAGGCTTTAGCCTGTCTTTTGTCGGAAACCCATTGCGTTTTGACAGCGCGCGACAGGACTCTAACAGAAAAAGGTACGGGGCCATGATTCCGAGCGATCTTGACGGCCGTTTCATGCTTTGGGTGGACGGCGTGGGCGGCTATCTGGTTTGTCTGCCGGACGCGGTCACGTTGGGGCTGGCGACGCCGGGCAACGCGGTCGATATCCCGATCATGGGCGATCTGTCCCGGCAACATGCCCGGTTGCGCCGCGAGGACGGCTACGTGATCGAACCCTTGCAGACGGTTCGTGTCAACGGACGGCTGATCCGCGTGGTCACGAACCTTTCGGACGGCGACGAGATCGAATTGGGCGAGAGCGTGCGGTTGCGGTTGCGGCAGCCCCATGCGTTGAGCGCCACCGCGCGGCTGGAGTTTCTGTCGCGGCACTGCACACAGCCTTCAGCCGCGGGAGTCTTGCTGATGGCTGAATCCTGCGTCCTGGGCCCGAAGTGGCAGGACCACGTGGTGTGCCGGGAATGGGCGCACGACGTGGTCTTGTTTCGGCGGGACGAACGTCTGTTCTGCCGTGCCTTGGAACCGTTGGAAGTGAACGGCCGCCGGTGCCAAGGCCCGGCGGCGGTCGCACCGGGCACGCACGTGGAAGGGAGCGATTTTTCCTTCTGCCTGCGGCAAGTCGCGTGAGAAAGGAAGCTGGCAAATGTTGCCTCTAACCGCTACGCTAAATGCTGGCCCCGGGCTGAGCGGCGATCCTGCGGCCAGCCGGCAGCCTCAACCCAAAGCAGGCGGAAAGATGAAGTTCGCCTATAAAACGGGCGCCCGTCCCCTCGACGGTTACGAGATCCAGTGCGGCGTGGGAGTCGGCGGCTTCGGCGACGTCTACTTTGCCAAGACGGATGCCGGCAAAGAAGTCGCCCTGAAGCGGATTCAACGCAACTTGGATATCGAGGTCCGCGGCGTCCGGCAGTGCCTGAACCTGAAACACCCCAATTTGATCGCGTTATACGACATGAAGTCGGACGACGAGGGCCAGACTTGGGTGGTCATGGAATACGTCGGCGGCGAGAGCTTGAAAACCGTCGTCGACCGGAATCCTAATGGGATGCCTGTCGAACAAGCCGAGCGGTGGTTCCGTGGCATCGCCGCCGGTGTCGGCTGCCTGCACGATCACGGCATTGTCCACCGCGACCTCAAGCCCGCCAACATCTTCGACGACCAGGGGTTCATCAAAGTCGGCGACTACGGTCTGTCCAAATTCATTTCGAGCAGCCGTCGCAGCGGCCAGACGGAAAGCGTGGGCACGGTGCATTACATGGCCCCGGAGATCGGCCGCGGCGTGTACGGCAAGGAAATCGACGTCTATGCGTTGGGAATCATCTTGTACGAGATGCTGACCGGTCGAGTGCCGTTCGAAGGTGAGAGCAGTCAGGAAATCATCATGAAACACCTGACCGACAACCCCGATTTGTCCGCCGTGCCGGTGCCGTATCGCGAGGTGATCCAGCGGGCCTTGCGGAAGGATCCTCTCAAGCGGTTCCGCAATGTGTCCGAGATGCTCGATGCCCTGCAGATCGTCTGGCAGCCAGCCGCGTCAAACGCCGCCGCATCCGGTCCCGCCGCCCGCGTTTCGCCGGACATCGTGTTCGGCCCTGTACGGCATCGGGAAATCGTCGAGGCCCAGATCGTATCGCCGGGATCCGGCGCGTCGCCGTTCCAAGGGGCGCCGCGCGCGGCTGTGGTGCTGTCATGCGGACGCGGCGGGCATCCGGCACCAAAGCCCGGATCCGGCAACATGAGCGGATCTACGAAAGCCCTGCTGATTGTGGCCATTATCCTCGTGCTGCATTTCAATCCGCTGCTGATCCCGCTGGGGGCGGTTTTGGGCATCGGATACCTGTGCTATTTGGGCGTTCGCAAGCTGACGGACGGCGCCCCGCGTCAGACGCTGGCCCAACTGGAACAACCCCGCAGCATGGTGGCAGGCAGTGCGGCCCAACTGGCGGCGGCGCGGGCCAAGTTAAAGAAAAAGCCGACCGGTGTCCATGTTACCGAATTGACGGGCTCGATGTTGTCGGCCGCGTTCCTCTCGGCCGTGTTGACCCTCGTGATCTTGCTGCTTCAGGAATCGACTCTGGACGGCTCGAACACCGGCTGGGCGATCTACGCCTGGCTGGCTTCGGTCAGCACGATTGGTTCGTGGATCTTGCTGACCTTGGCCAAATTCTGGGAGGCGGATGCCGACGAGCACTTCGGACGCCGGGTTGTGATGCTGGCGGCGGGGTTGGCCATTGGTGCCGTAGCGTGCGGGTTGGGCCACGCTCTGCTGCTGGACGTCCCCGATCAAGATCACTGGACCGCGCATGCCTTTGGGCACGCCGCATGGCCGCCCGCGATGCACGGCAGTGATGGTTCGCCGCAGTTTGCCGCGTATTTGATCTACTTCGCCGGCCTGTTTGCCGTCCTCCGCTGGTGGCGGCAGATGGACCCGTTGCGGAAGAGCCGGTTGAGCATCTGGACGACGGCTGTGTGCCTGTTGTGGGCGTGGGTCATGCATTCGTTGTGCAGTTTTCCCCAGCCCTGGGGATTCATCCTGGCTGCGACGATTTCCGTGGCCGTCCAGTTGGCCGCTCCATGGATTAGTACGGCCGAGCGGATCGTGCTCGCCCAATCGCCGCGGGAGGTTTGACTGACATGAACCTGATCGTTCTGACATTGCTGATGATCTTCGTCTTGTCCCTGGTCCTGCGCGGTGCCGCGTCAGCGGCTCGTCTCGGCCTGACGCTGCTGGCCGCGCTCCTGGTCCTGATGAGCGTCGTCGTCGTCTGGCGGCTTTCCGCCCTGCCCTCGCCGGTGGTCACGGCGTATTCCGCCGAGTCGCCGTCGATCGTCCGGGTTCGGGCAGAGAAAGCCGCCCAGTCAGTGCCCGCACCGGCCAAAAAGGAACTGCTCGCCGAGGAGCCCGACGAGACCGTCATTCCGCTGGGAGGCGAAACCGGCAAAATTGCGAAACCCCCACGTCCTGCCTGGGTGGACCGCGACCCGCGGCAAGCCGGCGATGCCTACCAGGTATCAATCTCGTCCGGTCCCTTGGAAAAGCTCGCCGAATGCACGCCGGCTTTGGATCAGGAATTGAACAAGGCCGTGGCAGCGTACATCGACGATTACTTCAAGCCCGATACGGCGGGAGCGTGTCGCGTCTCCGACATCATCCGGTACGACTTGGGCTACATCAAAAAGCACTTGGTGAAGCGGGGAAACACCTTTGAGGAAAAGCTGCAGATGTCGTTCGGGCCGATGTACCAGACGCACGCGCTGCTGGAATTCGGGCCGGAGTTCCGCAAAGAGCTGGAGAATCGGCGAGGCGATCTGAAGCACTATGCGCGAGAAAGGGCCATCGCCTTTCGCTTGCGCGGCTTGGCCCTCGGTTTCGGGGCCGTGTTGTGCCTGCTGACCGTCGTCTACGGCTACTTCCGGCTCGACACGGCGACCCGCGGTTACTACGCGGGACGCTTGCAGTTTCTGGCGGCAACGGCGATACTGATCGTCATTGTCGCCGGCGCGGTGCTGGCGAGTCGCGTGATGTGGATGTGACTTTCGCCAATCTGTATGGCCCCGGCATTCTCCGCCGAAAAATCGCTGATCGACCGCATTCGCAAAGGCGAATCCGATGCCTGGGGCGACTTGATCGCGCGGTACGAAGGCCGGCTGCTGGCCTTCGTCGAAGGCCGCGTCGGCCGCCGCGCTGCGGCCGAGGACATCGTCCAGGAAACCTTCGTCGGGTTTCTCACCAGCTTGCCGAATTATGACGGCAAGCGGCCGTTGGAGAGCTATCTATTCTCCATCTGCGCGTACAAGCTGACCGATCACCTACGCCGCGAAGGCCGCCGTCCCGCCATTCCTTTCTCCGTGCGCGATGATTCCCAGACGCCCTGGGAGCCCGCCTCAACGGATCGCGCGCCCAGCAGTATTGCGCGAAGTGGCGAGCGCCGCGACTTGGAGGAAAAATCGCTGGTCGAAGCACTCCAGTACCAAGTGGACCGCCTTCGCGACCGCGGTGACTGGCTAAAACTGCAGTGTCTCGAACTCCTGTTCGTCGGCGGCTGGGCCAACAAGGACGTCGCCACGGAGCTGGAACTCAGCGAACAGCAGGTCGCCAACTTTAAATCCGACTTCCTCGCCAGCCTGAGAAAGCAGATCCGCAAACAGGGCCTGTCATCGGACGTGTTTCCGGAGTTGTATGAAGAGTGATTCACGTGCGAGAACGCGTCACACAGGCCCGAAGCGTGAGCGAAAGGAGACAAAACCATGACCAGCGTGACCATCGAAGAAGCCCAATCCATGCTGCCGGAGATCGTTCGGCAACTTCAGCCGGGCGAAGAGATCACGATCACCGACCACGAGCAGCCTTTCGCACAGGTCAGAAAGGCCGCGCGAACGTCCTGGCCGTGCAGAGCAGGCAGTGCCAAGGACAGCATCCGGTGGATTGCTCCCGACTTCGACGCTCCGCTCGATGAATTCCGGGAGTACGTGGAATGATCGTCCTCCTCGACACTCATACGCTGTTATGGTTCCTGCGTGACGATCCGCTATTAAGCGTTGACGCCAAGGCAATAATTGAAGATCCCCAGAATCGGAAGCTCGTTAGCATCGCTTCGTGCTGGGAAATCGCCATCAAGGCGGGTTTAGGAAAGCTGGAACTCGCCGAGCCTTGTCGTAGGTTGCTCGAACGCGAAATCCCACGAAACAACCTGGAACTGCTACCGATCACCCTGGCACACGCTACGACCATCGAGACCCTGCGACCACACCACAAGGATCCGTTTGATCGTTTATTGATCGCCCAAGCCGTGGTCGAAGATCTGCCGGTGGTTAGCGTGGACGGGAACTTCGACTTGTACCCAGTCGAGCGACTCTGGTAGAACCGCTGAGCACCGACACCCAAACCTTACAAGGCTTTCGCGAAGGCGTGACTGAGAGACGAGCGCTGGTTGGACTGCCACCATCAGGGGCTTGCTCGGCGAGATCTCACCCTCCACCGCTTCAGCACATGTCCATCAAACATTCCTACGTTGCGGTCTGCGTTATTATCGCGTCATGGGCTGCTTGGTCCGCGGCCGTTGCCGGTCGCGTTGGATTGGTTGGCCGCGATGCGCCGAAGGCGAGCGACCGCAAAGCCGCGATCATCGGCATGCAACGTGGTTCGTCGGCAGAACCCCAGAACGACTTGTGCCACGATTTGTGCCACGACTTGTGCCACGAACGTGCCGCGCGTCTGACGCAACAACTGACTCAGCCGATCCAGGCCATCGTTCGGTCGCCCTTCGTTGTGGCGGGCGATCTGTCCGAGACGGAACTGCAGGCGAAATGGGAAACGGCGATCCAGCCGGTATGTGAGGCGTTTCTCGCCAGCTACTTTCGCAAGCTCCCGGACCGGCCGGTGTCGATTCTGATGTTCACCACCGAAGCCGCGTATCGTCGGGCCGCCGAGCAACTGTTCTTTGACCGGGACATATCGCGATTCGGCTACTACAAGCCGGGGCGGCAAGCCATTCTCGTCAATCTTGCCGAAGGGGATGGAGCCCTGTTCCACGAGCTGACGCATGTCTTGATGGATACGGATTTTCCCGACGCCCCGCAGTGGCTGCAAGAAGGATTGGCGACACTGCACGAGACGAGCGAAATTCGCCCCGCGGGCCGCGGCGTCAATGCAGACTCGCCCGAAACGCACTCCGCCGCAGGGGCGACGGCGGCAGGGCGGCCGAGCCAAGGCTTGACACCGCTGCTCAACTGGCGAGGCGAGGTCCTGCGGCGGGCACGGAGCGAAGGCCGCTTGCCGGGCGTGCAGCAGCTGATCACGTCGGCGCGATTCCGCGGAGCCGACGAAGCGTTGGATTATGCGTACGCCCGTTACTTCTGCCTGTTCCTGGATCAGCGGGGTGTCCTGGGGCGGTTCTATGCCTCGCTGCGGCTGCGCGCTGCAACGGATCCGCAGGGCGAGCAAACGCTGCTGGAAATATTGACGGCACGCGACTGGGCGGCGGTTGACGGCGAGTTTCGGACTTGGCTTGACGATCTGGGCTGTGCTGCCCCTCTTGAGGAATTCAATGCGTTCAGGTCTGATGATCCAACCCTGTAAAGATGCGGTTCGCTAAGAAATCCGCAGTGTCGGGCTTGTTGGAGTCCACGCTTCAGCGTGTCTTTTTCGACGGGCAGAGCCCGCCTGGCACGCCAAAACGCAAACTCCAGCGAGTTCCCGCCTTCCTTCCAACTGCCATGAAAGAGACGGTGACCGATGCCTCAAACCCGCATTCACCAGATTCTGCAGGAAGTCGGCCCGACTTCTTTTGCCGGAGTTTACGACGCCCTTTCGGCCAAGCTCGCCCAGCGAGCCGGCTTTCCGCTGGCCTTTGTTTCCGGTTACTCGGTCGCCGCGACGTTCCTCGGCGAGCCGGATTTGGGAATTCTGACACAGACGGAAATGATCGACCATGCCCGCCGCATCTGCACCAGCGTCAGCATTCCGATCATTGTCGACGCCGACACGGGCTACGGCAATCCGCTGAACGTGTTCCGCACGGTCCGCGAGCTGATCGCGGCCGGCGCAGCAGGGTGTTTCTTGGAGGACCAGGTCTGGCCGAAGCGCTGCGGCCACCTGCGGGGCAAACGCATCGTCGAACGCCAGGAGTACGTACAGAAGATCCGCGCGGCGGCTGAAGCGCGCGGCGACCGCGATTTCTTCATCGTGGCCCGCACGGATGCATTGGCCGTCCAGGGCATGGACGAAGCGGTCGCGCGCGTCGTCGCGGCGCGGGAAGCCGGCGCGGATGCGAGCTTTATCGAGGCCCCGTCGTCGGTCGAAGACCTGACGGTCATCGGCCGCCTGGCGCCAGCTCCGAATGTCGCCAACATGATCGAAGGCGGCCGGACGCCGGTCTTGCCGCGGGACGAGTTGGCCCGGCTCGGATTCCACCTGATCCTCTACCCGCTGGCGGGGTTGTTCTCCGCGGCTCGCAGCCTCGGCCAGATGTATGCGAAACTGCGGCGGGACGGAACCACGACGGGCGCCGAGGATCAGCTGATGTCGTTCGAGGAATTCAACACGTTGATTGGCGTCGAGGAAAAATACCGGCTCGCGGAACGCTTCGGTGTCGGGTAGATGGCCTTGTGAGCCAGATCTCAGATCGGTCTGCTTCGCCGCCGCGTTTCGCCCGCATAGATCATCCGGCCGCCGTCCACCGGCAGGCAGACGCCGGTTACGAATGGGTTGTCGATCAGGAATTGGACCGCTAGCGCGATGCTCTCGGGGCAGTCAGCCGTTCTGACCAGCGTCGATTCGATCATCTCTTGGCGTTCGGCGTCGGACGCGTCCGGTGGGAACATGACCGGGCCGGGATGGATGCAGTTGACGCGGACCTTCGGATTGCGGTGCGCCAATTCGACCGCCAGCACACGGGCGAGCGTCGGGATAGCGCCCTTGGAAACGAAGTACGCACAGTGGTCCAGGTACGGCCGTTCGATCGCCCAATCGCCGATGGTGATGATCGCACCGCCAGATTCCTGACCGGCCATGATCAGCCCTGCGCGGCGGGCGCACAGGAATGTGCCCAGCGTATTCGCGTCAAGATTACGGCGCAGGTCGGCCACCGTGACTTGCTCCAGCGGGATCGTCTCCCAGACCGACGCCGTGGTGACCAGCACATCCAACCGGCCGAACCGTTCCAGCAGGCCAGCGAACATGCGGTCCACCGCCGTTTCATCCCCGACGTCGGCCTGAAACGCCGCGCAGGCCGTTCCTTGGGATTCCAGCTCCGCGATGGTGGCGTGCGCCGCCTCGGCCGACGTGTGGTAATGCAGTCCAATGGCATAGCCGCGTTGGGCCAGCGCATGTGCGATCACATTCCCCACACGTCGCCGGCCGCTGCCGGTAATCAAGGCGACGGGCCGTTCGTTTTTGCTTGCCATCAATGGTTCCCCGAGTTGCGGCACGGACGAACAAGGGATAAACTTCGTATCTGCAATCCTGCCCAACAGCCCGGCGACCGTCAAGCGGGGCCCGACAGTCAAGCGGGGCCCGCCTCCAAGCCACCGGTGAACCGGTTTCTGCCGCTCGCCTCACCGCGGCCGCAGCCGTAAACCCGGAATAGCCCGCACCACTGGCTGACGGTTACTCGTTTGAAAACGGGGAATTCTGCCGGTAGCGAATCGATAACGTAGAATCAAGAAATGGGGCAAGGCGTGCCAGATCGTAGCAACGGTAGCCAAAATGGGTTACCGGTTTTCCTGCCCTCACCCTACCCTCGCCCACAGGGAGAGGAAGAAAGAGGAAGGCGGCAGGAACTCGCCCCGCTGCTAATCCGCGCAAATAGGTACGGCCATGCTTGGAATCAGCTTACCCCAGCTTCCGTGGGCCAGTCACTGGAACGTGGTCTTCATCGGCTTGGCCTTTTTCGCCATGCAGTTATTTCTCTGCATGCGGTTCTGGTTCCGCATGAAACGGCATCATCGCGAGCTGTCCAATCTGCTGGCCGATCTGGAAGTGGGCGGGCACGGCCGGGACATCGAAGCCTTTGTGGGCGACATCCCCTGGCTGAAGTGGGTGGATACCAACTTTCCCCGCAGTTCCACGACGCCCGGCAACTACACCCGCGATGACGTGCTGAAGGAGCTCGATACACAGATCGCCAGCAACGGCAATTATTTGCTGCTGCAGCGGGCTGGCGTGATGGCCCCGCTGCTAGGCGTGATCATCACCGTGCTGGGCTTCATCTTGATCGATTTTTCGCGGACCGGCGAACAGAGTTTGGGCGAACTGCTGCTGATCGTCGCTCCGTTGGTGGCAGGCGTCGGGACCGGTGCTGTGCTGGCGTTCGTCAACCAGTGGCTGCTGCACTTGGTCGGCGGCAAGGTGGAACAGGTTCGTTACGCCGCGCGTGTCTGGTTCGACGCGGCCATTTGGAGCAATGTGGGATTGGACACCCAGGCGGCGACGGTCAAGGCGATTCAAGCGATGGAGAAGATGGCCCAGACGGTCAGCGCGGCAGCCGATCAGGAGAGCGAGAACATCCGGGCTTTGCGCGAAGGCACTGAGTCGATCCGGCTGGCGGCTCGCGAGTTCCAGGAAACGCACGCCGGATTCAACGGCCAGCTCCGCGAGATGCCCGCCCGGTTGGCCGAATTTACGGCGGCCATCGAGTACGCGGTGGACACGCTCGACTCCTTGATCCCGGTTGGCCAGCGAGCCACGACGGGTTTGGACACGGCGGTCGAGGCGTTTCGAGCGGCGGTCGAGCAGCGATTTGTGGAGGCTGCTAAGACACATCACACATCGATCGAGACGCTGGCGGAATCGGTCGCGCGGATTAACGAGAGCACGCTGCAATTGCGGGTCGGCAGCGGCGACTTGCAGGACACGGTCAATGCGCACACGAACGCCTTCAAGACGTTGAACCGATCGCTGGTGAAACAGGTCTTGCCGGCCCACGAAGCATTCCTGGCCGGGATTTCGCAGTTCAACGGCCGAGCCGAAGGACTCGTCGAACGGATCGACAATCTGCACGCCGAGGTCGTCCAGTCACTCGAACGGATCTCCGCTTTGGCGCCGGAAGCCGATCGGGCGGTCGCGTCGTTTGCGGCGTCGGCAACCGTTTTCTCCGAATCGGTGCAGCACAAATTTGCGCCGGCTGCCGACGAGCACCAGGAAACGACGAACAAATTGACGGCGGCCATGATCCAACTGCAACGGGCCAATCAGGGACTGGCGGACGGCGAGAGCGTGGTGCATTCTCTGGCCAGGCTGCAAACGCGGCTCAGCGAGGACTTAGGCACAACGCAGGAGACGCTGCGGACGGCGGTCGACAGCCTGGCGGGCACTTCGGCAGCGCTCCAGCAATCGTTCACGGGCGATCTGGTTCCTTCGAATCGCGCGTTGCATCAAGCCGCTGCCGGCTTTGCGGAATCGACACAACACCTCATGGCATTCTTGTCCGAGGGCCTCAACCCACTGACTCAGCGGCTGAGGCAACTCGATCAGACCTTCCAATCGCTGGAGCAGGCCGTGGCGGCGATCAGAGACCTGTCCGCTGCCCGGCAGGACATCGAGCGTTTGACGCACGCGCTGTCCCAAGCCGCCACGATCGCCGAGGCGATCTCGAATCTGCCGGAACAGGTCCGCGGCATTCTCGAAGAATCCGCCCGCGCGCGGGCCGAGCAACAGGCCAGCCAGACTCGGACGGGGATCTCCGCCTGGTTCCGCGGCCGCAAGTAGGGTGAACCCCGTAGTTGTATACCGAGAGGCGAACGGCCGGCGTAAGCCCGCCGGTTTTCCACATGCCCGCACACTTGCTCGAGGAGTTCGCAATATCGCCTTCGGTGAAATCAGCAGACGGTCGGAAAAGTGGTCGCCGAGACAATGCACCGATGGGCTGACACCCACCGTTCGCCGGGATTTCTGCAACGTTTGGGTGAAGGCGGACCGACATGACTTCGCATGGCATTTTTGGTAGAACCTAGGCTGAGCGGACCCGGCCAAAAAGGAAACCAGATGCAGATCAATCAGCTCGTGCCGTGTTTGACCCTTGCCGCTTCGAGCGACGGCCACGCTGCCGCTGGCGGCATGACATTGCTGGACTGGGGCGTGATCGCCCTGTACGCCTTGGGGATGCTTGGGGTCGGCTGGTACTACGCGCGGCGGACGAGCAGCACGGATGACTATCTATTGGGCGGGCGAAACATGTCGCCCTGGAAGGTCGGTCTGTCGCTGTTCGCCACGCTGTTGAGCACACTCACGTACTTGGCCCTGCCGGGCGAGATGATCAAGTACGGACCGATGGTGCTGTCGCAACTGGTTGCCATGCCGTTCATCGCGCTGGTCGTTGGTTGGTTGTTGATCCCGTTCATCATGCGGCTCCGAGTCACAAGCGCGTACGAGATCCTGGAAATACGGTTCGGCTTGACCGTTCGGTTGGTCGGGTCCTGTTTCTTTCTCACCCTGCGGCTGTTCTGGATGTCGTTGGTGATCTACGCTACGGCCAACACGGTGTTGGTTCCCATCCTGGGGTTGAAGCCATCGGCGGTTCCCTGGATCTGCGTGGCGTTGGGACTGGTCACGGTCGTGTACACTTCGTTGGGAGGTCTACGGGCGGTGGTGTTGACCGACGTGCTGCAGACCCTAGTCATGTTCGGCGGCGCTGTGTTGGCCCTGATCGTAATTAGTGTGCAATTGGCCGGCGTCAGCCAATGGTGGCCTCACGAATGGCCGGCGCATTGGCAGCCGCCGGTCTTCTGGTACGCCCCCGAAGTGCGGTTTACGTTCGTCGGTGGCTTCCTCTCGATGTTCACGTGGCACGTCTGCACCGCCGGTTCGGACCAGATGGCGATTCAACGCTATCTGGCCACGCGTGACGCTCAGGCGGCCCGCCGGATGTTCAACATCTCGCTGCTGGCCAACGTGTGTCTGTGGCCCTTTCTGGCCGCCGTAGGTTTGGCGTTATTGGCCTATTTCCATGCTCGCCCGGAAATGTTCCCTGCCGGTCTGACGGTGCAAGAAAATGCCGACCAACTGCTGCCGATTTTCATCGTTCGCGGCTTGCCGCCCGGGATCACCGGCTTGGTGATCGCCGGGCTGCTGGCGGCAGCGATGTCCAGTCTGTCCTCCGGACTGAATTCCGCGTGCTCGGTGATCACCACCGATTTTATCGACCGGCTGCTGCGGAAGAAGGGGGCGGAACCCAGCCAAGTCCGGATCGCCAAGTACGTCTCGCTGGCGGTCGGAGTGATCGTGGTCGCCTTGGGCACTCTGGTGGGCCAGGTCGAGGGCAACCTGCTGGAACTCTGCTACAAGATCGCCAACCTGCTGTCGGTGCCGCTGTTCCTGTTGTTCTTCATGGCCATGTTCGTTCCCTGGGCGACGTCGTTCGGTACGCTGGCCGGGGCAGCGTGCAGTGCGGCGGTCGCGGTGGCCGTGGGGTACTACCAGGTTGGCGGTCTGACGTTCATCTGGATGATGCCCGCGGCGTTCGTCGCCGGCGCGTCGGCTGGAATGTTGGCCAGTCTGTTGCCGATCGGCCGGAGGCCGAGCGGAGGCATCGCCTGATCGAGACAGCCGTCACTGGCAGATCACAATCAGATACACCGCCATAACGATGCCCAGGAGAGCGAGAATCAGGGACACAACGACCGCCAGCATCGCGGTCCGGGGCGTGTAGCTTTGGCCGAGTTTGGCGAACTGCACGAAGCGGAGGTATTCAAACGAGGCCAGCAGGCTCACGGCCACGCCGAGTGCAATCAGAGCCGTCCCAATCCAAAG
Source organism: uncultured Pirellulaceae bacterium (assembly GCA_964645045.1). GTDB lineage: Bacteria > Planctomycetota > Planctomycetia > Pirellulales > Pirellulaceae > Anammoximicrobium. The sequence goes on along the minus strand of CAZXYZ010000001.1, from coordinate 221,603 downwards.
GGACCAGCCCGTGGTGCTTTGGGCAACGGCGGCATGTCCGACCGCCGCGATTTCCCGAAGAAACAGACCGAACCGGGCGACCACGAAGCCGAATCCCATCAGGGCCAAACCGGTGCGCATCCACGCCAAGAGGGTGCGTTCCGCAGCGAAACGGACCCGTGGGTCTTCGGGCGACGGGTTCGGCTGCGTCCGTTGATCGCTCATTGCGGTTTCTTGCCACTCACCTTCCAAGGCCAAGAATGCCTCGCCAGCTCGTTTTTTTGCGCCGCATGAACGCTGGCTCAAACTCGCTTACGTCACGGGCGAATCACAATCCGCGCTTCCTGTTGCGGGACGATCGATCCGACGATCGCCGCGGCAGAAGCTCCCGCGGCTTTGGCGTAGGCAACCAGCTGCTCGGCCCGCTCCCGGGGCACGCTGATCAGCAGCCCGCCGGAGGTCTGAGGATCGAACAGGAATTCGACTCGCGCCTCGTCCGGTTGCCCCTCGAAACGCAGTCGCCGCTCGGCGAATTCCCGGTTTGAGCGGCTGGCCCGCGTGCGGTTGCCAGGCTCGACCAACGGTTCGGCCCCCGGCAGGATCGGCAGCCGATGTACCTCGAGTACGGCCGTCACCCCGCTGGCATCGGCCATCTCGCCGGCATGCCCGACTAGCCCGAATCCGGTGACATCCGTCGCGGCGTTCGCCTGCAGTTCGCGGGCCGCATCGCGGCCAGGGATATTCAGCTGCGTCATGCTCGCACACGCGGCGGCAAGCGTCTCGTTCGGGCAGCGTCCGGCCTTGTTCGCGGTGGTAATAAATCCGGTGCCCAAGGCCTTGGTCAGCACGAGCGCATCGCCGGGGCGAGCCTTCTGGTTGGTGATCAGATGCTCCGGGCGGACGAGGCCGGTGACGGACAGGCCGTATTTGATTTCCGCGTCGCGTACCGAATGCCCGCCGACGACCACGGCCCCCGCTTGCAACACTCGATCGCTGCCGCCGCGGAGGATTTCGGCCAGGACGCTCAATTCCAATTCTTTGTCGGGAAAGCCGACGATATTCAAGGCGGTGGTGGGCTGAGCGCCCATCGCGTACAGATCGGACAGCGCGTTTGCCGCGGCGATCTGGCCGTAGACGAACGGGTCGTCAACCAGCGGCGGGAAAAAATCCAGCGACTGGACGATCAGCAGATCATCGCGCAGCCGATAAACGCCCGCGTCGCTGAACCCTTCGGTTCCGACTACAAGATTGGGATCGTGAAAACGCGCCAAGTTCTGCACTAACTGTGCAGTCCCCTCCTGGGGCAACTTGCCCGCTCACCCCGCGCAGCTGGCGTAGTCCATCAGCCGTTTTTGCCGTCCCGAAAGTGTCATGGCTAAAGTCTACCGGATTTCAGCCCCAGGTTGAATCGGGCTAGTGCGGCGTCAATGCCAAAAAGTGGGGTAAGCATCCTGCTTGCCTTTCGATTCATCGCGTCAAACGCAAGCTGGAAGCTTACGCCACCGCATCGCTGACCCCAAGATTAAGCCGTGACGACGCACGACGGACGGATTGGCAATCGGTCCTACTTGCCCAACAAGTGCCGCGCGAAGAAGTCCGCGCGGCGGCGCGAGCCGTAGGGGGTTTCGGCGGCGCCGTGCCCCGTGCCGGTGACGATGACCAGGTCAAAGTCCTTGTCGGCTTTCTGCAGAGCATGGACGACCTGCATCGTCGAGGCCGGATCGACGTTCTGATCCAATTCGCCCACGATCAGCATCAGTTGTCCTTGCAGCCGCGAAGCATGGACGACATTCGAGCTGTCTTCGTATTGCTTGCCGACCGGCCAGCCCAGCCACTGTTCGTTCCACCAGATCTTGTCCATGCGGTTGTCATGACAGCCACAGTCGGCGACTGCGGCATGATAGAAATCGCCGTGCCACAGCAGGGCCGCCAGCGCATTCTGGCCGCCCGCCGAGCCGCCGTAGATGCCGACCCGCGACAGGTCCATCTCGGGATGCACAGCGGCGGCAGCCTTGATCCAGGCGATGCGGTCCGGAAAGCCGGCGTCGCGCAGGTTCTGCCAGCAGACGTCGTGAAACTTCTTCGAGCGGCCGGAAGTGCCCATGCCGTCGCACTGCACGACGATCAGGCCCAAGTCGGCAATCCGTTGCTGGTGCCCGTAGCGGGCTCGGAACGATTTGGGCGTGAAGGAGTCCTGCGGGCCGGCATAAATGTTTTCGACGACCGGGTACTTCTTGGCCGGATCGAAATCGCGGGGCCGGAGGATGACGCCGTAGATGTCCGTGACGCCGTTCCGGCCCTTGGCGGCGAACCGCTCGGGCCAACGGCCGCCTCGATCGGCCAACACTTCGCCCGCGTCGGCTTCCTCCAGGCGGCACACCAGCAGGCCGTCCTGGCTGCCGCGCAGTTCGGTGACCGGCGGCAGATCGACGCGCGACCAAGTATCCAGAAAAAAGGGTTCGCCCGGCGACCATTGCACGCGGTGGTTGCCATCTCCGGCCGTCAGCACGGTCATGCCGCTGCCGTCCAGATTCACCCGACAAAAATGCGTGTAGTACGGGTCCTGTTCAGCGTACACCCCGCCGGCTCGGAACCAGATCTGACGCCGGGCCTCATCCACATGGATCACGCCTTGCACAACCCATGGTCCCTCGGTGATCGGGTTCTTGACTTGGCCGGAACTGGCGTCGTACAACCACAAATGGTTCCAGCCGTCCCGCTCGGACATCCAAACCAGTTCGTCGTCGCCCAGCCAGTGGCAGAAGAGCTTGCCGGAATAGCAGATGAACGTCTCGCTCTGTTCGTCCACGATCGCGCGAGCAGCTCCGCTGCCGGCGTCGACGGCGATGACCCGCAACGCCTGATGGCCCCGCTGGTTGTAGACAAACGTGAACCGTGAACTGTCGGCCGACCAGCGGATGTCTTCGATGCTCCACGGATTGGCGAACAGTTCGTCACGGATCTCGACCTGCTGCCGCGTGGCGAGATGGAACAGCTGCGGCCGGGGATGGGCAATGCGATCGCCCGGCTTGAGGTAATCGAACGTGCGCAGCTTCGGCTGCAATTGATCCGGCGGCGACGACTCGATGATCTGCACCGGATGCTCCTGAGCGGGTTCGGTGCGCAAGGCAACGAGGTTCTGCGAATCCGGCGACCACCATAGATCGCCAAGACTGTAACGATCGCCGGCGTGTCCGTCTGAACTGAGCGCAAATTCCTCGCCCGTGTCCGCAGCCCGCAGTCGCAGGTTATGGTCCTGCAGGACGACGAGCCATTTTCCGTCGGGCGATTCCGGGCTGCGGCGTCCCTGGCGTTGCGCGGCCCGTTGCCGCTGACGCGGTTCCTGTTCGGCCACCGTCGCCCCAGCGGCTTCGACAACGGCCCGGGACTCTTTCTCGACCGCCTCGAAGACGCCAAGCGTCGCGCCGGCCTGCCCCGTGACCAGCCAGACATGACCGGCGTAGGTGTGCTGACGATGCTGATCGCCGGGCCCAACCGCAGCATAACGGCGCCGCTGGCCGTCCAGATCGATCCAGTAGACGACGATTTCCTCCGGCGTCTGGTTCACGAACGTGATGCTTGTCTCCGGGCCGGTGCGGCTGGTCGGGCGCGATCGCCGTCCAGCAGGCAGCGGCTCGGCTGCCATCCCCGCCGAGTCGGTCTCGCGCAACTCGTAGCCGCTCAGATCCAGCCGCCACGCCTGGTCGCGGCCGCGCAATACGACCGCGCCGGCATCCTCGTCAAAAACCAGCCGTTCGACCGGCAGTTGATCCGCCGTGACCGGCCGGCCCAGCAACTTGCCAAGCGCCGCGGCGACGCGCGCATGGTCGAACGCCGGCTGTCGCGTGCCCTGCTGGGCATCGACAAAAATGAACTCGCGGGCGTTGTTCGGCAGTTCGTTGCGGTACCAAAACCGCGTCTGGTTGGCAAACCAATGCGGGACGACCTTGTCGCGATAGACCCGTGGCTCGCCCGCCTCGGCGTTGCCGGAAAACACGACAAGCAACGTCAACGCCTGGAGCCCACGCTTGACAAGGGCGGCATGATTCTTGCGGAGATTGGATTTCATGGTGCTAATTGTCACCGGGCTGACTGCTGATCACTGATCGCTGACTGCTTCCATCAGCGATAGTGCTGTTCGGTCAGTTTCAGCACGCGGCCGGCTTGATCTTTGGTAACGACCGCCGCCCCGGCATCCAGGCTCGCGGGCATGATGCCGTAGCGTTTGTACAATGTTAGCTGCACCACGGGATAGAAGCCTTGGGTATAAGGCTGCTGATCGATCGTAAAGCGGATGATCTCCGCTTTGACCAACCGCAGAATCTCCGGGCTCAGGTCGAATCCGGCCACCACGACGCCGCGACCGGCAAAGTGCTGCTCGACCGCCAGCCCGGCGCCTTCCGTATCCGCCTGGCCTGTGCAGATGACAAACTTGATTTGGGGATTCTTCTTCAACTCGCGAGTGATGGCTTCGACCGATTCCGCGGTCGTGTTGCCCGTAACGGCGGTCATCCAGGTAATGCCATGTTTGCCGAGTTCTTCCTGTTCGCCGCGCAGGCGATCATCCAACGCCGACACGCCTGCCGCATGCTGCGTCATCAGGATGTGACTGCCGTTGGGAATGTACTCTGCGCACCGGCGGCCCACCGTACGGCCTGCATCATAATACCGCTGGCAGACCGCACTGAGACGCGCGTTCGGCGTGGCGTAGTCGTCGACATTAAAGGCCACCAAGGGTACGCCTTGGTGGCGGGCCTCCTCGACGACGGCGTCGAAAGCCACCGGGTCGATGATATTCAACGCGATCCCGTCGTATCCGTCCCGCAGGGCCTGACGCACCATCTGGGCCTGCGCCGCGACATCCACCCCGGTCGTCCCGGTGAACACGCAATCGACGCCCATCCTTGCCGCGGCATCTTCCATGCCCTTCCTGACAGGCTGGAAGAAATCTTCCTCCAAGCACGTGGTGATGAAGATGAACCTGAGCTTCTTCGCATCCCCACCGACCGATTCCGCCGCAGACGTCGCCGCCGCAAACAAGCCCAGGACCAGGCCGTACACAGCCAAGATGGTCCCGACCGTCAGACTGCCCCGCAGGTATCGCACCAGACAGTCGCTCACCCGCACGCTTGTTGAGCAAATCCCCGACCCGTTGGCGTTCATGTGGATGCCTCTCATCGCCCCCTCTCCCTGTCTCCCCTTTCTCCCCCGCTCCCCTTTTCCCGGCTCCCTACAGCTCCTTGTCCCCCATCTCTTCCATCAGTTTAATCGCTCCCACGACCACCGGGATCAGAACCAGTCCGATCGCGACGTAAATCCACACCGGCCACTCGAAACCCAGGCTGGCCGATGCCAGATACAGCCCCACCGCGATCAGGATCGGCGGATAAATGGCCGCGTCGTAGACGGGCACGGCAAAAGCGGTGCCGCCGGCCGAGTTGTACGACACATTCATTTTGTACGCGATCCAGCCGATGGCAATCACGATCAAAGCGTAACCAATCACCGTCACCATACATCTTCCTCGCAAGTTCAAACCACAAAACCACTGCCGTTGCGCGTCCGCTCGTCCGGCATTGTAGCAGATCCGGGCGGCTTGCGTGGATAGCACCAGACCAGGATCTTCGCAGACGCAAGGCGGGTCGCCTGTAGCCCGATGCGCCAGCGCGAGGGGTGGCGGAGACAAGGTGCGCTTGCTGCCCAATGCTTCGAAGGACCGCAACCGCCGGACCAGCGGGCAGGAGGCGTTCAGGTAAAGGGCACCACGCAAGTCCCGTCCGGATCGTGCCTTGACAGATGCCGTGTACTGGAGTATCACGGCCACGTATGGCAGACCAACTTACCGCCCACGATCAGGATCAGGACAGTGATTACGACGGTGCTTGGAAAGAAGCCTTGCGTCGTTTTCTGCGCGACTTCCTGGCCAAGTACTTTCCGCTCGTTTACGCCGCGGTCGACTGGACGCACGAACCGGAGTGGTGCGACAAGGAACTCAGCCAGGTGATCGGCCAAGCCGGCAAGCGGAACCGCCAGGTGGATGTGTTGGCTAAAGTTCGGTTGCTGAGCGGACAGGAACAGTGGTTCCTCGTGCATCTGGAAATCCAATCGTCGTACGAAGAAGCGTTTGCCTCCCGGATTTCGCTGTACAACGCGGGCATCTATTGGATTTGCCAGCGGCGTGTACTGACGCTTGCGGTCCTGGCCGATCTGCGGCGCGGCTGGGCACCGGACGAGGACCGGTTCCAGGTCGGGCCGTTTGAGTACCGCCTGAAGTTTCCCGTCTGTAAGCTCATCGACCGCTTGGACTCGGACTGGCGAGGCGATTCCTCGCTGCCGGTTCTGGTGGCCCGTGCCCAGGTCGAGGCCCTCCGTACGGCCGGCGATCCGCTTGGCCGGTATCGGGCCAAGCGAAGCCTGGTACTCGGATTGTACGAGTTGGGCTATAATGAAGAGCAAGTCCGGGAGACCTTCCTGCTGTTGGACTGGATGATGCACTTGCGGGTTGACCTGGAAAAACAACTCACGCGAGAAATCGTCGAGTTTGAGGAGACGCGAAAGATGCCGTACATTACGTCTGTCGAGCGGTTTGCGGAGGCCCGTGGGGAGGCCCGCGGGGAGGCCCGTGGGGAAGCCCGCGGCAGAATCAGCATCGTGTTGTCGCTGTTGGCCGAGGTTTGTGGCACGCTGCCGCAGGACGACGAGGACCGCGTGTACGGATTGCCCGCTACGGCCCTGGAGAAACTGGCCAAAGCCCTACTGCGGTTCGAGTCGCTCGACGACCTGCACGACTGGCTCGACGGGCACGCCGCCCCAGACTTGTAATGCCTCTCGGAGCGGCCGATCAATCGGACTCGCGGGCCGCACTCCTTGACAGACACCAGGATCGCGGAATTACGGGGTGAACGCCCCACGCCCCCCCGCGTATCGATCATGCTTCACCAAGGCGGCGGTGTCCCCTGCTCGCATTAGGAGTCAGCCCGCCGTTTCTCCCGCCACCAACCGTTGTCCGCTGCCCTTCCGCAGGCCTCACGCCAAAGGAAAAAGGTAGACATCCTCGGCGACAATGTACCGCAATGCTTGGTCATGGAACTCACCAAGCTCCAGCGACGGATCATCAGGTTCCTGGCCATCGTACCCGCAGGAATTGCTTGCGGAGACGGTGGATCTACCGCACCGCTGGCGGATCGCGGGCGCTGATCTGGGAGCCAGCGGAGGCGGGGCGGGAGGGAACGGTTCGGCGGCTGTGGGGGAGAGTCCTGGGCGGTCCGCATCTTGGGTTGGGGCGCGCTCCTGGCTTTTGAACTCGTTGTGCTTTCCGTCGCCGCGTTCCTGTTCTTACGTCGGGACTTCTGACCCGACGAGCCGCTGGCGGGAAAACAGAATCTGCCCACGAAGTGGACCGGTGGTGCTGACGATGCCCGGCCGTGTCCTTCGGTCCACGGTCGGCGATGATCGAAGTGCTTTCCGCAAGTTCTGTCAGCGTGGCGTGATCCTCTCCGGTGCCGCCGTGGCGTCCGCCATGTCGTACGGCAGACGCCAGACTTGATCGCCACTGCGGTTGGCAAAGTACAGGTGCGACGGCGTGAGCTTGTCCGGATCGCCGTCGGCCCAGAAGGCGTAGAAGTCGGGGTGCGCGTTCACTGGACGGCGGACGTAGTTGTGGTTGAAGCGACTGCTCGTGGTCACGTTGCGCTCCTTGACCCACGTCTGGCCTTCATCGCGGCTAATCCAGACGGCAACCTCGGCGCCCGATCCGACCGGCTGCGGCCCCGGCTCGGTCGGGCCGATGATCCGCCACGCGTCGTCATCTTCCAGGTACAGCGATCCGGTTGAATAGTTGTGATTGGCGCGGGCCACTTCGGTGTATTCCCAGCCGGCAGCCGTCGCACGGGCCACGGTCCACCAGCGCGGGTCGCCGCTGGGGCCGGGCCGGAAATCGCCGCTGGTGATGTACAGGATCACCGGACGGCCGTGACGATCCAGGTCCAAGTCGTGGATGTAGACAAGCCGCTTTTCCGCCTGATAGTCGCGGACCAACGCGGGATTTTGGGTCTCGGTCAGCGGCACCGATACCGCCTGGCCACTGGCATTCCGCCACGTCTGTCCCAAGTCGTCGGTTTGCAGGTAGTAAAGGTTGGTGCGTTTGTCCACATTCCCGCCGGGATGCATGTTAAAGGCGGTGAACACCCGGCTGCCACGCTGGTGGCTGGTCTGATAATGCCCGCCCATCCCGGCGAATTTTTGGTCCGGACTCCAATCGGTGCCGTCGCGGCTGGTGCTCCAGTACAGCTCGCGGCCCTTGGTGTACTTGGTGAACAAATACAGGAACCCCCGGCCCTCGATCCAACGAGGCTGCGGATACGTCATCTCGCGTTCCGAACGGAGTTCAAACGCATCCGTGCTGTACGGCTGGACGCTGCGGTAGATGAAACCGGGACGAACCCGGCCACGGCCGCTCACGAACACCCACAGGTAACCCTGGGCGTCGATGCACAAGCTGGGATTGTCGTGGGGATCGTCCACGCCGCCTTTGTCGTACACGATCGTCGGCCGCGGCACGACATGACGCTCGTGATCGTAGTACGACGCCATCGCCAACAGGTACCGTTTCCCCTGCTTGGCCCCGCCGTACACAAAAAACGTCTTTTTCGCTCGGGGCGAGTAAATCGCCATCGGCACGTGATTGGCCGTGTACGTGCCCAGCCCACCCGAATACTTGTCGCCGTACTCGGACTTCTGCCCCAGCGTAAACCAGATCCCGCGGTAGCCGTTGTCCTTGTCGCGGGAGATGACGGGGGCCGTGGGAGCGTCGGCAGCGAACGTCGTGGACGCAATAAAGGCAAGGACACCTTGGATCGCAATGTATCGAGCCCGTGTGAGTGACATGTCGTTCGCTCCTTTGTGTCAGCAATTCCGCTGGGGAACATGGCCCCGTTATACTCCAAGCAGGCTTGCGCCGCCACGGTCCCAGCCGCTCGTCGCGTTCGGCCGCACCGGCGGTCGCGGCGAGTAGAAGTTGCCAAGACCGCGGAAACCCGCTCGGGGATGGAGCAGGTACCGCTTTACAACGTTTCGTAAGCTCTGGATCGGTCGCGTCGCCTGGCCAGTTCGCTGGCGTACTTGATGCCGAGCGTCGCGGCGTGCTCGCGGGTCCAGTCCGTCAGCCGGGTCCGGCCCGTCGGCGGCGATCCGGTCACCAGCAGGTTGTTCATTAGCCCGGCGATTTCCTCGCGAGTCACGATCACGTCACCCACGAATTTGCCGACGGCCCAGCCGACCGCGTATCCGATGACCGGAGCGACGGAGATAATCGGGCGACGCTTGCCGATCATCTCGCCGATCGTCCTGACAAGTTCGCGATAAGTGAATGTCTCCGGACCGATCGCGTCGATTGTGCGGCTGCCGCTCGCGGCACCCTGCTCGACGGCCAGTTCCGCCAGATCGTCGACGTAGATCGGCTGCAGCCGATACTGGCCATCGCCGAACACCCCAAACACGGGCAAACGCCGCAGCGTCCAGGCGATGTTGTTAACCAGGATGTCTTCCTTGCCAAACAGTACGGTGGGCCGCAGGATGGTGTGCGGAATGCCGCTTTCCCGGAGCGTCCGTTCGAGGACTGCTTTGCCGTGAAAGTACTCCAACTCGGAATCTTCGGACGGGTTGGTGATGCTCACGTGGACAATGCGTCCGACGCCGGCCCGCTTGGCGGCCTCGAACAAAGTCTGCGTGTTGCGGACTGCTTGGGCATGTGTGAAGGTACGGTGATTGAAACGCACCCAATACGTGTTGTACAGCACGGCAGTTCCGTGGAGCGATTCGGCCAGCCGATCCGGGGCGTCGAAATGGTACGGCAGCGCTTTGACGCGGCCCTGAAAGGCGTTCTCTCGATCCACGGAATTCGTAAGCGTCCGGACGCGATGGCCGCAATCCAGCAAACGCTGGGCAATGTACCGGCCGGAATAGCCAAAGGCTCCGGTCACGACGTGCGAGGTGGGCTCGACCATGAGGGCTCGTGTCCTTTAGCGAGGGTGCCGTGTCAGGAAATGCAACCGCAATCGCACGGACAAGACAACTTCGGCGCAGCGTTCCCGTCGAGAATCCGCGGCGGCGGACAATCGCTTGAGGACGATTCGAGAAATAGATGAGCGGCAAGGCGCTAGCCGTCGGTTCTTGATTGGTCTGGATTGGCGGTAATACCGGCGGCTAGCGCCTTGCCGCTCATTTGGCAGCTGACACGTATTTCGCCAAAGGTGATCCGGCGACCCCTCGGTCAAACGTGCGCGCATGTGCGGAACCAGCGGGCTCACGCCCAATGCCACTTACTTTGGGACCATTTGGGGGCGTTTTTGTTAGCGGAGCGGCGCAAGCCGCCCGGTTTTCCGACCGTAATACCGGACGGCTCGCGCCGTGCCGCTACGAAGTAAGTGGCATTGGGCTCACGCCCGCCTTTCGGTCAGCAACTACGGGGTGGACGCTGCCCACGCTGGCAGCTACAACATCGGAAACGTGCGTCAATTCTCCGTTGCCGAGTCTTGGCGTGAACTGTCCCCCAGGAGGCTCTCTTGCCATGTCCAATCAATTCCCCCTGCCGCCGGCGTGGGTCATCCAATCGCTCCAGGAAGGATTGGTGATTCCCGCGCATCCGCTGGCGCTCACCGCAACTCGCCGTTTCGATGAACGCCGGCAGCGGGCCTTGACTCGCTACTATCACGCGGCCGGCGCCGGCGGGGTCGCCGTGGGCGTCCACACCACGCAATTCGCGATCCGCGAGCCGCAGCATGACTTGTTAAAACCGGTCCTGCGGTTGGCGGCGGAAACTGTCGCGGCGTGCGATGCCGCGGCCGGTCGGCAGACGGTGCTGATCGCGGGCGTCTGCGGGCCGACGCCGCAAGCCGTGCGCGAAGCCCAGCTGGCACGCGATCTGGGCTACCATGCGGGGCTGTTGTCGCTGGGCGCCTTGCGCTCCGCGACCGACGAGGAACTGATTGCGCACAGCCGCGCGGTCGCGGCCGAGATTCCGCTGGTCGGCTTCTACCTGCAGCCAGCCGCCGGCGGTCGGATCCTGTCCCGCGAGTTCTGGCGGCATTTTGTCGAGATCCCCAACATCGTCGCGATTAAGATGGCGCCGTTCAACCGCTACCAGACGTTGGATGTGGTACACGCTGTCGCCGCGGCGGGCCGGGCCGGCGAAATCGCCTTGTGTACCGGCAATGATGACAACATCGTCGTGGATCTGCTGACCGAGTACGCCATCGCGACGGCGGGAGGCGAAGTGCGTTTGCGGATTCCCGGTGGTCTGCTCGGTCACTGGGCCTGCTGGACCCGTTCCGCCGTGGAACTGCTGCAGGAATGCCAACGTATTAGAAAGGCCCCCGCCTTTCCCGCACGGCTGTTGACGATCGCCGCCCAAGTGACCGACATGAACGCCGCCCTGTTCGACGCGGCCAACGGCTATGCCGGCTGCATCGCCGGCGTCCATGAAGTGCTGCGGCGCCAGGGCTTGCTGGCGGGCACCTGGTGCCTGGACGAACGCGAAACGCTCAGTCCCGGCCAGTCCGCAGAACTCGACCGCGTCTGCCAAGCGTATCCGCATTTGACCGACGACGACTTCGTCCGCGAGAATCTGGACGCTTGGTTGAGTTGAGTCTTTCTTCGTTGGAGGCCAGGCTTGAGCCTGTCTTCGACACCCTCCACGCGCAGCCTAAAGGCTGTACTCCAACAGACCACTCCGCCCCAGGAGCAACGAATGCGATCTTTCTTCGTCGGATTCCCACTGCTGTACGCTTCCTTGGTTGGTGCAGCCGATCCGCCACGTCACGAAATCAGCTTGAACGGCGCGTGGGAGCACCAACTGGCCGGCGACCTGGCACAGCCGCCCGGCGGGGGACCGTGGAAGCCGTGTTCCGTACCCGGTTACTTGGCCGGCACGGACTACCAGCGAGCTTGGCTGCGGCGATCGTTCAACGTTCCGGAAGCGATGCGCGGCCAGCGGGTCGAGATCCGCTTTGGCGGCGTCAAGTACAACAGCCGCGTATACGTCAACGGGCGGCAGATCGGCGGTTGCTTTGGCGGCTACGAACCGTTCGAGGTGGATGTCACGGAATCCGTCCGCTTTGGTCAGTCCAACGAGCTGCTGGTCGGCTGTCACGATTGGACAGGAGTCTTCGCGCCGGGCCAAGTGGATGATCCGGCTAACGCCAATTGGGATGCGCTGCGCGGTGCGCCACGTGACAAAATCCTGTCGCCGATCGGCGGCTTGTTCAGTCTGTACGGCATCTGCGACGATGTCACATTGCGTTCGCACCCGGCCGTCTACATCCAAGACGTGTTCATCCAGCCCTCGGTCCGCCGCCACGAGTTGGCCGTCCGGTACACGCTGGCCAACGAGTCCCCGGACGCCGTGGAGATCGAGCTTCACGCCACCGTCGAAGACGCGGGAAAAGCAGTTTTGGAGTTTCCCAAAACAAAGCTAACCCTTCCGGCGCGCGGAACTCCGACGGCTGCCCCCCGCACCACCACAGTTCTCACCTGCCAGCCCTGGCCCGATCCGCCGCTGTGGTCGCACATCGATCCGCATTTGCTTCACTTGCGAACGACGTTGGCCAGCGGCGACCAGCTGCAAACACGGTTTGGCTTCCGCGAGTTCTGGGCGGAGGGCCACAAGTTCTTTTTGAATGGCATGCGAATCAACCTGCTGGCGACATCCTGGTGGCCGCCGCACGGCCCGATGAGCCGCGATGAAATCCGGCAGCGGTGGGAAGCGGTCAAGCGGATGGGCTGCGTCGCTTTTCGCACGCACACGCAGCCCTGGCCCGGCATGCATTATGTAGTCGCCGACGAAGTGGGCCTGCTGATGCCTGTTCCCTGGCCACTGCGTTAGGCGGCGATTTCCGGTCGCGGCCCGGCGTGACGATCGAATGCGAACAGATGACGCCGCAGCCGGACATGCCGCACTTCAGCAAACAGGGCAGTTCCGCGTCGCTGGCCTGCAACGGCTACATCGAACGCAGTATCCAAGTCGCCGCCGCCGGCCGTTACACGCTCGAGGTCATCGCCTCAGGCACACCGGCTGCCGGCGTCTTTCCCCTGATTGGCGTCGCCGTCGATAGCCAAACCGTCGGGCAAGTTCAATTGACCGGCGGTAGCTGGCGGTCGCATTTCCTGGACGTCGACCTCGCCGCAGGCGAGCACACGTTCCGCCTGTCGTTCACCAACGACCTGAACGCTGCCGGCGAAGACCGAAACCTTCGGCTGGACAAAGTGGTCGTCTTCCGGGAATCATCGATCGGTACCCGGACACCGCCGCCTTGAGCTAGTCCGCCAGCGACAGGCAGATCAGTTCCTTGTCGTTGCGGGCGAACAGGCAACGGTTGGCAAAGGCGGGATGGCTCCACCAGACACTGCGGCCGAAGGCGACTCCGGTCGGTTCGATGATCTTGACGCGGCTGATTTCGGTGTATTTCTCGGGCGTCAGCCGGGCAATGATCAGATCGCCGGTCTCGCTCGCCAAGAAGAACCGATCGCCGTTCTTGACCAGAAAGGCACAGGCCGAATGCTCGGGCCGGCCACTCGCCGTGGTGGCGGCGTACGTGGTCCACAACTGTTCGCCGGTCGCCAGCTTGACGCAGCGCAGCTCGCCTTTGCCGTCCACGCCGTACAGGTAATCGCCTTCCAGAAACGGCGTGACCATCACCGGCCCCACGCCTTTGCCTCTCGCTCCCCGCCAAACGACCTCGGCGGTGGGCTCCGCGGCGCCCAACTTCAGCAACGCGGACTTGTTCACAATCCCGCCGGCAAACAGGTACTGGCCCAACTGCCGCGGCGCGGCGATGCCCATCGCATAATTCGCATCCAGAGGCACCGACCAGTAAACCTGTCCCGTCTGAGGATCCAGACCGTTGATCGCCTCGGCATGCCAAATCACCAGTTGCCACTTGCCGCCGGCTTGGATCATAGTCGGCGGGCAATAGGCCTGTTCCTTGGCCGTGAGCGCTCGCCAGAGTTCCTTGCCCGTCTGCTTGTCAAATGCCACGGCGATGCGGCCGGCGCCGCCCACCACGCAGAACAGCCTGTCGCCGTCGACCAGCGGATGCCCGCAATAGCCCCAGATGGGAGTCACCGCCTGATAGTCGCGTTGGAAATTATGCGACCAGACGACAGAGCCGTCGGCCGTCTTCAGGCAGAGCAGGTCGCCTTGAGCGCCCAGCGTGTAGACGCGATCGCCGTCGACCGTCGGAGTGGCACGCGGGCCGGCGGGAAACGAAATCTCGTAGGCACAATCGTATTCATGCTTCCACAGCACCCGGCCATCCGCCGCTGCGAAGCACCAGACACGCTCCTGGCCCTGCAGTTTGTTGCGGCTGTTGGGATCCGGCGTCCGATCGCCGTTGGTGGCGTAATCCGTGACGTACACGCGTCCGTCCGCGACTGCGGGACCGGAGTATCCGCCGGCAATCGCCGCCCGCCACTTCACCGCCGGGCCGTTGGCAGGAAATTGCTCCACGATTCCCGTTTCGCGCCAGACGCTGTCACGTTGCGGCCCCAGCCACTGCGGCCAATCGTCGGCTTGGCAGATTGCGATCGATGCGGACAAGACCCAGATCCCGGCCAACCATCGTTGAAGCGTTGTGCTCATAGCTGCTCCTTTCGCGATTGCGTAACGTCCAGCATAGCAGGCATTCACTTGCCCGTGTCAATCCGCCCAAGAAAGGCGATGTGTTGACGGTCGAGTTTACGGTGATGGGAATTCCCTGCCTCGGGCTCAATGGCGGACCTGCCTTCAAGCACAACGAAGCATTTTCGTTTCAGGTCGCAACGGCTGACCAGGCCGAAACCGATCGTTACTGGAACGCGATCGTCGGCAACGGCGGCCAGGCGAGCGCGTGCGGCTGGTGCAAGGACAAATGGGGCTTGTCCTGGCAGATTACGCCGATCGCCCTGACGACAGCGGTCACCGATCCCGATCCCGCCGTTGCCAAACGCGCGTTCGAGGCGATGATGGAGATGACAAAGATCGACATCGCTGCAATCGAGGCGGCGCGCCGCGGTTGAAGTCGCAGGGTTCGAAGCAGGCGTGCCCTTCTATCGAAGTCGTTCCGCGGCCGCGCGGCCTGCGACACAGCCCGCCGCTGGAGCAGACCGCAGCGGCGTATGAATCTAGGTACCTGTCCAAGATCAAATCCGCGATTTCGTCGTAGAACGGACTTCAGGCCGTTGGGACGGAATGAATTCCGTCCTACGAAGTTGTTCCTGGACGTGTGACGGTCCGTGTCACGCCCGCCAGGTGCTCGCGGAGGAACTCGCGCAGGTCGCCCTTCTTCAGGTCGGCGGTTTTGAGGAAACGCAGGCGGACGACGTCGCGGTCGGGATGGGTGGCGTCCAGGTCGCGGTCCCACGCGAGCGACGCGAAGCGGCCGAAACCGATCATGTTCTTGGGACCGAACAGAAACAGGTCCAGGGACGCGGGTTTCTTGGTGTACAGCGTGGCCCAGGGCTCGCTGTGCCCCGCGGGAGTGAAGGGGACCAGGACCTGATTGGTCCATTGGAACTGGCCGTCCGGCGCGATTTCCTCCAGCATGTGGACCAGTTGCTCCAAGACGCGCTCGTCCCACGCGACACGCTTGCCCGGGGCAAATCCCTTGCGCATCAGGTGCCAGCGCTGGCCGAGCTTCTTCCACGGCATGACGTCTTCGAGGTCCACCGTCCGCGTCAGCTGCTGGAAACTGCGGACGGCCGTTTCCAGGAAGGACCAGAATGGCGGCGCGTCGAGTTCGTCCAGCGTGTGGGCGCGGATTTCCACTTCTTGCCACGAGCCGCGCAGCGCCTTGCAGCGCACCCGCGGTTCGTTGCCGTAAACCGGCAAGTTCTCCATCTGATTCAGCGTCTTCAGATCCAATCGCTCGATCAACTCGTCGCGGCGGAACGCGCCGCGGGACACGCGGAACTTCAACTTCAGCAGCCACGTCTCGCCGGTGATGGCGTGCAGGAACCAGCCGTCCGTTTTCTTCTTGGCCGAGATCTCGACGACGCTCCGCGAGTTCCAGTCCGTGTCGCTGAACTCGCCCAACTCGTGGATGCGGTCGACGACCCGCTCCAGGATCCGCCCGTCCCACTTGCACGGCTCGCCGCGGCGGCCGACCCGGTCCCGAGTGTGCCACCCGCGTCCGTCCGTCTCCCAAGGCATCTTGACGCTCCGGCCGACATCGCGGATCTCCAGGTCGCCTTCCTCCTGCCGCTCGGCGGCCGCCGGATCGTAGATTTGGCGTGCGACGTGAGGGCCGGCGGCCAGGACGGGGGCGAGGGCCCGAACGGTGTGCGACGAATATG
Source organism: uncultured Pirellulaceae bacterium (assembly GCA_964645045.1). Classification (GTDB taxonomy): domain Bacteria; phylum Planctomycetota; class Planctomycetia; order Pirellulales; family Pirellulaceae; genus Anammoximicrobium. The sequence goes on along the minus strand of CAZXYZ010000001.1, from coordinate 205,298 downwards.
AAGTCGAAGAGTCGAAAAGTGGAAAAGTCGAAGGGGTCGGAGGAAGAGGAGACCTGCGGTGGGAGGGCGGCGGGGTCGGGAGACCCGCGCCGAGCGCGGCGCGGACGATGTACTCGGGGGGGCCTGCGGCGACGATCTGGCCGCCGCGCTCGCCGGCTTCAGGGCCCAGATCGATGATCCAGTCGGCGGTCTTGATAACGTCCATATTGTGCTCGATCAGCACCACGGTGTTGCCCAGATCGACCAGGCGCTGCAGGACTTCGAGCAACTTGGCCAAATCGTCGAAATGCAGGCCGGTCGTGGGTTCGTCCAACAGGTACAGCGTGCGGCCGGTGTCCGGCCGGGCAAGTTCCGCCGCGAGTTTGACGCGTTGAGCTTCGCCGCCGGACAGTGTCGGAGCGGCTTGCCCGAGCGTCAGATAGTCCAGACCCACGTCGCACAGCGTTTGCAGGATGCGGCGAATTTTGGGGATGTTCTCGAACAGCTTCAACGCTTCGCCGCAGGTCAAGTCGAGCACGTCGCTGATCGATTGGCCGTGGTAGGTGACCGCCAAGGTCTCCGGGTTGTACCGCCGGCCCTTGCACGTCTCGCATTCGACCCAGACATCGGGCAGGAAGTGCATTTCGATGCACTTCTGGCCGTTGCCCTCGCAATCTTCGCATCGGCCGCCGGCCACATTGAAGCTGAACCGCCGGGGACCGTAGCCGCGCAGTTTCGATTCGGGCAACTGGGCGAACAGTTCGCGGATCAACTCGAACACGCCGGTGTACGTTGCCGGGTTGGACGTGGGCGAGTTGCCCAGCGGCTGCTGGTCGACGCGAATCACCTTGTTGATGTGCTCGACGCCGCGGATCTCGTCGTGCGCGCCCGGGATCGTGCTGGCCCGGTGCAACCGCCGGGCCAAGGCTTTGTACAACACGTCCTCGATCAGTGAACTCTTGCCTCCGCCGCTGACGCCCGTCACGGCGGTCAACGTGCCCAAGGGAATGCGGACGTTGACGTTCTGCAGGTTGTTCTGGCGGGCGCCGAGGATTTCCAGCCAGTCGATTCCGCGGTTGCAGCCCGCGAGGCGAACGGCGGGCGTGGGCCCGCTGGTGTCCCCCGTACCTACGCTTTGAAGTGCTCGCAAAGAAGATACACCGATGGGCTTACGCCCACCGTTCGCCTGGCTGCCTGCCGCGTCTCGGAGAGACTCGTCTACGTGGGCGCGTTGCCACGATTTGCCGTCGGGTGTGAGCACCACGCGGCGATTGTCGGGCACGGGAATCGCCTTTTTGCCGCCCAGGTACGGGCCGGTTACGGAGCCGCGGCGTTTGGCGATCTGGCCGGGCGTGCCCGAGGCCACGATTTGGCCGCCGTTCTTGCCAGCGCCGGGACCGAAATCGCAGACGTAATCGCTGCCCGCGATCACCTCGCGGTCGTGTTCGACCACCAACAGCGTGTTGCCCAAGTCGCGAAGCTTGTGCAGGGCCGCCAATAGCCGTGTGTTGTCGCGGGGGTGCAGGCCGATGGTCGGTTCGTCCAGGACGTACAGCACGCCGCACAGGCCGCTGCCCAGCTGGCTGGCCAGCCGAATCCGCTGTGCCTCGCCGTTGGACAACGTCGCGGCGCCGCGGGCCAGCGTCAGGTACTCCAGCCCCACGTCCAGCAGGAACTGAACCCGGCCGGTGATCTCGCGGAGCAGTTCCCCGGCGATCTTCCGTTCACGCGCGGTCAACTTCCAACCTTGAACCAGCTGCAGTAGATCGCCTAACGGCAGCCGGCTCAATTCATCGATCGTCCGGTTGCGAAACCGGACCGAGGAGGCGTCGTCCCGCAACCGGCTGCCGCTGCAAGCCGAGCAGTCGACTTCGTCCACGAACTGCTCCAGCCGGGCGCGGAACGAGGGCGACAGTCGCGAAGCTTCTTCCAACGCGGGGTACAGGCCCTTGAACTGGAAGCGGAACGGGGGGAAGGAAGGCGGCGCGGTGGGCGCGGGGCGGCGCGTTTTCTTAGACGGCGATGAGAGAACGCGGGAGGCCGCCAAGCCGTCGGCAGCCGCCGGCCGCACCTCGAACCACTGGTCGCCTGTGCCATGCATCAGGATCCGCCGATGGCGGGCCCCCAGTTGATCGAAGGGACGGTCCAGAGGCACGCCGGTTCCCGCCGCCAGGCTTTCCAGCATCTGTTGCGACACGCGATGCTCCAAGTTGGGCCAGAGGGCGATGGCCCCGCCGGCGAGCGTTCGTTTGGGATCGCGGAGCAGCGCGGCGGGATTGGCGCCGACTTGAACGCCCAGCCCCTGGCATGATTCGCACCATCCCAGGGGGCTGTTGAACGAAAAGCTGTGCGGCGTCAGCGGCTCGAAGCTGCGCCCGCAGCGCTCGCAGGCCAGATGCTGGCTGTGGGTGCGGACCGGCCAGCGAGTTTCGGGCACGTCGTCGTGAGCGTGTGCCACGCGGATCACGCCTTTGCCCAACGCCAGGGCGTTCTCGACGCTGTCGGCAATTCGCGAACGGGCGTCGGAGCGGACCACGATCCGATCGACGACGATTTCCACGTCGTGCTTGCGGCGGCGGTCGATCACCGGCGGCTGTTCGATCGGGTACGTGACGCCGTCGACGCGGATCCGGACGTAACCGGCCGCGCGGACTTCGTCCCATAGCGACTCGTATTCGCGGCCGACTTCGATCTCCACCGGGGCCATCACGTACAGCCGCGTGCCGGCCGGTTCGGCCATGATCTTGTCCATGATTTCATCGACCGTCTGCGTGCCGACCGGCACATCGCAGTCGGGACAATAGGCTTGGCCCAGCCGCGCCATCAGAATCCGCAGATAGTCGTAGATCTCGGTCACGGTGCCAACCGTCGAACGCGGCGTGTTGCCCAAGTTCTTCTGCTCGATGGCGATCGCCGGCGACAGGCCGTCGATATGATCGACTTTGGGCTTCTGCATCTGGCCGACGAACTGGCGGGCGTAGGAGCTGAGGCTTTCCACGTACCGCCGCTGGCCCTCGGCGTAGATCGTATCCATCGCCAGCGAACTCTTGCCCGAGCCGCTGGGGCCGCAGAACACCGTCATCGCATCGCGGCGGATGCTGACATCGACGTTCTTCAGGTTGTGCTGATGAGCGTCTTGGACGACGATTTCTTTGGCCAAGACGCTCGAGACGCTCGGGCGAGTATCACGCGCCGCGGCGCCGGCCGCCCAACTAGCAGCCTTGCCTCGCGCGTCGCGGGCGCCGCGTCGAGTCTTTTTTGCGGCGGGCGCGGGCAGGACCGCGGCCAATGCCCGGCCGGTGTACGAGTCCGGGCATGCGGCCAGTTCCTCGGGCGTACCGGCGGCCACAATTCGCCCGCCGGCATCGCCGCCTTCGGGCCCCAGGTCGATGACCCAGTCCGCCGTCTTGACCACGTCCAAGTTGTGCTCGACCACCAGCACCGTATTGCCCGCGTTGACAAAACCGTGCAGTACCTTGAGCAGCAGCTTGATGTCGGCAAAATGCAAGCCCGTCGTGGGCTCGTCCAGCAGGTACAGCGTCCGGCCGGTGCTGCGTTTGACCAATTCGCGTGCCAGCTTGATCCGCTGGGCTTCGCCGCCCGACAGGGTCGGCGACGGCTGGCCCAGTTTCAGGTAGTCCAGTCCCACATCGTGCAGCGTCTGCAGCTTGTCGCGCACTTGGGAAATGTTCTGGAACAAGTCCAGCGCCTGCTGGATGTCCATCTCCAGCACCTCGGCAATCGACCGGTCCTTGAATTTGACCTGCAGTGTTTCGCGGTTGTAGCGGTGGCCGGCGCACACCGGACAGGTCACCCAGACGTCGGCCAGAAAGTCCATTTCCAGCCGCGTGCTGCCGTTGCCTGCGCAGGCTTCGCAACGGCCGCCCGTGACGTTGAAGCTGAACCGGCCCGGCTTGTGACCGCGCCGCCGCGACTCGGGCATCTGGGCGAACAAGTTGCGGATCTCGTCGAACACCTTGATGTACGTACCTGGATTCGATCGCGGCGTGCGGCCGATCGGCGACTGGTCGATGGCGATCATCTTGTCCAGCAGCGAGACGCCTTCGAGAGCCCGATGCGCTCCGGGAGTGCCCTCGCCCCGATTCAGGTCCCGCCGCAGGGCTTCGATCAGGATATCGTTGACCAGCGAACTCTTGCCCGAGCCGGAAACGCCGGTGACGCACACGAACAATCCCAACGGGATCTCGACGTCGATGTTCTTCAGGTTGTTGTGCGACGCGCCCAGGACCCGCAAACGCGGTTCGCTGATCGGCCGGCGCTGCGGCGGCACTTCGATCGCCAGCCGGCCCGACAGGTACTGGCCCGTCACGCTACGATCGGCGGCCAACACTTCTGCGTATGAGCCGGCGACCACCACTTCGCCGCCCCGCACGCCGGGTCCGGGCCCGAAGTCGATGATATGGTCGGCGGCCCGCATCGTGTCTTCGTCATGTTCCACGACCAGCACCGTGTTGCCCATGTCGCGCAGCCGCTGCAGCGTCCCCAGCAGCCGGTGGTTGTCCCGCGGATGCAGGCCGATGGACGGTTCGTCGAGGATATACAGCACGCCCACCAGGCCGCAGCCGATCTGGCCGGCCAGGCGGATGCGCTGCGATTCACCGCCGGACAGCGTGGGGGCGGTGCGGCCCAAGGTCAGATAGTCCAATCCGACGTTCAGCAGGAATCCCAGCCGTCCGCGGATTTCCTTCAGCACTTCGCCCGCGATCAATGTGCGGGTCGCGTCCAATTCGAGTTCGCTGAAGAAGTTCGTCGCGTCTTTGATCGACAGGCTGCAAACGTCCGGCAGCGACAGCCGACGACCGTCGCGGAATCGGGGATGCGTGGTCGTCACCTTGACCGCCCGCGCTTGCGGATTGAGCCGCAGCCCGCGGCACGCCCCGCAAGGCGAGGTGCTCATGTACTTTTCCATCTGCCGCAGGTACATGGGGTTCTTGGCGTTGCGGTAACGGGACAGGAGGTCGGGGATGATGCCCTCGAACTTGCCGCCGTATTTGATCGGCGATGCTCCGCCGCGCCACGTGTACGTAATGTGCTCGTCGCCCGTTCCCCACAGCAACAGGTCCTGCAACTGCGGATCCAGTTCGGCCCACGGCGTCTCGAGCATCGTCCCGGCCGGCAGGCCCAGCTTCCGCTCCATCGTGTCGGCCACGCCTTGGTAGATGTGCCGCCGCCAGCGGCCCAGATCCGACCACGTGCCCAGCAGCTCGAAACAACCCTTCTTGAACGACCGCTGGCGATTGGCTTCCGGAATCAACAGGCCGGCGTCGAACGAGAACCGTTCGCCCAGCCCGTCGCACTCCGGGCACATGCCTTGGGGACTGTTGAAGCTGAACAGCTGCGGGCTGGGCGGCTCGAAACTCACCCCGCATTCCCCGCAGGCATACGTCGCCGAGAAAACAATGTCGTCCGTCCCGCACGCACCTGGCGCTGCGTCTCGTGAGGGCTCTACCCGGGGGCTGACGCCACCCGGTTCGCCTGGGAAGCCGCGTCCCTCGGCTGCTGCCCGTCGTGCCGGCTCCCCTGCCCCCCTTCTCCCCTTCTCCCTTTCTCCCGCTCTCCGCGTCTCCCCCTCTTCCTCGTCCTGCGCCGCGACGATCAGGTTGCCTTTGCCGATCTTCAGGGCCAGTTCCACCGCTTCGGCCAGCCGCGGCCGGATCGCCGGCTTGACCACCAACCGGTCTACGACCACCTCGATGTTGTGCCGCATCTGGCGATCCAATTGCAGATCGTCGGTCAGCGACACCACCTGGCCATCGACGCGAGCGCGGACGAACCCCTGTTTCAGCAGATCCTCGAACAGATCGCGATACTCGCCTTTTTGGCCGCGGATGATGGGGGCGAGCACGGCCAGGCGGGTTCCCTCGGGCAGTTGCAGAATCCGGACAATGATCTGTTCGCGGGTTTGGGCCGTGATCGGTTGCCCGCATTTCGGGCAGAACCCCTGGCCGACGCGGGCGAACAAGACGCGCAGATAGTCGTAGATCTCCGTGATCGTGCCGACCGTGGATCTTGGATTGGCCCCGGTGGATTTCTGCGAGATGGAAATCGAAGGACTCAGGCCGCCGATGTAGTCCGCGTCCGGTTTCGGCATCTGGCCCAGGAATTGGCGGGCAAAACTGGACAGACTTTCCACGTACCGCCGCTGCCCCTCGGCGTACAGCGTATCGAAAGCCAACGAACTCTTGCCCGACCCGCTGACACCCGTGAAACAAATCAGTTTGTTTCTCGGCAAGACCAGATCGACGTCCCGCAGATTGTGCTCGCGGGCGCCTTTGACGACGATATCCGACGCTGGCATAAGATGTTGAAATGGCGAAGGATGGGGAACGCAACGGCGAAGCCATGACGCAGCACGGTGTATTGTAGGCGAGCGTCCATCCGGCACAAGCGGCGCGGATCTTGGAGTGCGGGGACTTGTCACCGCTTTTGGTTGCCAACCGTTGCGAATGGGGGCGGCCGGGGATTAGAATTCCGCCCCATAGCCGACGCCGCGCGAACCAGGTACTTTGAATGCGTCCCATGACACCACCCAGCGACGAAACCATCAACGAAGTCGACTTTTGCGGCAAGATAGCCACCGCTGCCACGGCATTTTTCGCAACCGTCGGCGAGCAATGCCCGTTCGTCGAAGTCCGGATTGAGGGGAAGGGCAGCACGGCCAGTAAGCACGCCCGCAAGGACCTGCGGTTTTACGGCCCCAACAACCGGATTCTGCTCACCGGCGAAGTGAAAATGCCGGGAGGTACGAGCGCATTCGACTCCAAAGTAGTCAAGGACGCCCACGACAAAGCCGAAGAGGCGGTCGTCCAGTACTTTTTTACGTGGGACGTCAACACGTTTGTGCTTTGGGACCGGAAGCTTTGGAACAAGCCGCTGCTGGAAAGGCGGATCAAGGTCTGGTCCTTGCGGTTGGATCTCGGCTCGGCGCAAGAGGTCGCCCGGCCCGAAACGCTCGAACATATCGAAAAACACTTTCTTCCCGACCTGTTGCGCGATCTTGGCGACATCGTCTCGGGGCACCGGCGAGACTGGGCGTTGCCTCCCGACGAAGTGTTCTTACGTTCCTTGGAGAGCCACCTCGACTGGCCGGTCACCTTGTTGCGGCAGTACCTGTACACGGAGTCGGGCAGCGACAAGCGGTTTGACATGGATCTGCAGGAGTGGATGTCGAAGAATGAACTGCAGGTTCGGCGGAGCCAGCCGGACGAATGGCGCAAGTCGCTGGATACGGCGGCCCGGTCGCTGGTTTACATCTGGACCAACCGGTTCATTTTCTACAAGGCATTGCGCGCCCGCTTTTCCGATTTGCCCAAGCTCGAACTCGGGCCGAGCGTCCAGACCCCGATGCACGCCTTGCGACGGCTTGACGACCTGTTCAAGCGGGCCGTCGAGCGGAGTGGGGACTATGAATCACTTCTATTTCCGCAGACGCCCGATTGGGCTAACGAACTGGTCTTCACGCCGGATGGCTGCGTCGATGCTTGGCGGGCCTTTCTGCGCGGCATCGAGAGCGTGGATTTTCGCGAAGTTTCGACCGACGTTGTGGGCCTCATCTTCCAGAAGCTGGTCAGCCCCGAAACTCGCCACCGCTACGGCCAGCACTTCACGGGCCCGGACCCCGTGGACTTGATTAACTCGTTTTGCATCCGCGCGGCCGACGCGACGGTCCTCGATCCGGCTTGCGGCTCCGGTTCGTTTCTGGTCCGCGCGTATTACCGCAAACGGGCGATGGACGCTAAACGCTCACACATCGCCATGCTGGGCGACTTGTTCGGCTGTGATATTGCGATCTATCCCGCGCACCTGGCAACGTTCAACCTGGCCGCCCGCGAGATCAACGACGAAGCCAACTATCCGCGCATCGATCGCCAGGACTTCTTCGATGTGAAGCCGAACGTACCCTTTTGCGACATTCCCGATCATGCCAAGGGCACCAAGGTTCCGGTGTTCCTCCCGCCGCTGGATGCGGTCGTCGGGAATCCGCCCTACGTGCGTCAAGAGAAGATCAACAAGTTTGACAAGCCGCGGTACGCGGAGGCGGTGGCCGAGGCCTTCAAAGGTACCACGCTGTCGGGACGTGCGGACCTGCACTGCTATTTCTGGCCTCAGGCATCCAGGTTCTTGAAGGAAGGTGCTTACTTCGGGTTCCTGACCAGCGGTCAGTGGCTGGACGTGGACTATGGCTTTGAATTGCAGCGGTGGATGCTCAAAAACTTCAAGATCATCGCGATCATGGAAAGTGCCACCGAACGATGGTTTCCGGATGCCCGTGTCAAAACGTGCATCACGATTCTTCAGCGGTGCAGCGACGAGGACGCACGCCGCGAGAACCTCGTGCGGTTTGTGCGGTTCGAGAAGCAACTGGCCGAAATCATCGGCAAGCCGGCCAGCGGCGGTGTCGGGGCAGAAGCCGAAGAATTAGAGCGTATCCGGCAGGAAGCCGTCGACCGTGTGCGGGACGCCATTGAACGCACGACACGGAACATGCACGACGCCCGCTGGCGAATCTTGATCAAGCGTCAGGGCGAGTTATGGGACGAGGGAGTGAAGGCCGGCGTTGCACTGAAAAACGTGCCGGATGAGCCGTCCGGCGAAGAGAATGCTGACGACGACGAGGCGGCGCCTAACGGCGGGTATCTGAATGGTTGCGAAGGAGCCGACGAATCTGACTATGCGGCAGGAAAGTGGGGACGATACCTGCGGGCTCCCGATCTGTTTTTCGAGATCATGGAGCGATGCAGAGACCGCTTTGTGCCGATGGGGGAGTTGGTTGATATTCGATTCGGTGTGAAGACAGGCTGCGATGCTTTCTTCATGCCAAAGGACGTGACTGACTTGGTGCTTGCGCAGTACACGAATGACAAGGAATTCCGCCACGCCGTGGGGGTCGCTCGTGCTGCCGTCACCGCCGGCGATGTTCGCATCGTCGAAGATGGCGCGGGAACCTATCATCCCGTGGAACCGAGGTTCCTGCAGCCCGAGATGCATACCTTGCGGGATTATCGGAGGCTTGTTGTCCGCGCCAAAGAAATGGAACGGATGCTGTTGACAGTGAGTGCCCCGTTGTCAGCCATCAAAGGCACGCACGCTTATCGGTACGTCAAATACGGAGAGGAGATGACGTACACGAGCAAGAAAAGCAAAGCGGTCCCGGTCCCCCAGCGCCCAACATGTGCCGCGCGCGACGCTTGGTTCGATCTGCGGCTTGGCTCCAATCGCGGTTTTGCATTCTGGCCCATGGCACATCATTACCGACATGTGATTCCCGCCAATCCCGACGGCATCGTTTGCAATCACCGCATGTTCGACCTGCTCCGAGCCGAATTGTCCAAGTCGCAATGTAAGTTGCTCGTGGCTGTGTTGAACTCGACCTGGATCGGGTTGGCAAAGACCTTCTACGGACGCTATACGGGCACGGAGGGATCGTTGGACACCGAGGTCATCGACGTTGAACTAATCGACGTTCCTGATCCGCGTTGCGCCACACCGGAGGTCGCGGCTCGCGTCGTTGCCGCCTTCCAACGTATGGCGAAGCGGGACATTGGGCGCATGGTGGGAGACTCACTTATCGAGTGCCGGACCTATGCTCGGGCCGTCCAACTTGCCTGCCGGCCATTGAAGCTTCCCGATGAACTGAAGCAATCCGACCGTCGGCAACTCGATGACGCCGTCTTTGAACTCCTCGGTGTGACTGCTGCCAAGGAACGCTCGCAGTTGATCGATCGTCTGTATGACGAGACCGCGCGGCACTTCCGCGACGTGCGTGTCACCGAAATTCAGAAAATGGAAGACCGCCGCACCGGTGGCAGCACCAGGTTCGCCATCACCGACCACGCAGCCGACGCCTGGGATGCCCTTGAATTGCCCGATCTGGTTCCGCTGGCGGAATGGGTAGCCGCGCACGCGACCGGAGACTGCGAAGTGGTAAATATCCCCAGCGAACGCCCCGTCCATCTTGACCGTGGTTCGATGTTTGACAAGGAGACGGTCTACTTTGGCAAGGCCCGGCGCGAGTACATGGTTTGCCAGTCTTGCGGCGAGGCGGAACTGGTGGCCCGCATGGCGGAACTGGGCGTGAGTGGAGAAGTCAGTGTTCCCAAAACAGATCGAGCCGCGCTGAAACTGCTCAACACGTTGAACGTCCGTCACGAGAAAGCCGTGACGCGACTGCGCGAACTTGCCACCAGCCGCAGTTCGGATCCGGACACGCAAGAACAGATTCTCCATTTGCTGGAACGCTGGTTTGTGCTGGGCAAACCCGCCGCCCCGAGTCGGCCCAATCGGTGAGACGCGTTCTTCGGCGGTGCTGATCGTTCCAAATGGAGTTCTCGACGTATGTTGTTCGGAATGGGATGTCACGGTTTGCCGTCGGAATCACCCCAACGAATGAAGACATCAACGAATGTGAAAATCCGTGAATGGCTCCCCATCCACCATTCGTTGACTCCTTCATTCGTTGGGATCCGATTGCTTGAAACCGAGAAATGTCAAAGCCAACTTCGCACGTTGCTCCTCAATGCCGCCGACGATACGCGCAGCAACCCATGCGAACCGTGACGAACAAGGGCAGGCAGCAAAGCAGCCAAGAAGGCCAGTACGGCACAGGCATCCTGCCTGTGCGGTCGGCGCGGGGGGCGCAAGAGAGACGGGCTTCCGGCCCGTGCAGGCTTAGATCGGCAAGACGCTCAGCAGATCGGAGGCGGGCAGGCAGTTAATCGCGTTTGAGAGGGCAAGACTCATGGAAATGTCACCGGCGCTCAACCAGTCGGACTAGGTGTTGACCAATTGCAGGCGACGTTCCAACCGGGTCACGGCCATCAGCAACTGGTTCCACTCCACAAACACCTCGACGGTATCAAACGTCTCCGCATCCGCTCGGCCGAAGCCCTGTTCGCTGATCCGGATCGTCGCGTCCAAGACGTTGCAGCCGCGCTGCCGGATCCGCTCGTTTTTCTCGGCCGGCGTGAGCGGATCGTCGGGGCAGACCGGCAAGACTTGCTCCATCGCACCATGCACCGCCCACAGCGCCGCGCCGCGGGCGTCCTCGGCTTCCGTGATCATCTGCACGGTACCGGATTCTACATAATACTTGGCCATCGAGGGACTCCTTTCTGAGAGACAAACGTAATTGGCTTCCTTGGTATTCGATATGACCGGGAGACACTTGGTTCACCCAGGCGTCAAGTCCCGCCCTTTTTTCCTCTACGGCACACCTCCGCGCTCGGTTCGGGCCAGGTGCGAGAAAACGATGCCAGCATTCGGCTGCTGGCAGGGCGTCGTGTTCAACCGCGTGCGTTGCCTTCATCGGCGTCGCGGTGACACGATTGGTCCGCCCGCCTGCTGGCATTGCTGGCACCCGCTCCAGTTGCCCCACGGAATCGTGTAGAATTTTACCCGTGCGTTGTCCCAAGGCAAGTATTCAACCAGCCCAATACCCGTGCTCGCGTTTCACGTCGACCTCGGATGTGTTACGCTCAATCGCGACGCGGCACTCTTGAGCCGCACGTTTTCCGACCGCAACCATGACACCTCGGATTTCCCCAAGGAGCAACACCATGATTCGCGTTCTGTCTTGTTTCGCCCTGATCCTATCTGCCGTCGCGCTGCTGACCGGCGGGGCCCTACCGGCCGCCGGCGCCCAGCCCTCGTGGTCGTATGCCGACCTGGTGGGCAGGATGCTGGACTTGGAGCACCCCGCCATGCTGCCCCTGGCCGGCGAGAAGTGCGCCCAGTGGGCGAGCTGGGACCGCTCCAGCCGCTACGACGCACAGACGGGCAAGTACGTGAACTGGGCCGCGAACAACGACGGCCCTATGTTCATCCGAGAGGAAGACGGCCGGTTCGTGATGGCCGAGATGGAAGGACCGGGCTGCATCTGGCGGATCTGGTCCGCTCGCGCCGAGCAGGGTCACGTCAAGATCTACCTGGACGGCGCATCCGAGCCCGCCGTCGATTTGCCGTTCGTGGCCTATTTCCGCGGCGATACGGCGCCGTTCAATTACCCGCAATTGTCGTACGATCTGAAGGACTTGGGCTGCCGAGGCCAGAACCTGTATCTTCCCATCCCGTACCAGAAGTCGTGCAAGGTCGTGGCCGAGCCGGGCTGGGGGCGCTACTATCAGTTCACCTACACGACCTATCCGCAGGGAACGCAGTTGCCGACGTTCAGTCCCGCGCTGGCGGCCCAGCACGCTGAATCCCTGCAGCGAGTGAATGATTTCTTTCAGTCGTCGCTGGGCCAGGACCCCGCCGCGCAGCGCAGCGGCCAGGAGCATGAGACGGGAACGCTGTCGCTGGCCCCCGGCCAGAAGGAGACCTTGGAGTTGACCGGCCCGCGCGCGATCACGGCGATCCGCGGGAAGATGAAGTTCCGCGACCGGGAAGATGAAATGGCGGCCCTGCGGCGACTGGTGCTGCAGATCACGTTCGACGGGCAGGAGAAACCGTCGGTCTGGTGTCCGCTGGGCGATTTCTTCGGCACGGCTCCCGGTTGGAATTCGTACCGATCGCTGCTGACGGGCCTGACGGACGACGGCGGTTATGCCCTCTGGTACATGCCGTTTGCCACCCGTGCGGTCGTCGAGGTCGTGAATCACGACACCGTGCCGCGCGACCTGGAATACGACATTGCGCACGCCCCGCTGGCCAAGCCGTTTGCGGGCCTGGGGCACTTTCACTGCCGCTGGCACCGCGACACAATCCAATTGCCGGAAGACCGTTGGCCGGACTGGCCGCTGTTGAACACACAGGGGCGAGGCCGGTTCTGCGGCGTCATGCTGCACGTATGGAATCCGCGCGGCGGCTGGTGGGGCGAGGGTGACGAAAAGTTCTTTGTCGACGGCGAGAAATTTCCCTCGACGTTCGGCACCGGCTCGGAGGACTATTTCGGTTACGCCTGGTGCCACCCCGGACTGTTTCAGCGCGCCTACCATGCCCAGACCATGACCCAGGGCAACAAAGGGCACCAGTCGGTGTTGCGCTGGCACTTGACGGACAATGTGCCATTCCAGACGGAGTTTGAAGCGACCATCGAAAAGTACTACCGGACGGAGGAACGAGGCACGCAATACGCCTGCGTCGCCTGTTGGTACCAGGCTCCGGGCGGCGCGGCCTCCTACGAGCCGGTGCCGGTCGCACAGCGGGATGGTTACTATGTGAATCCAACGCTCACAGCTGGCGGCTTTGCGGTCCTGAACGACCCTCGCGGCGAGGTGCGGACGCAGGCGATGACCCGTTATGAAGGCAAATGGCAGGGCGCGGATCAACTCTGGTGGACGGGCGCCAAACCCGGCGACAAATTGGAGTTGGCCGTGCCCGTCGAAACGGCTGGAGCGTACCGAGTCAGCCTGATGCTGACCAAGGCCCGCGATTACGGCATCGTGCAGTTGTCGCTGGACGGCAAGAAAGTTGGCGAGCCCATCGACCTGTACAACCCGGCAGTCATCCCCAGCGGACCGATCGAACTGGGAACGCACGAACTGGCCGCAGGACAACACAAATTGGCCGTGGAGATCGTGGGGGCGAACCCGTCCGCGGTTCCGTCGTACATGTTCGGAATGGATCGCGTAATCCTGGAACCCTGCCGATGACAACCACCGTTCGAACGCTGTTGGTGCTGCTGTTCCTTGGGCTGTCGGCTGGCACGGGTCGCGCTGTCGGCGAACCGGCCCGGCCGCCGGCTTGGGCTGACGCCGTGGCGGTTTGGCACATGGCCGGACTGGACGACGCGGCCGGCAAGAACAGCCGTTTGGAGCCCCAGGGCGAGGTGACTGTCGGCGTCGAATTGACGGGCAGCGACCGGCAGGAATCGCTGCAGCGCGGCGGCGACGGGCGCGCCGCGCAATTTGGCGGCGGCTGCCTGGATGCCGGCCAAGGGGCCGACGGCGAGTTGAACGTGACCGGCGAAACGCTGACGCTGGCCGTGCGGTTGCGCGATCCGTCCGGGACGTGGAACTGCCCGCTGTTGGCCAAGCACGGCGGACACGCGGCGCTGGTCTATAATCTGTTCTCGCACGATTTCGGCTCGGGGGTGGTTCTGGGGTTCGAACTCGGCAGCACTGGCAACCAAGCCGTTTTGCGGACCACGGTCCCGATGGCCCAGGTCGGGCCGCGCGACTGGCATGACGTGATTTGCCGGGTCGACGGGGCCAAGTTGGAAATGTTCATCGACGGCCGCTGCGTCGACGAAGATTTTCTGCTCGGCACCCTGCGCACGGGGAATCCCGAGCCGTGCTTGATTGGCGGCGAATCGTATGGCGGGCAAGCCAAAACCGGGTTTCGCGGCCTGGTGGACCACGCTGCCATCTGGAATCGTGCGTTGTCCGACGACGAGATCTTGACGCTGAGCGGCGGGCCCGCAGTGGCGGATCGCCGCGTGCGGACGGATGCCGGCGTGCCGGGCGAAAGCATGCAGTATTGGCGGCCACCCAACCAGTATTATGTCGGCGACTGCTTGCCGTTCTTCCACGACGGCACGTTTCATTTCTTCTACTTGCTGGACAAGAACCACCATCGCAGCAAGAACCGCCTGGGTGCGCATCAGTGGGCCCAAGCGACCTCGACGGATCTGGTGCATTGGCAACACCAGCCGTTGGCCATTCCCATCACCGAACAGCGCGAAGGTTCGATCTGCACAGGCTCTGCGTTCTATCACGACGGCACCTACTACGGCTTCTACGCGACGCGGATGCCCGACGGAACCCAGCACCTGAGTCTGGCCACCAGCCGCGACGGGATTCACTTCGCCAAGCAATTGCCGAATCCGTTCGCTTCGCCATCCGCCGGTTACGATCCCATGCATTACCGCGATCCCACGGTTTTCCGGGACGAATCGACGGGGCTGTTCCATCTGCTGGTAACCGCCCGCCTGACCGATCCGCGCGGCGGCTGCTTGGCGCACTTGGTGTCCGACGACTTGAAATCCTGGGAATTGCAGGAACCGTTTCTCGTGACCGGCAACGTGCCCGAATGCCCCGACGTTTTTTCGTGGAACGGCTGGCACTACCTGGTGTTCAGCCCCGACGGATTGGCCCGCTACCGCATGTCGCGCACGGCTCTAGGGCCTTGGGAAAAGCCGGCCCTGGATGTTTTCGGGTCGCCGCTCGAGCGAGTGGCCAAGACGGCCGCTTTTATGGGCGGGAGGCGGTTGAGCGCCTCGTTCCTGGCCGATGGCGGGTACGCGGGCCACGCGGTCTTCCGCGAACTGGTCCAGAATCCGGATGGTACGCTGGGCACGAAATTCGTGCTCGAGATGATGTCGGCGGCGGGGGATGGGCTGGACCTGCATTGGCAGACGGCAGGCCAAGTGGCCGCATCGGACGAGGGACGCAGGGTCCAGTTGCCGGCTTCATCTGCCCTGGCCACGGCGACGCTGGGCGGCAACCCTGGAAACGTCCGATTCACCGCGCGGATTGAACCCGCCGGGGGCGACGGATCATTCGGGATTCGAGTGGGCGGCTGCGAACTGCGGATCGATCCCGCCGCCCAGACGGTTCGAATGGGCGACGGACCTGCCCGGATCGAGCAGGTGACGGGCCTGGATCGGGCATTCGAACTGGAGGTCATTCTCAAGGACGACATCCTGGATGCGTCCATCGGCCAGCGCCGGACGTTGATCCGCCGGGTTGGGAGCCCTTCGGGCGGGCCGCTGGCGCTGTTCAGCGAAGGGCGAGCAGTTACGTTCGAGAACCTCGATATCCGGCCGTTGCGTGGGGCGAATTGACTTCCGCGCGCTGGGCGCAGGTCTCCTACGGGCTCGGCGTAGGTCTCCCGACCTCGCCGAAACCGCCGCCCGCAGGAAATAATCTACGTCGTTGGATGCTGAGAAGCGCAAGACTAGCACGGATGGCAAAGCCGTGGCACGGATGGGAGACGAAGGCTGCCTGTCATCCGTGCCCCGGCTTTGCCATCCGTGCTATGTCGAGGTGGCTAGGTTGTTTTCTGCCCCGTGCCTTACTCCATCGCACGGCTCGGGAGAGCCATGCTACGAATCCAGCCCGCCGTCCACCTCACGCGGCTCGCACCTGGCTCATCCGTGTCAGCGTGTCGTCCACTTCGCCGGGGTTCAACATGCCGACGGTGATGGCGTCGACCAGACCGTTGGTGAATACAAACCGCAGCGATTCGTCCTTCTCCTCCGGCTTGGTCAACTTGCCCGCCCCGAAGATCTTCATGCCGACGACGGCTTTCCCGTTGCTGCGGGCTGTCTTGAGCACCGCCGTCAACTGCTCGACCGGGGCGTCGCACGCGTACTCCTTGCCGCCCTTGTGGTTGATGCGGGCAAAGATCACGTCGACCCACGGATGCTCGGACGCGACTTTCAGCGCGCCGAAGTCGTGGCACGAGACGCCGACAGCGCCCACCACCCCGCGGTCCTTCAGTTCCGACAACTCGTCGCGGATACGTTTATGCTCGTCGGTCCACTGATCGTTCTGCATGCAGTGAATCAGGCAGACATCCACGCGGTCCGTCCCCAATTCCCGGCGGTAACGGTCCAACTCGTCCTTGGCGCCGCCGGACGGCGTCACCCACGACTCTTTGCGCGGCCACAGCTTGGACAGCAGGACGAACTTGTCCCGCGGCAAGTCCTTGATCACGTCGTGGACAAAGGAATGCGAACCGTACAGATCCGCCATGTCGAGGAACGTAATGCCCTCGTCGATGCTGTGCCGGAGCAATCGATCGAAGGCTGCCTTGCCCTGCCGCGTGTGGGCCGACGTATGGTTGTAGCCGTTGTAGCCGGTGCCTTGGGCCAGACGCGAAACCTTGATGCCCGTCTTGCCCAACGGAACCACGTCCGTCCCGGCAAAACAGACCGGTCCTTCCGCCGGAGCGGCTGGCAACCATCGCGGAAAGGCCGGCAACAGACCGAGACCCGCTGCCGTTGCCTGGACAAACTGACGACGCGTGAAATGACTCATCGCATGACTCCTGGGAACGGTGGTTCTTTCCAAGCCGAAGCATCCGCTTATTATAGTGCCAACCGGACGCGAGACGAGAAGCCTTGATGCGAGTTGGCGTGGATGGCCAAATCCGAAATCTCAAGGGGAATAAAATCCGAAATCTCAAATCCGAAATCCGAAATAAATACAAAATGCAAAACTCCAATGTTCCAAACGTTGCCAGCCAACCCGCTGGGACACAACGGGATCGTGGCGTTTGTTTCGAATTCTAATCATTCGAGTTTCGAATTTGTTTCGGATTTCGTGTTTCGGATTTCGAATTTCAAAGATGCGTTCAGAATAGCGGCGGATTGTCAGGAAACAGTCCGTCCTACGCCGCCTTGCGGAACACCAGGCAGGTGTTGCTGCCGCCGAAGCCCAACGAGTTGGAGGCACAAACCCGGACTGGGGCAGGCCGGGCATGGTGCGGTACGTGCAGCAAATCGCACTCCGGGTCGGGATCGTCCAAGTTGATGGTGGGGGGGATGGCTTGATGGCGGATCGCTACCAGGCAGGCCAGGGCTTCGATCGCAGCAGCGCCGCTGAGCAGGTGGCCGGTCATGCTCTTGGTGGAACTGACCGGAATGTGCGACACGGCTTCACCCAGGGCCAATTGCAGCACGCGGGTCTCCGCCCGGTCGCCAACGGGCGTGCCGGCGGCATGAGCGTTGACATAGTCGACCTCGTCCGGGCACACGCCGGCGTCCGCCAGGGCCGATTTTACCGCGCGGCTGGCCGGGCCCGGTTCGGAGCTGGGTATCACCATGTGCGTGGCGTCGCTACTGGCCCCGAATCCCGCGAACTCGCCGTAGCGGAAGGCGTCCCGGCGGCGGACACTGGCGTCGGACTCCAGCACGAACATGCTGCCGCCTTCGCCCATGACAAATCCGTCTCGAGCGCGGTCAAACGGTCGCGAGGCGGCCTCGGGCGAATCCTCCCGCCGCGACAAGGCCCGCAGGTTATAGAAGCCGCCGTAGGACATGGGCGTGATCAGATCGCAGCCGCCTGCCAGGCAAACATCGACCCAGCCGAGTTGAATCCAACGCCGCGCCACCCCCAGCGCATAACCACCGCTGGCGCAGGCCGCAGCAGTCGCGACGGCCGGACCGTTCAGGCCCAACTCCCGATGAATGACATGAGCCGCCGAAGTCACGTCCAGCTCCGGCGTATAAACTCGATTTCCGCCAGCCAGGGTATCGAGTTCCCAAACGCGCAGGTACTCGCCACCCAGCCCCAGGACAAGACCGATTCGCAAGTCGCCGCGTTCGGTCTCTAAACCGGCGTCCTGCAGGGCTCGTGCGGTGCAGCTGAGCGTCAGCTGTTCCATGCGGTTGAAGCGTGCGAAGGCCGCGTCGTCCCAGCCGGGTGGCACCGGAATGGGGCCCACCGCGGCGATATTTTGCCGGCCGCCAAGGTCGTTCGGCAGCAATTCATGCGTGGCCACTCCGGACTTGCCTGTCAGCAGATTGTCGGCGAACGTCTCAAACTGGTGGCCCAGCGGCGTGGCCGCTCCAACCCCGGTAATCCAAACCCGTTGCGTCATACTCAAGCTGCCTTCGTTTGCTGCTGGTGTTGCTGCTGAACCAATTCGACTCGGCCACCCCACGGCATGCCGAACGACCACGGTGCGGATCGCGGCTGGGCCGAGTCGGCCGTCAGCCAGCGAGCCAATTCGGCCAAGGCTTGCCGGCCGCGCACGTTGGGGAGACACTCGGAGTCTTCGCCCCCGCCAGCCACCTTGAGCATCGCTCTGCCGAAGGACGGTTTGGACACGGGCAGCGTCATCCGCAACGTCATTCCTTGTCCGGCGCCGGGAAGCAACGCCAAGGCGACGCCGTGGCAAACCGTTTCGGTTTGGGTCGCCCCGCGTCCGTCCGGCACCGGCTCGGGACTCCATTGGGTCAAGACCAGCCACAGTCCGGGCAGATCGCTCGTGTCCACCAGACCGAGTGCCACCGTCAAACCTTCGGCCAAGGCGTCTGGTCCGCCGCCAATTCCGAAGTTCGGGCCGTGCATGCCCAGGCAAATGCTGATCGCACCGGCCACGGAATGCAGCGAGTTCTGCGGGATGATGTGCGGCGAGATGGCCGCGCAGCCGCCTTCGCGGAACTTGGTGAACGTGCCGGCGCCGCCCAGCCGTCCGGGAAACACGGGCGCCGCCACGACGCCCCAGTCGTCGTAGTGGATGTCCCGCAGCGTCGAACTGCTCATGGCTTGCAAGACGGCCGCCAATCCGACCACCGTCTGTTCATCGGAGTGGCGCAGGAATCGAGGCGGAACCGGCGGGGCATTCGGCCCGCCCGGCCGGTCGCGCAATGCCGGCAACTCGGCCAACGACGCGGCGACAACGCCGACGGCGGCCAACGAACAGGCGGACGCGACCTCAGGCGAGTCGGCAAGCGCCGGGAGTATTACAGCAGGCATCAGCATCCTCGAACGAAAAATGGGGAAAGACGCCGGGGGAAATGACGGATGACTTCGCGACCCGAATTCGAAAGCGAAATCCGAAATCCCAAGTCCGAAATCCGAAACAAATCCAAAATGCAAAACTCAAATGTCCCAAACGTCGCTGGTTGAGCCCGCTGCTGGTAAGAGGAAGCCGTGGGGCTCTTGTTTAGAGCCTTGGAATTCGAGCTTTGTGTTTCCTTCGGATTTCGTGCTTCGGATTTCGAATTTATACGACGCTATGCTGCTTTGCGCTGGGCCGGATCGGCCAGCTTCCGCTGCAGCAGATCCAGCATCTGGCCGACGGTCGAGACACCGTTCAACTCGCTGCTTTCGATCTTGATGTCCAGGCGGACTTCGGTCTTCAGGATCAAGCTGACCATGTCCAGCGAGTCGAGCCGCAAGCCCGACCGCAGGTCGGTGCTGTCATCGACATCCGTGAACTTGTCGCCCGTCTCCTCTTCCACCAATTCCAGCAGCAGTGCGGAAATTTCTTTGCGATCCATCGCTCGTCAGCTCCTATGATTACGAGGTTTCCAGACCAGGGATTCGTGGTTTTGCGTCGCCCCAACGTGCCAATGAACCGCCGCCGCATGCGGGGTGATGCATGGGCCATCGGCGTCCTGCACTCGCCCCGCAGCGATCTGTTCGGCCCACTGTTCGGCCGCTCGTGTCGCCGCCAGCAGGGCGTCTTCGATCCTCCGCCGCTGCTGCTCGATGCCCGCGTCGTCCAGGTCCGGGGGGACGGTCAACGGTTCACCCAGGACGCCCGCGATCGTGCTGAAGGGACGCGGTATGGCGAACCGGTCCCAACTGCGGAAACGCCAGGCGTGAGTAAAGCCGACTCCCAGCGGCACAATGGGTAAACCGGTCAACGACGCGAGCAGCACGACGCCGGTTTTCACTTGCCGACGCGGCCCGCGAGGACCGTCCGGGGTAATCGCCACGTGCGTGTTCTCGCCGTCGCGCAGCAGTTGCAGCAAGGCCTGGGCTCCGCCGCGTTTCGACGAACCGCGGATTGTACCCATGCCCAAGTGGTGGCAGACTTGGGCGATCAACTCGCCGTCGGCACTCTGGCTGATCAGGACCTTGACGGGCGTCCGAATTTTCGCCGGGCCCAGGAACGATTCGTGCCAGAAGGCGTAAATCAACCGTTCGACGTCGGGATCGGGCGGATGCATGCGGCCATCCGACGACCGGGCCCGGCCTCGCACCGTCGCGAGCCAGACGCGTACCAAGCCGGCCGCTGAAAAAGCCGCGAGTCGAATCATCCATGCTTTGCGCAGCTTCACAGGTTTCACCCGCTACGACGAGGAGACATCCCAATCTCCGCCCCAAAAAACAGTTGCGGGAGTTATCGGAAAATCGGGCCGAATTGGCAAGGCGAGTCTGATGTCTTTTTCCGGACAAGGCGTGAGTTCGAAACCGAGTTCGCTGCCAACGCTAGCACTGGACGGCGTTGTGAATCGGGTCGGCACCCGTCAAAGCGTCATGCCCTTGTTCGGCACTTTGCTTGTTAGGACTGACGAAGAAACAAGTGTCGACTTTCGCTCCGCGAAAGAACGCCCTTTCGCGGAGCGAAAGGCGACAATGCGACAGTAATTGACTTGCCGATCCTTAGTGCTCTCGCCCCACGCCGCGGCGCATCAGCTCTTTCAGTTTGTCCAGATGATCTTCGTACACGCCACGGGGATCGGTGTTTTGTTGTTTGCACAGGGCAGCGGCCATCCCGACGACTTCGCCCATCATGCCCGTGGTCCGCTGCACGCGGACAGTGCCCAAAGCGACGTGGGTGACGCTGATGTTCCGTCCGGCCATGAACAGATTTGGCACGTTGGCGCTGTACAGGCAACGGTACGAAATCGGGTACGGCTTGATCGGTGTCGTCTTGGCGATCGTACGGAATTCCTGTCCGGGAAAATGCTTCGAGTTTTCCGGGTGGGGATAGTGCAGGTCGATACCCCAAGTCGTGGTCACCGACGCATCCGGATACGGTTTCTGCCCGACAAGGTCCTGTTCTTGCAGGATTACGTCGCCCAGCAAACGCCGCGATTCGCGTTTGCCGCCGACATGAGCCACCCAACTGAGCCGGCGATTGGCAAAGCGGGCCTTTTCCGGGCTGTGGTTCTTGAGGTACGCCCAGTTGCCATACACGGCCCTCAGTCCCAGATCCCGGATCTGCTCGATGCTGGCGATCTGATCTTTGCCGATGCCGGCCTCCCAGTCCCAGTCGCCGCGCGTCAGACGCTGGTAGGTCTGGTCATCAAACGGTACGGCCCACGGGCAATCGGGAAACGGAACGGGCTCGCGCTCCAAGACGCTGTCCCATTGGACCGAGGTGCCCATCGTCATGGGGTCCGCTTGTTCGGGCGCCAGCGACTCGCCCGTCTCGGTCTGGCTCTCACGGCCCGTGCGATACGCGGCTCCGGCCAGAAATCCGATCGTGCCGTCGCCGGTACAGTCCGCAAACCAGCGTCCGGGAAACCGCAACTCGCGACCGTCGATCGTGCTGCGCGCGATCACAGCTTGGATCCGTCGCCCGTCTTGGCCGTGTTCGACGCGGAACGCATGCATGTCCAGGAACAGCCTGACGTTCTTCTCGGACTGCACGGTCTGCAGCTTCTTGTCGTCCCGGTAATTGGCAGCCGGGCCCGCATTGTGAATGGTCAAGCTCGGTTCGGCTTTGACCTTCTCCAGGACCTCACGGCTACGCGGCAGTCCGGGATTCCGCTGGGCGTCGTGATAGTTCCAATAGCCGATCGGCCCGATTTCGTCCACCAAGTCGCCCAGCCGCGGATAGGGTTCCTGATGGATCTGGCCCGACAGCCCCACGCGGACCTCGGAACTGTTGTTGCCGCCGAGCACCGGCCGATTCTGGATCAAGGCGACTTGGACGCCAAGTCGCGCGGCGGAAACCGCCGTACAGCATCCGGCCATGCCGCCGCCCACCACGACCAGATCGAACTGGCCGGTATCGGGCGGCGTGTCCGGCAGTCCGAGCAGTCGGCGACGCCACGCATACATCTCGGGATCATCGTTCGGCGGCGACCACGTGGTGTCGGTGGTCAGCAGGATGGCATCGCAACGTCCGTCGAAGCCCGTCAAATCGTGCAACCGCAGTTGGAGTTGCTGACCAGAAACCTCGACGAATCCGCCATCCTGCCAGTGCCAGTCGCTCCCTTGGGTGCCAAACGCGGTCGGCAATGCCTGGCCGTTGACCAGCACCTGGAACTTGCCGGGAGCGTCCTGGGCATTCCAGGGGGCCACCCAGTCGCGAGTGCGCACAAGGATCCGGTACTTGCCCGGCGCCGGCAGATCGACCGTTGTGACGGCATCCTTCACCGGCTCGCCCAAGCCGTGGGCCAGCATGTACGGCGAACCCATTTGTTCCACCGCCTGCGTATCGATCGACCAGCCTCCCCGGTCGCGGAACGATTCCGCTTCGATCAGCACCGTGTCGCCGGCCAAGGCGCCGGCGTGCGGGTAGACAACGAGAAACAAGACGGCAGTCAGCTTTGACAGATTGCGCATGGGCGGCTCCTTGGGGCTCAACGCGGATTTCCCAAATCTTCGCCGGCTGGGATTTGAGATGCAAGCGGTCTGACTGGCAGGCGGGCTGCTGATTTAGCGTGGCGTAAGCTTCCAGCTTGCGGGATGGACAACGGAAGCAAAATGGTTCATGGAACATAGGCCTCGCGTCGGCAAGCTGGAAGCTTACCCCACGTACCACCTTCGCCTGAATCAACAGCCCGCAGGCCTGACTGGCACCAATGACAACGCAGGAGTATGCTGTTCTTGTTTTACTGCATTCCGCGCGGACCAGCGAACGCAGTCCGCCATCCTTGTTTCCACCTTCCCCCCCTGACACCGTTTCTTCCTCGTAACTGCAGGTGTTCGCTGGAAGTCGCGAAGGGATTCTGACCCGCCAGTTGCTGTAACGTCAGGCAGTATGGTAAACTGCGGCAAGTGATCGGGCCAATTTGGCGGTAGAAGTATGCCGTTGGATGGCGGGAACGGTCGACGCTGTGACGGGAGCACGGAGGTATTCGAGAGGAAGGGCCAAGGCGATGAATTTCCCTGTTTCCATTGAATCATCCGGAGGCCGGTTCACGGCTTCGTTGCTGGGTGCGCCAGAAGTCCGTGCGAGCGCTGTTACAAGGGAAGTGGCGATCGCGGAACTCGGAAAAGTCGTCTCCGAACGGGTAATCCACGGACAAATTGCTTCCCTGGAGATTCCGCCCTGTTCCGTAACCGATTTTATCGGCATCTTTCAGGATGACCCGACGCTGGATGAGATTTGCGGAGAAGCGTACCGGCAGCGGGATGCGGAGCGGAACCCGTGATTGCGTACGACACGGATGTCCTGGTCGAATTGCTCAAGGGGCATCCGACGTATGCCGCGAAGGCCAGAGCGATTTCCAAAGAGAAGCAGTTCGTGCCGATCGTTGTCGTCGAAGAAATTCAGCGGGGACGCCTCAACAGCATTCGACAGGCCGAAGCCGGCAAAGGTTTGTCGGTACGTCGAGTGGAACGCGTTACGAGCGAATCTTGCCCCTGGTGCGGAACGTTGGCGTGGGGGCAGTCTGCATCGCTGGAAACTACGGTACGGCGAAGGAAAAGTCGTTGTTGGCGGCTTGGCCATTGCCGCGTTGGCCGGGCTGGGTCGAGCACGTCAACGGACCGCAAACCGAGGCGGAGTTGGCGGCGCTGCGTCGTTGCGTGCAACGCGGCAGTCCGTTCGGCGAGGGAGCTTGGTGCGACCAGATCGTCCGCCGACTGGGACTGGAAAGCACGCTTCGCCCCCAAGGCCGCCCCAAAAAGCGCGAAAACGGTTCCTGACACCTTTTCTTCCCCCTTTTCTTCCCCCACCTTTTCTTCCCCGCTGCCCCAATTATTCACGAGCCCAGAAGCAACTACCTCCTTCTCCTCTCTGCCTCAGTTGTTACTCGCTCGATGTCTTTGCTCAGTAAGCAAGATGTTTCATCCCAGTCAAAGGCGGCAGCCCATTCGCCGTTGTGCTCGCTAGGCTGGCACTGCTTCCATTGACGATCTAAGTACCGTTGAAAGATTCCACATCGTCGCAGCCGGGCAAAGATGTCATCGTCATCAACAACCTGCAACATCGTCTGCTCTTCAAATATCGGCGTAACAACTGTCATTGCGTCAACATAGGTGAACATTCGCGGCAGCCGATCCACATGGTAAAGCCCGATGGTCGTAATGCGAAACGAACGTGGCATTGCCTGTGCCACCTGCGGGACCTCGCTGGCCGGTGTCTCAATAAGTTTCTTTCGAAATGCGCGCACCAGGGCAAAGTCAATCTGATCCGGCGTGAACCCCACTGATTGCATCACTTGATATAAAGACCCCGTATCGACAAACCCCTGTTGTCCCTGGCCCCCTACCCCATGTCGTAAAACGCCGAGCAGCACCGGGAGGACGAAATGCTCTTTCGAATCTCTGGTAGACACGTCAAACAGATTCGCAACGGGAGACCGCCTCGGATCATAGTAAACCGCGTCGCCATAAATAGCTGCCCTAAGAAACTGATGCACTGACACAATGTACGGGTTTCTCGGCGTCGTATTTCGGACTATTTCCTGGACATCAACGTGCCCACTCCCAAAAAAGCCCCTAACCAAATTAAGCACCACCCGCATGTTACCACCAGCGATGTTGTCAATGCACTCAATCAATTCCTCGTTCTGTTTGATTGACGCAAGGAATGACTGCAAAATTGTTCGTAACTGCGACAGCCGCTCGACCGCGTTCTTCTGCAAGAATGGCAATGGCAACTCTTGCTGCGTCAGTTTTAATGCAAACTCTAGGCGGTTCTCAAGAAGTCGATCTGTTCGAGGAGGTGAAATCGTGAACGCCTTTGGATGGTAGCCGCTCAAAGCTCCACTCTGCACTGAACGATGAAAGGTCTCCGGTCGGAGTGCGACGTACACTAACGTTGGCCAATGCTGCGCAAGTTCCTGTGCAATCAGAAAGGCCGCGTCCTGTACAGTGTCGGCTCGTTGGTCTGCGTTGTCGAGGAAGACGACAATCTGCTTTTTTCTCGCTTTGCTCAGATGCTCAAGCGACGCCCTCAAATGTTCAGGGCGATCCTTCATTCTCTGTTCGAGGAACTCAATTTCTTTCAGTGCATACTCGTCGGGATGTGGTTCGCGTAACCGACCATAAATGCCCTTTCGAAAACGAGCCAAGTCTGAATGATACACACCTCTTACGAATCCTTCTTCCTCAATATCCACATTGTGAGACCGTTCAAGTTGTCGCCATACCTCGTCGGTGACGAAGTGTCTGAGGTCGGATGACAAAGTAGCCTGTGACCCCAAGTCGATATAGATAGAAATGGCTTCGCTGAACACATCTGCCGCATCGACGTTAATTAGACGCTTAATGAATGTGGTTTTTCCGACTCCAACGTCACCTATTAATAGGATCGGTCTTTGGCTGAGGCAATCGGCAGTGAAGTCGCTCGTAATGCCCTGCCTTGTGACAGCCGGAACTGGCGTCGGTCCGGGTCGCTGTTCTGTGAAGAGGGCAACATATCGGCCCGTGAGAAGCGACCTGTTTGCCAGAGAGTGCTGTGACAGCGCTCCACTGGGACAATAGCACTCTTGCAGGAATCTTTGTTCAAGGTTTTTGGAAGCGATTATGTCTTCGATGACGACTTCAGAAATTATCTGTAGGTCTGTTTGGAAGACATTGCGGCCTTTCGTGCCAGGATACGCGCCTATTCTAAAGCACAGCGCTTCCGGGGGCTTCGGTTGTTCGTGTCCCAGTAGCCGACTGAAAAGTCGTTTCTCTTCGACGCCAATCCTCGAAAGTAGGTTCCATAGCTCAGAGAAATTCTCGACCATGAAGCCCAGGGAAGGGAAAACAGCACACTTGCCGTCCATCGGGGCGACCCCATCGTCGCGGACAGCAATAAACGCCACCAACTGGTGGCCGTTACTAAAGACGCCAACCGGAATGCCGCGAGTTTGGCAGTACCCTGCCACTTGGTCGAGCGCTTGTTTCAGCCCCGGATTTCCCCGACAAAGAGACTTGATCGAATATGTGAGGCTGGTCTTGGTTGCAGGGATTTCAAAGTAGTCTCCCTCACGTTTAGCCTCTAATATCATTATCCTTCTTGGGGCAAAGAAGCTGTAATCGGTGTACTCCCCGTCCCTTGGTTCCTCTGTGTATGCGTCATGCTTCGCCCAGCCAAGGCACTCGAAGATTACAGTGTCGATAAGATGGAGGCGAGTGGTGGCCTCGTTGCGGTCTCGGACATTTTGGCTATAGTAGTTTGCCAGGGCTCCTAGGTTGCGTAGGCAGGTGTCGTAGTCAAGGAGTGTGTTTACCGTCATTGTGAGCCTCATGCTAGTCTTGAACGACGATATGGGTGAGGGAGGGCTTTCTCGGTTCAGTGTACGACATTCGGTCTTTTGTAGCGAGTTATGGGATCGAGAAATCGAGTCGGCTGGGTGGATGTTGCGATCTGTGATTTACTCCCTCAACGCCCCGGCAATCGAGGAAAACTGGTCTAACGCGGTCTGCAAATCGTCGGCAATCTCCTGCGCCAGTACGTCGGGATCGGGGAGATCGTCGCTGTCTTCAAGGCTCTCGTCGCGAAGCCAGAATATGTCCAGGTTGGCTTTGTCCCGTTTGATGATCTCGTCGTAGTCGAAGCATCGCCAGCGACCTTCGGGCTTTTCCTCGGTCCAGGTCGGTTTGCGGCGGTGGCGGTTCTTGGGGTTGTAGCAGGCAACGAAATCGTCCAGGTCGGCGCGTTTGAGCGGGTTGGTCTTCAACGTGAAGTGCATGTTCGTCCGCAGGTCATACACCCACAGCTTCTTGGTCCAGGGTTTTTCCTGGGCGGGCTTGGAATCGAAAAACAGCACGTTGGCTTTGACGCCTTGGGCGTAGAAAATGCCGGTGGGCAATCGCAGCAGGGTGTGGACATCGCATTGCTGGAGCAGGTTCCGGCGCACGGTTTCACCTGCGCCGCCCTCAAACAGCACGTTGTCGGGCAGCACGATGGCGCAGCGACCGTTGATCTTGAGCAGGTTTTTGACGTGCTGGAGGAAGTTTAATTGCTTGTTTTTCGTGGTGGTCCAGAAGTCCTGCCGCTCGTAGGCGGTGTCCTCCTTTTCCAACTCGCCTTCCTCGGTCACGATGGCGATGGTGCTCTTCTTGCCGAACGGCGGATTGGTCAGGACCAGGCTGAAATGGTCGCCGGGGTGGGCGGCAAGTGAATCCACGCCGGAGCGGACGGGGCAGGGATCGGCGTCGATGCCGTGCAGGTACAGGTTCATCACGCACAGCCGGGCGGTGTTGGGGACCAGTTCCCAGCCGTGGACGAAGCCTTTCTTCAGGTGCTTTTTCTGATCGGGGTCCAGTTCCTTGCCGTGGGCGTTGATGACGAAATCGTGAGCGCCCAGCAGGAAACCGCCCGTGCCACAAGCCGGATCGCATACGGTGTCGTCCGGTCCGGGCCGCACGCAATCCACAATCGCCTTGATGAGTTCACGGGGAGTAAAATACTGCCCCGCGCCCTTCGGGCTTTCGGCGGCGCTTTTTGCCAGCAGCCCTTCGTAGATGTCGCCTTTCACGTCCGCCTGCATGGACGACCAGCTTTCGGTGTCGATCAAGTCCACGATCAGACGGCGCAGCGTGGCGGGGTTCTGGATTTCCTGCCGGGCTTTCTTGAAGATCGCGCCGAGCATCCCCGGCTTCTTTCCCAGTTCTTCAAGGACGTGCCGGTAATGGACCTCCAATTCGTCGCCGTCACGTTCCAACAGGCTGCGCCAACCAAGGTCCGGGGGCACGATGGGCTTGCGGTTGTACGGCGGCTTGGTCAGTTCATCCGCCATTTTCAGAAACAGCAGGAACGTGATCTGCTCCGTGTAGGCCATGTAACTCAAGCCATCGTCCCGCAGGACGTGGGCGAAATTCCAGGCTTTGTTGACGATCTGTTGGGTGGTGTTGCTCATGGTCTCATCGGCACGAGTTCGAGTCGAATCAGATTCGGACACATCCAGGAGAAATCCCGGTCAGCAGTCAGAAGGACGGCCCCGGTAGCCTTGGCTGTGGCAGCGATCCAAAGGTCGTTTTCCCCCGTATTGTGGCCCCCTTGCTGATCGTCGTAGTACAAGTCCGCGTACCCACGCACAACGTCCGGTTGCCCCGCATCGACCCGAACCAACTCACTGACGATCTCGTCCAATCGCTTCTGCTTGGCCGTTCCCCAGTTCCAACAGCGAGCCAGCCCGCGAATTTCGCCTTCCACCACGGTGGACAGCAGGGGACGCTCGATCCGCTGCTCAAGGCCAAAGTGCTGCAAGAGGTAATGGCCGGTTGCGTCTTGCCGCACCCAGTGGATCAGGGCGTTGGTGTCGATGACAATCAGTTCGTTAGCCTGAATGCTCACGACAGACGCTCCAACGCCAGTTGGATCACTTCATCTGACTCGTCGCCGGGCCATTGTCCCATGATTGCGGCCATGCCCGAGCGTGGCCCTTGGGGTTTCCTCAGCCTGGACCGATCCAACTTGGCTTGGGATGGGGTGGGCAGCCGTGTGAAGACTGATGCCTCGTTGTCTCCGGGCTTGACCACCTCGGCGTCGATTCGCAGCAGACGGCCGGACGCCCGGTAGATCGCCGTGCCGAGCACCAGCACGCGTTTTCGCCACAGCTCCTGCATCGCGTTGATTTGGTCGTCAGCGAACACGCCAACGACTTTTTCACCGCCATCCAGCAAGAGGGAAAAACGCTGCGTGCTGGCTTCGAGGCCGTCGAGTTGCCCGACCAGGCGGACTCGCTGGGGGGCAGGCGTTCTCCCCAGTAATGACTTGGCGGATTCGACGGTCTGGACAGTGAACCGTACCGGATGTTCGGGACCGTATCGCCGGCTGGTGAGGCCAATCTCCATGAACGGGCTCCGCTTGCCGAAGACGCGCTGGAATCTGGTGATCCGGTCGAGGAGTGCGTTGTCGTACCGCTCGCTGTCGGCATCCCGTTGCTGCACGGCGTCCAGGATGTCCCCCCACACGTCGAATGCGGTGTCCTCGGGATCTGGGCGTGTCGCGAACCAGGGCAACTCCTGTTGCCGGTAGACTTCGCTGGCCGCATCGCCCAAGCGGGGCGTCTCGAAGAACAATGTCGTATTTCCGTTACCTTCATGATGCACAAACCGAACGTCCGCGGCCCGATCCAGCCATACGGGCTGCCTCCCGGGGACGGTGCTGCGATTGCGGAGTGCCATCGACACGGCGGCCCGCAGGGCCAACGGGACCTCCGCCAGCAGCAGGCCCAGGTGATGCGGTGGCAACTTGCCTGCCAAATGCTGGTCGCTGTGCAACGTGATTTGCTGAACCAAGGCGTTCATGATTCGATCCTCCCCAGGACGATTATACGCGATTGGCACAACGGCTTCGAGTGCCGGCGGCCGATCGTCCCACGGCCTTGGCCTCCCGGGAAGTCCGAGCTGACCGGAGTCGATCGAGAAGTTCGCTCGCCGGCTCGTCGGTCGGGTCTTGCGGGACCAACTTGCCCTCGAAGGCTCGCTTGAGGATGCTTTGGCGGAGGCGGGCGGCACGCTTCAGGTTGGAATCAATTATCACTACCGCCTGATCCAAGATGGAAAGCCGTTCTTCGACCTCCGTAGAAATCTGGGCTTGTTCATCTGCAGACGGCAGAGGAATTGGCAATGATGAGACCTTGGCAACACTCAGCGTATAGAGGCCGCTCGTTGAGGCAGCTTTCTCCATAATCCGCCCGTTTCCGAATGGCGAGTTCCAATAGATGTTCAAGAACGCCGGCGAACCAGTTTGGGATCGTACCCGGATTATGTGATTCTGATGGACACAATTCTCGATTTCCCCCCGCCATAATGCACTTCGGCCGATCTCTGTCTTGCTGCCGTTACCCTCGACAACAAGTAGGTCGCCACGTTCGAGACGCAGCTTGGATAGCTCGTCACCAAAGAGCTCGAAATATGAAATCTCGGACAAATCGAGTCGGTCCCTATGAACATTCGCCACCCGGAGATACGGGAACGCATTGTTCTTTGGTGCGCGCTTTGGCTGCTTCTGAATGCCTCCCTGGATTTCTGACACCTGTTGAGCCGCCACCCAACACCAACCTTCCGGCAGGGCTGGAAGGTTGGCCGTATCCGGTCCAGCCGGTTCCTGGTACTTGTCCCGCCAGTTCTTCGGGGGCTGTTTGCCGTTGGCTTCGTAGGCGGCAAGTTGATCCTCTTCCCACTTCTGGCGGCGTTCCTTGAGGATGCGTTCCAGCAGCTTGGCGGCGGGTTCCTTCGGCGGATTCTTGGCACGCCATTCCTCGGTCAGCTTGCCCTCGACGGCCGCTTTGAGCACGGCGGCGCGGTATCGCTTCAGGTTGGCTTTGGCTCGCGCAAGGGCTGCAACACCGGCGTCGAGGTCGGAGAAGAGTTCTTCGATCTTGGCGACGATGCGGCGTTGTTCTGCCGATGGCGGGAGCGGTACCCGCGTAGGCCGAACGTCGTCTAGGTTGAAATTCGCCCTGGCTACGTCTTGTTTTGTTACGGTGATGTGGGCCTGCACATGCGGAGATAGGATGAAATAGAGGAGTAGCCTATTGCTGATCGCGTCATCCGGCAGACGAACGATTGCCACCGCTTGATTGAGGTTCGCGCCGTCAAGCTCCCTTGTTGCTATGGCTGCTCTACCCACGGACGCCCCGACGAGGTTCAGGAGAATGTCTCCCTCCCTCACGATTGAGTTTCTGTGGCTCTCGTTAAATCCAGCTGGCAGGAAGACCTTCTCCGAAAGGTCGAGAGTACCCCATCTGACATTCTGACTTCGGACAAAAAGAATCCCGGCATCAACGTATTCGAAGCCTTGCCAACCGGGTGATGATCCTTTCGTCACCAGGGCGGCAATCTGCTCAATGGTCGTCCAGCACCACCCGTGCGGCAGAGGCGGCAGACCGCGCGTCTCAAGGTCAGCAGATTCCTTCTTGCCGCTCCTGCTCATGCCGCCAACCTCGCGTTCAGTTCTTCAAGCATCTGCGGCAGCTTGTCGCCAAACAACTCATACGCCTTACCCAAGCCGCCGAACTGGCTGAACGGCGCATATTCAAAATCGTCCTGGTCGATGCTGAGGCTGCTGGCAACGTGGTCCCTGATCGCCACAAGCCACTGCATTTGTTCCTTGGTGAACGTGGCACCCGCCGCCTGCTGGTCCGCGATCCACTGCTGAAACCGCTCTTCCACGGTCATACCGATGGGGCATAGCGGCTGGTTGGGGTCGATGGCGTGACGCACCAACGCAATCACGTCCACCAACTGCTTGCCACCCGGTGCCTTCACCGCCTGCGGTTCGACCGCTTGGTACGCCTGCCACAGCCGGATAGGGCTGAGGGACAGGGGTGGTTTCTGGAGTGCCGCGGCCAGTTCCTTGACGTGCCGATAGCGTAGCCCGGCGCGGTACGGGCGACTGTAAAGAACCTGGATGGCTTCGATTTCGTCCTTGTTGTCTTCGATGAACTGCTTGAAGGTCGTAATCAGGGACTTGGCTTTTTCCAATCCCTTGGGGTCGTACCCGGCGCGAACCAACTCGTCCTTCGTGGTTTCGTCAATCACCTGCTCCAGGGACCGCTTGATGGCAAGGACGGTTTCCCGCAGCTTCGGATTATGAAACGGCTTGAGCGCCTCGCGCATGGCGTCCTGTTCAACCTGCTCGACTTGGTACTCGGTCGGTTCCTCGCCTGCGGAAATCCCAAATTCCGCGGCGGCGCCGGCGGTGTTCTGGTCAGGGTCGAGGCTTTCCAGCAATTTGTGACAAAGGGTGGCCAGCGACTTGCCACCGGCTTGTGCCGCGATTTCCTGCTCCTGTTCTTCGCTGATTTCCTGCTCCATGCGAGCCAGCCTCGCCGCCAGCGTCGAAACCACGTCGGCGGTCGCCATCCCCTTCGCCACGGCATCCAGGATCTTGTCGAGCGGCACGGAGGGCTTGCGGTCCAGTGGTTTGCTGGCCGTCTTGTCACGCTCACAAACGCCGATAGCATCCACGATGACGAAATGCGTTTTCTGTTTGGCGTCGGGGGTCACACCCAGAAGCGTGTCGGCATCCACGACGCGCGAGCCGCGCCCCTTCATTTGCTCAAAATACGCCGCCGAATTGATGTTCCGCATGAACAGCAGGCATTCGAGCGGCTTGACGTCGGTTCCGGTGGCAATCATGTCCACGGTGACGGCGATGCGGGGATGGAACGAGTTGCGGAACTCGGCTAGTAATTCTTCGGGCTTCTTGCCGGTGGTCTTGGACGTGATCTTCTGGCAGAAGTCGTTGCCCTTGCCGAATTCTTCACGGATGATCTTCACGATGTCGTCGGCGTGCAGGTCATTCTTGGCGAAAACCAGGGTCTTGGGGACTTCCGTTCTGCCGGGGAAGATGTCGGTGAACAGCTTGTCACGGAAGGTCTGAACCACCAGCCGGATTTGTCCTTCGGAGACGACATCCCGATCAAGCTGATTGGCGGTGTAGGTCAGGTCGTCGTCCAGTTCTTTGTATTTTTTCGACTTGGTGCGCCGATCCCGGTGGGGAACGAATACGCCCGGCTTGCTGGCGAGCGTGGCACCGCCTGCGGTGATCTTGGTGGCGATGCGGTAGACGTCGTAGCCGACATTCACTCCGTCAGCAACGGCGTCTTCGTGGGTGTATTCCTGCACCAAGTTGCCGTGGAAAAAGCCCAGGGTCTGCGCCGTGGGGGTGGCTGTCAGTCCGATGATGAAGGTGTCAAAGTACTCCATCACTTGCCGCCAGACGTTGTAAATCGACCGGTGGCATTCGTCCACGATCAGGACATCGAAGGTCCCGATGGGAATGCGGGGATTGTAAACGACCGGCAGCGGCTCCCTGACCAGCCGGATGTCGGACTCAAACAGCGAACCTTCTTCGGCTTCTTCGTCCAGTTCTTCTTCGCCCTTGAGCATCGAGTACAGCCGCTGGATCGTGGTGATGCAGACCCGGCTGGCCGGATCAATGGTGTTGCGGCGCAGGTGCTGGACGTTGAATTCCTCGGTGAACCGGTAGTTGGTATAGGGGCTGACGTACTGCTGGAACTCGTTGTAGGTCTGGCGTCCCAGGTTGTTGCGGTCCACCAGGACCAGGATGCGTCCGGCGTCGGCAAACTTGATGAGCCGGTAGGTTTCCGAGCAAGCGGTGAAGGTCTTGCCACTGCCCATCGTCATTTGGATGACGGCGCGGGGGCGGTTAGCCGCCAGTGACGCTTCAAGATTTTGGATCGCCTTGATCTGGATGGGCCACAGCTTGCCGGTTTCCAAAGGCGGCATGTTTTGCAGCTTGCCCCGAAACTGCGCGTCCAGGTTGACCAGCCGCAGCAATTCTTCGGGCCGGTGGAACGTGAAGACCTCCCGGCTCCGGGGATTCGGGTCCAGCCGGTTGGTGAACTGGGTAACTTTCCCCGTCGATTCGTAGGTGAACGGCAGGGGCAGGACGTAATGCGGCAGTTCCTTGGGCACGCCCACGGCGTACTTGCCGGTCTGCTCCTCGACCCCGGTCAGCGTGTGACCTTCGGGCTTGGCTTCCACGCCGCCGAGCGCCTTGGCATACACGTACAGCAGGTAGTCAGCCTTGCCCGTCGCCAACGGGAATTCGCGCACCGCCACCCCTGGACCCGCCGAGATGTTCATGTCCCGGTAGTCCTGCACGATCCAGCCGGTTTGCACAAGCTGGCGGTCGATGTCCTGGCGAGATTCTTGTTCGGGGGTCATGGCTGCTCCCGGCAAGCACCTCACTTACCCAAAGTGGGCAGTGGGAGTCCCTATTGTATCGACACCGCAATTCGTCAACAAGCTACGACCAGAATTCGACTTACGACGTGTTTTCGCTGGTGGTGGGGGCTGGGGCGTGGAGGTTGCGAAGGGCATTCCTGCCCGGTCCCAGCCTGCCGTTCGAAATAAGCCGTGATACCGAGACCGGCACCCGTGGGATGGTTACGTTCGCTGCTACGTCAGCGAGCCAATCGTACCCCATCTCCGCCGGGCAGCGGCGGAGCCGCCGCTGCCCGGCGGCGAGAAAAGGAAGGGGAGGCGGCCGGTTGTAGCAGCAAACGTGAGGCTCCCACGGGCAAGCCGTGGGCATCCCGGCCCTGCCAATGCCCACGGCTTGCCCGGGGCGTGGTTTCATTCGCCGCTAAGTAATCCGCCATAAGTTTCCGTGTAGGATCAAGTGGTCTGACTGGCACCAAGGACAACGCAGGAGTATGCTGTTCTTGTTTTACCGCATTCCGCGCGGAGCGGCGAACGCAGTCCGCCATCCATGTTCCCACCTCTTGAAGGAGTCCCCGCCATGAAACGTCGTAACTTCCTCTTGACGCTCGGTTCGGCAGCCGCTTGCACGGCCTTTGGAGCCCGGCCGTTGTTGGCCCAGACCAAGAAGGGTCGCGTGTTGTACTTCACACGAAGCGTTGGGTTCGAGCACAGCCCGGTGAAACGCGCGGGCAGTGAACTCGGCTTTTCCGAGAAGATCATGGTCGAGTGGGGCAAGGAAGCCGGCTTTGATGTCGAATGCTCGAAGGACGGCCGGATCTTCGACCAAGATCTCGACAAGTACGATGTGTTTGCGTTCTACACCTGCGGCGATCTCACGAAAGAGGACAAATACGGCAACCCACCGATGACGGCGGATGGCAAGAAGCGGTTTCTGGACGCAATCGCATCCGGCAAGGGCTATGTCGGCTTCCATTCGGCGGCCGACACGTTCCACTCGGCCGGCGGCCGCGACCAGGTGCAGACGGAACTCGACCCCTACGTCGCCATGGTCGGCGGGGAATTCATCGTGCATGGCCGGCAGCAGGAAGCCACCATGAGCGTGACCTCGCCCAAATTCCCCGGCGTCAAGGACATGGGCGAAGCATCCAAGTTCATGGAGGAATGGTACGCCCTGAAGAACTTTGCCAAGGACATGCACGTGATCCTGTTGCAGGAAACCGCAGGGATGGTGGACGACTGCTACCAGCGCCCGCCGTTCCCGGCGACTTGGGCCCGGATGCACGGCAAGGGGCGGGTGTACTACACCTCGTTCGGCCACCGGGAGGACATCTGGACCAATCCGAAGGTCAAGAGCCTCGTCCTGGGTGGATTCGATTGGGCGCTGGGCCGCGCCGATGCGGACGTGACCCCCAACCTGGCGCAAGTGGCTCCCCAGGCCGACGACATCCCGAAACTCGCGCCGCGCCAGCCGAAGCCAAAGGCTAAGGCGGCCAAGCGGCCGGCGTAAGGCGAGCGGCCGGCGTAAGGCGAGCGGCCGGCGTAAGGCGAGCGGCCGGCGTAAGCCCGCCGGTTTTATTCCGAACGGCGAGCGGCTGGCGTAAGCCCGCCGGTCCTCCGCCTGTCGGCAAGTTGGCGCGAGGCGTCGTCCAGATCACCTTCGGTGAAAACAGCTGACGGAAGGTGAAGAGCCCGCGGAGAACATACCGGTGGGCTTACGCCTCACCGCTCGCCAGGATCTTGGCAGCGTTCGGTGCTCCTTCGATTTGCATTGGAGCGCGGAATTTGCTATACAACGTCCTGTGGCTGAGTAGTCCAACCTAGCTGCCGATTCATGACAGGCTCAGGACGAAGCTGAAATGATGCGGATCGCCAAACGCGACAACGGCTGGTGGATCAACAACGTTCCCTCGTCCGTGGCGGGCGGCGAGCGATTTACCAGTTGCGGCCCCTACGCGACCAAGGCAGCTGCCGCGGATGACAAGCTGGGATTGGAGCGTTTTTTTCGCGAGCATCCCGTGTGTGAAACCTGCCTGCCGGGTTTTCCGCAGCGCCCGACGCCATCCCACAGCCGTGCGACTCACTGGTTTATCAGGTCTCTGGAGTTCAAACCACTGAAGTTCCGCAAGCCGAAGCCGTATAGGTACTCGCCACGGCAAAAACTGTTGCCCGGCTTCGAGCTGGACTGACACACGGTGTCGGCAGAAATGCCTGCGAAGTGGTCAGGGACTGTCATTTTTGTTGCATCCTGCGATCCCGCGATTGCACATTCCCTCGTCTGACTTGGCAAGCGGCGACGTAGTCCTAAATCGCACTGCCATCTAATCTTCGATCTGTTCCGGTAACGTCCGCGGCCGCAGGCGCGGCGGACCAAGGCACCGTATCCGCCGCCATTGGCATCGAATCTGCATCATCTATTGGCTTTCGGTGTTTTGTGTCGAACTTGAACGCCTATCCGAGCGTCCAAGTGCTTGAGGATGTTGCGTTGCACATCAGGAACCCAGGCAAGAGAGAAAGGTGGGGACATGGAGAGGCAGAACGAAGGCGGTGCGTTGCCGATCGTCGAACTGTTGGGCGTCGAAGCGGCGGTGCTGACGGATCCTGAACGAACGACGGCGGCTCACGTCGTGTTTTTGACGTTACGGCCCGAGCCCGACCGTAGTTTCCGTTCATTCAGTTTCCCGTTGAGCTTGCAGCAGGCAGCTCGGTTGCGAGACGACTTGACACGCGTGATGAAACAGTTTCAACCCGCGCCGCAGCATCAAGGATGACAGGAGTCAAATTATTTGGCCGGAGGACGGTTGCCGCCGCAGTTCTGTGGCGGTAACGATGGAAGAGGAAGAGAAAGAGGAAAAGGAAGAGGAAGAGGAGCAGAAGAGATGACCAATACCGTGACAGAACCGAAACCACGCGAAATCGCCGGCACGCTACGCGCCATCCGCTCGCGTTGGGATCGCGCCGAACGAATCGCGCGACGCCACTTGGCACAAACGAAGCAACAACAGCTGGTGCGTTGCTTGACCGCCCCGCAAAACCGGCTTGAACACGCGGTCTAAGGCGGGATGGCATCCTTGCCAAGACTGACTTCGAGTGCGTAGGATAGACGTTTTGACCGGCTGACTCACCACGGCAAAACGGTGGCGTCAGCCGATCGGGAATCCGACTTCCTTTGCAATCTCGAGGTCAGCTAATGCCGCGAATCGATGCCAAGACCAAGGTTTGTGCCCTGTTCGGACATCCGGTGGGGCATTCGCGCTCACCGGAAATCCACAACGCCGCATTCGAGGCGCTCAGTCTGCCCTTCGTCTATGTCGCTCACGACGTGCTGCCGGGCCAGGTCGCCCAAGCCTTGCACGGCGTCCGTGCGATGGGCTATCGCGGCTTGTCCGTGACGATCCCGCACAAGGTCGAAGCGATGCAGGGCGTGGACGAGGTGGACGGGATCGCTCGGAGCATCGGCTGTATCAATACCGTGGTCAACGACGGCGGACGGCTGACCGGCTATAACTCGGATGGCCTGGGCGCATTGGGCGCTCTGCGGGACGCCGGCGCGGATCCGCGCGGGGCACGGACGGTCATTCTCGGGTCCGGCGGCGCCGCGCGTGCCATCGCCGTGACCATCGCGGCCGAATCGCCGCCGGAGCAACTCACGATTCTGGGCGTCGTGCCTGACGAATTGGAACGTTTGGTCAGCGACGTTCGCCAGCGGGGTAGTGCGGCGGTCGAAGGGGTCGCCTTGACGCCGTCGTCGCTCCAGGCGGCCCTGGCCAAGGCTGATCTGCTGCTGCATTGTTCGCCGGTCGGCATGCATCCCAAGGAAGACGAAACCCTGGTTCCCAAGTCGCTCTTGCGCCGGGAACTAGTGATGTTCGACGCGGTTTACAACCCGCGGCGCACACGACTATTGCAGGAGGCGGCGGAAATCGGTTGCCGGACGATCGAAGGCATTGAGATGTTCCTGGGGCAGGCGTACGTGCAATTCGAGTTGTGGACCGGCCGCAAGGCGCCCCGGGAAGTCATGCGACAGGTTTTGGAAGGGAGCTAAAGAATCGAGAGTCCAGAGTCGAGAGCCAGAGCCGAGAGCTAGCGTCCAGGGGCTAGAGTCGAGGGCCGGAGGAAGTTATGAACGTGGTGCTGGTCGGATATCGGGGCACGGGCAAGAGCGCCGTCGGGCAACTGCTCGCCAGCCAAATGGGACTGCGCGTCGTCAGCTTGGACGCGGAGCTGCAACGTAGCGCGGGCAAGAGCATTCCGGACATTGTCCAGGAAGTCGGCTGGCCGGGGTTTCGCGACCTGGAAGAACAGATCGTGGCCACGTTCGCCGCACAAGACGGTCAAGTGCTCGATTGCGGCGGCGGCGTGATTGAACGCGAGGCGAATTTCGAACGGCTCCGCGCGGCCGGTCCCGTCGTGTGGCTCAAGGCCAGCACGGCGACGATTGTGCGCCGCATCCAAGGCGACACGCAACGCCCCTCGCTGACGGGCGCAAAAAGCTTCACCGACGAAGTGGACGAGGTTCTCCAGCGCCGCACGCCCCTGTACCACCGGATCGCCCATCACGAAGTCGACACCGACGGCCGCACGGTCGAAGCCATCGCGGCGGAGATCGCGGGATTGATCCGGGGCGGAGAAGTTGCCGGGGGGCGAGAGTAGCACGGATGGCAAGGCCGGGGCACGGATAATCACCAATTGCGGGAGCATTGCGATTTTCTCGGTAGCTTGCCAAATCGCTTGCCCCCGCGGAACCCACGCTCGCCGGTCGCCGCCCGTCTTCCTCATCCGTGCCCCGGCCCTGCCATCCGTGCTAATCCTCTGGTAATGGCGCCGCAACAAGCCGTTGCCGAACTCACTTAGCACCGTTCGAGGAATAACTGTCCGATTTTCCCGTGGCGTAAGCTTCCAGCTTGCGGTAAATGGTAGCACCGCAAGCTGGAAGCTTACGCCACTTATTTCTCGAACGGTGCTTAGTCCGAAAACACCGCCGTGCCACGCAGCCGTTCAGAAACCGACGTATCGATTCCACAATGCGTCGCATTTTGGAATTAGCGATCCCAGAATTCGACCCGCCGAGGTGGCGTACCCTTCCGGTGTGACGCCGTGGATTGTCAGAAGCAAACCAAACCGGGGTGCTTCTGGTTTCGGTGCCGTCGCGATACGATCAAGGTTGTCGAGCGGCGGGGCACGTGTCTGCGATCGTAGCCATCCTACGGCCAAGCGGAGGTTTACCAATGAGACGTGCGTTTCTTTCGATCGCGATGATTCTTGGCATGGGGACCAGCCTGGCGGCCGCAGCGGACGGTCAGGCGTTTGAGAATCCGCCGCCCGAGGCGCGGGTGCGGGCGTATTGGTGGTGGCTGAACGGAAATGTGACCAAGCAGGCGATCACGCGCGACTTGGAGGAAATGGCGGCCAAGGGGTTTGGCGGGGCGCTGATCTGCGATGCCGGCGGGGCGGAACAGGACGGCAATGATCCCGTGCCGCATGGGCCGACGTTTTTCTCGGACGAGTGGCGTGAGCTGTATCGGCATGCGCTCCGCGAAGCCGACCGCTTGGGCCTGGAAATGAGTCTGAACATCCAAAGCGGATGGAATCTGGGCGGGCCCATGGTCGCGCCGGAGGACGCTCCCAAGAAATTGGTGTGGTCCGAATCGCGGGTGAGCGGTCCTGCCAAAGTCGAGCAGACGCTGCCCGAACCGAAGCACCATCCGGACTTGTACCGCGATGTGGCCGTTGTGGCCTATCCGGTCAAGCCCGCACCGGACACCTATCGTGTCGCGTGCGAGACAACCGCCAGTTCGTCGCGGTCCGAGCAGCCGGCGACGCTGGCTAGTGACGGACTGCCTGATACGTTCTGGGTCTCCTCCGGCGTCCAGTCGGGCGAAGGTCCCACCCGGCAACGTCCGGAGTGGTTGCAGTTCCGCTTTGCGGAACCGGTCGCGGTCAGCGGTTTCGTCGTGCAAGGGCGGCCGGGCTACGGGCCGACCGAGGGCGAATTGCAGGCGTCTGACGACGGTGCTGCGTGGCGGCAGATCCAGGAGTTCAAGGTCGAGGGCGCCCGCCCCGCCTCAGGCAAGTTTGACAACGTTCGGGATCTACAGTTTCGGCTGGCGTTCTACGGGGCCCGCGACCCGCGTTTTCCCGATTCGCCTCGAAACGTACAGATCGTCGAGACGCAGCTACTGGACCAGGCCGGACACGTGTTGAACGCCGTGGGACCCCAGCGGCGGCCGATCCAGAATTGGGCTCAGAAGGCACTGCTCAAACCGCTCAGCTTCTCCGCACCGGACACAATGCCGCTGTTGGAGGAACTGCCGCCGGAAGCCGGCGAAGAGGACACCGCCGCGGCGGACGTGCGCGACTTGACCGCGTGTTTGAACGCCAGCGGAACGCTACGTTGGGATGCCCCCGAGGGCGAATGGGAGATCCTCCGCTTCGGCTGTACGCTGAACGATCATTGCCGCGTGTCGACGTGCAGCGACGGCTGGGACGGTTATGCGCTGGACCCGTTCAATGCCGGTGCTTTTCGCCGCTACTGGGATCAGGTCGTCGAACCGCTGATCGCCGACGCCGGCCCACTGGCTGGCACGGCGCTCAAGTACCTGCACACGGACAGCTGGGAGGTCGAGGTCGCGAACTGGACGCCGACGCTCCGTGAGGAATTCCGGCAGCGGCGCGGTTACGATCTGGTGCCCTTCCTGCCGGTGATCGCCGGCCGGATCGTCGACAGCCGGCCGATCAGCAATCGCTTCCTGCACGACTTTCGCAAGACGATGGGCGATCTGGCGGTGGACAACCACTACCGGTTGTTCTCCGAGGGGGCGCGGCGGCATGGTTTGCTGCTGCACCCCGAATCGGGCGGCCCTCATGCCGTGCCGGTCGACTCGCTTCGCTGTCTGGGCATGGACGACGCCCCGATGTCCGAATTCTGGGCCTGGTCGTGGCGGCATCGGATCGGCGACACCAACCGGTTCTTTGTCAAGCAGCCCGCTTCCGCCGCCCATACTTACGGCCGCCGGCTGGTGCTGGCCGAAGGGTTCACCACGATCGGACCGCATTGGCAAGAGACCCTGTGGGACAACCTCAAGCCGGCGTTCGATCAAGCGGCCTGCGAGGGCTTGAACCGCCTGGTGTGGCACGCGTTCGTCTGTTCGCCAACGGAGATGGGCCTGCCCGGCCAACAGTACTTTGCCGGCACGCACGTCAATCCGAACGTGACCTGGTGGGACAAATCCCCCGCGTTTCTCGCATACCTGAACCGCTGCCAGTACTTGCTGCAGCAAGGAACGTTCGTCGCCGACGCCGTCTCGTACTACGGCGATCACGTGCCGAACTTTGCCCAGCTGAAACGGTCCGACCCTGCTCGCGTTCTGCCCGGCTACGACTACGACGTCGCGACCGAGGACGTGGTGCTAACGCGGATGAGCGTCCGCGATGGCCGGATCGAGCTGCCGGACGGCATGAGCTACCGGGTACTCGTGTTGCCGGATCGGCCCGCGATCTCGCTGCCGGTGCTGCGCAAGGTCAAAGAACTGGTCGATGCCGGGGCGACAGTCGTCGGGCCCAAGCCGCAGCAAGCGACGGGGCTGCAAGACTACCCGGCATGCGACGCCCAGATCGCAGAACTGGCCGACGAACTATGGGGCGCGGGCGCCTCGCAGGCCGTTGGCGAGCGTCAGGTCGGGCAGGGCCGCGTCGTTTGGGGCAAGACCGCTCGCGACGTGCTGATCGGCGATGGCGTTCTCCCGGATTTCGAGGTCACCGGCGGCGACGAGCAGTCGTTGCTGGACTATATCCACCGTCGCGATGGCGACTGCGAGATCTACTTTGTGGCCAACCGGAACAACCGCGAGGAGCACGTGGCGTGTACGTTCCGCGTGGCCGGCAAGGTGCCCGAGCTGTTTGATCCGCTCACGGGGCGCACGCGTTCCTTGCCCGTCTACTCGGAACAGTCCGGCCGAACCACCGTCCCGCTGCAGTTCGCGCCCTACGGTTCCTGGTTTGTCATCTTTCGGCAGTCCGCCGCGGCTCCACCGGCCACGGCAGACGGCAACTTCGCCGTCTTGACGCCGGCCCATACGCTATCGAAAGCATGGCAAGTCCGTTTCGATACCCGCTGGGGCGGCCCGGAATCGGTCGAGTTTGCCGAGTTGGCGGATTGGACGAAGCGACCGGAAGACGGCATTCGCTTCTACTCGGGCACGGCGACCTATCGACAGACGTTCGACCTGCCGGATTCGTTGCCGGCCCCAAGCCGGCAACTCGTCCTGGACCTGGGGGTTGTCAAGCAGTTGGCCCAGGTCAAGCTGAACGGCCGCGATCTGGGCGTGCTGTGGGCGTTTCCGTTTCGCGTAGACGTGACGGATGCCGTTCGGGTGACAGGAAATGTACTGGATATCGAGGTCGTGAACTTCTGGCCCAATCGGGTGATCGGCGACCAGGTATTGCCGGAAGAACGACGATTCACACGGACCAACATCCGCAAATTGACCAAGGACACGCCGCTGGTCGAATCCGGACTGCTGGGTCCGGTACAGGTTCTGGTGGTGGTGGTGGCGGCGAAGTAGGGCGAGCGACAGGCGGCACTCGTGCCCGTTTTCCGGCAATCGTGGGATAGGCTTCCAGCCTGTCACTTACGGAGTTT
Organism: uncultured Pirellulaceae bacterium; assembly: GCA_964645045.1. Classification (GTDB taxonomy): domain Bacteria; phylum Planctomycetota; class Planctomycetia; order Pirellulales; family Pirellulaceae; genus Anammoximicrobium. The sequence goes on along the minus strand of CAZXYZ010000001.1, from coordinate 162,503 downwards.
TCGATTGTCCGGTTTTCACAAATTGCGAATCTGACAGGCTGGAAGCCTATCCCACGTACATTTTCAGCAGGCCCGCGGGGCGATTGGGGACCACTTCGGGCAATCGTCTTAAAGCCGGTCTATCAACTGCCGTTTGCACAACCCCTGTAACACAGGCCGCTCGTGGGCTACGATATGACCCGACCGGAAGCCAGTGTGGCCGATTCACTCGATACAGGGGAAAGTACCTTGAAGCAACATCGCGAACTCCAAGAGTGGGTGGAAGAAATGGCTCGCCTGTGCGAGCCCGACCAGATTGTGTGGATCGACGGATCGGAAGAGGAGAAGGACCGCCTGACTCAAGAGGCCATCGCCAGCGGCGAATTGATCCCCCTGGACCAGGAAAAGTATCCCGGCTGCGTCTACCATCGCACGGCCGTCAACGATGTGGCCCGCACGGAAGACCTGACGTTTATCTGCACGAAGCTGGAGGAGGACGCCGGCCCGACGAACAATTGGATTTCGCCCGAGGAGGGCTATCGGCGCGCCGGCGAGATTTTCGCGGGCTCGATGCGCGGCCGGACGATGTACGTAATCCCCTTCTCGATGGGGCCGGTCGGCTCGCCGTTCAGCAAGATCGGCGTGGAATTGACCGACAGTATTTACGTCGTGCTCAACATGCGGATTATGACGCACGTCGGCAAGCGGGTTCTAAAACAACTGGGCACGCGGGGCGATTTCACGCGGTGCCTCCACGGCAAAGCCGATTTGGACATCAAACGCCGCTTGATCCTCCACTTTCCCGAAGACAACACGATTTGGAGCGTGGGCTCCGGCTACGGCGGCAACGTGCTGTTGGGCAAGAAGTGCCTGGCGTTGCGGATTGCCAGCCATTTGGGCCGGAGCGAAGGCTGGCTGGCCGAACACATGCTGATTATGGGCGTGGAAAATCCGGACGGCCGCGTCGAGTACGTGGCCGCGGCGTTTCCCAGCGCTTGCGGCAAGACGAATCTGGCGATGCTCATTCCGCCGGAGGGCCTGAAGGTCAAAGGCTATCGCATCTGGACCGTGGGCGACGACATTGCGTGGATGCGGATCGACACGGACGGACGGCTGTGGGCGATCAATCCCGAAACCGGTTTCTTCGGCGTCGCGCCGGGCACCAATTCGAAAACCAATGCGAACATGATCCGGACGATCCGGCAGAACACGATCTTCACGAATGTGGTCTTGGGCCAGGACGGCACGGTGTGGTGGGAAGGACTCGAAGGGGAGCCGCCGCAGGACGCTTTGGATTGGCAGGGCCGCCCCTGGAAACCGGGCCTGAAGGACGACAAAGGCAACGCGATCCCGGGCGCCCATCCCAACAGCCGCTTTACGGCCCCGCTGACCCAATGCCCGTCCCATTCGTTCCGCACCGAGCACCACCACGGCGTGCCGATTTCCGCCATTATCTTCGGCGGCCGTCGAGCGCATTTGGCGCCCCTGGTGTATGAATCGTTTGACTGGGACCACGGTGTGTTCGTGGGCGCCACGATGGCCTCCGAACGCACGGCGGCCCAGTTTGGCAAGCAGGGCGAGGTCCGCCGCGATCCGATGGCCATGTTGCCCTTCTGCGGCTTTCACATGGGCGATTATTTCGAGCACTGGTTGAACATGGGCAAGCGGATGACCAATCCGCCGAAGATCTTCCACGTGAATTGGTTCCGCACGGACGAGGATGGCAAGTTCCTGTGGCCGGGTTTCGGCGAGAACCTGCGGGTTATCGAGTGGGTCCTGGACCGTTGCCGAGGCGAAGCGGACGCGGTCAAGACGCCCATCGGGTACGTGCCGACGCCGGACAGCCTGGACCTGACAGGCCTGGACATCTCGCGGGAAACGCTGAATAAGCTGTTCGCCGTCGATCGGAATGACTGGTATCAGGAAACCGAGGGCATGACCAGCTTTTTCCAGCAATTCGGCAACCGGCTGCCCAAGGCCGTCTGGGAACAACTCGACGGCTTGCGGCTGCGGTTGCGGGCGGCCCTGTCCCTGTTGCAGCCGGGCACGGAACTGCGGCCCCTGGCCACCGAATTGAACGAGGTCATCGAGCGCGAGAACGCGCACGTGTTCAGCATGATGTCCGAGTTCGGCAAGCGGCTGTTCTTTCCCAAAGGCATCCTGGCGCAAAGCGCGGAGGCCAAGGAAAAAGCCAAACGCTACGACGCCACCATCGGGATCGCCCGAGAAAACAACAAACCGATGTTCCTGCCATCGGTGATGGAATTCTTTCCGGCGCTCGGTCCGGGCGACGCCCTGACCTACGCCCCCGCGATGGGTCGCGACGATTTGCGGAAGAAGTGGCGCGAAGAACTGCTGCGGAAGAACCCCAGCTTGGCCAAGAAGAGTTTTTCCAAGCCGATCGTCACCTGCGGCGTGACCCACGCCATCAGCCTGATCGCCGACCTGTTCGTCGACAAGGGCGATATGGTGCTGATGCCGGACAAGTTCTGGGAGAACTATGAACTGTTGTTCGGCGTGCGGTACCAGGCCCAGTTGGCCCTATATCCGTTCTTCAACTCGGCTGGCGGCTTCAACGTCGAAGCGTTGCGCCAGGCGCTGGCCACGCGGGCCGGCAGCTGGAAGACGATCCTGGTTTTGAATTTCCCCAACAATCCCACCGGGTACTCGATTACCAAGGCCGAAGCCGACGCCATCACTTCCCTGTTGTGCGACGCCGCCGGCGAAGGCCGCAACCTGGTGGTCATCGCCGACGATGCGTATTTCGGCTTGTTCTACGACGAGAATGCCTACCGCGAATCCCTGTTCGCCCGGTTGGCCGGCATCCACGAGCGGATTCTGGCCATCAAAGTGGACGGGCCGACGAAGGAGGAGTTCGTGTGGGGTCTGCGCACCGGGATGCTGACGTTTGGGGCCCGTGCTTTCCTCAGCGATCAAGCGCTGTACCAGGCTTTGGAAAAGAAAGTCGCCGGCGCCATCCGCAGCGCCGTTTCCAACAGCCCGCACGTGTCGCAGTCGGTGTTGGCCAAGGCCATGTCGTCCGAGGGGATCGAGGCCGAGCGGCTCGGGAAACGCGGGATCCTGGAATCGCGGGCCAAGAAAGTCCGCGAGATTCTGGCCAATCCGGACTATGCCAAGCTGTGGGAGCCGTACCCGTTCAACTCCGGCTACTTCATGTGCTTGAAACTCAAGGGAATCGACGCCGAAACGTACCGCAAGCATTTGCTGGACAAGTATGGCATTGGCGTCATCGCCGACGGCCAGCAGGACATCCGCGTCGCATTCTCGGCCGTTGACGAAGAGCACTTGCAGGACCTGTACGACAAAATGGCGTTGGCCGCCCGCGAACTGCTCGACGCGTAGCCGCAGGCATGACGCGCGATCCAACAGGCGAACGGCCGGCGTAAGCCCGCCGGTTAGGCGGGTCAGGCGAACGGCCGGCGTAAGCCCGCCGGTTAGGCGGGTCAGGCGAACGGCCGGC
>CAZXYZ010000001.1:0-158943 GCA_964645045.1 uncultured Pirellulaceae bacterium | reverse complement strand
GTAAGCCCGCCGGTTCTCTTCCTGCCTGCAAATGTGTGCAAGGGGTTCCCAAGATCACCCTCGGCGAAATCAGCAGTTGGCCGGAGGAATCGTCGCAGAGAAAATGCACCGATGGGCTGACGCCCAATGTTCGCCAGATTTTCTGCAACGTTTGGCGTTACCCAAGGAGAGCAAACCGATGACCTGTTTCATGTTTGGCAAGTACACGGGCGAAGCGATCAAGGAGATCAGTTCCAGGCGGACGTCCGCCGCGCGCGATCTGATCAAAAAGCTGGGCGGATCCGTCAAAGGCATGTACGCCTTGCTGGGGCCAGTACGACCTGGTGCTGATTGTCGAGTTGCCGACGATGACCGACGCGATGAAAGCGGCCGTGGCGTTGGGCCGCGAGACCGGCATCTCGTTCTGCACCGCCCCCGCCGTCCCGGTCGCGGAATTCGACAAGCTGATGGCGGAGGAGGCCACTTAGCGTTCGGCCACAAAGCCGCCCCGGCCCTCAGACTATCCAGCCCTTCTCGACGGCTTGCCGGACCGCATCCAGATTGGCGGCCGGCACAGTCTCCGGGTCAAACGTACAGCCGGGAGCGACGATCAAGGGCTGTGGTCCCACTTGCCGGATGGCATCCGCGACTTGGCGCTGGCAGTCCTCCGGCGTCCCCGAGGCCAGCGTGCCCAAGTTGTCCAATCCGCCGCAGATGGCCGGCCGCAGCGTTGGGGCAACGGCAGCCAACGGCGGACCGGCATAGCGGTCCGCCCAGTTCACCGCATGGACGGGGTACTCGGCAAACCGGCTGAACTCCACCGCCTGGCCACAGACGTGCAGCATATTGAAAGCCCCGCGTTGCACGCCAGCCAGGATCTTCAGGTCGGTCGGCCGCACGAATCGGTCATAGTTCCCGGGACCATTTTCCGGGGTATCGACCCAATCGTCGCGGACCGACAGGAAGATGCCGTCGGCGCCGGCATCGAGGCACCGCCCACAGAAGTTGGCCAGCGAGCCCGCGATCGTCTCGAGTGCCCGAGCCAGCGCGTCGGGCGACTCGCGCAACAGCCCCCCCATCTGCTCGTCCCGCGGATCCACGTCTCCGCCCAACTTCGGCGGTCCGTGCTTTCCGGCGGGCGGGGCCATAAGCAGACGCAGCGTGGTCCAAGCGTTGAAGATCGTAGTGATCATCAACAGCCGTCCCGCGTAGCGTTGAGACAACGCGCGGATCAATTCCAGTTGCCGGGCGAACGTATCCTCGTCGCCCCGCAGAACGGTCAAACGATCCAAATCCCCGGCCTGGCTGACCACGCCGTCGGGCAGGCCGAGCCGCGGATAGCGGTTGTCGTCCATGATCTTGAGGAAGTCCAAGTCGTACCGTTCGACATGCCGCACATGGGCTTCGACCGCGGCCGGTCCGGCCGCACAGTCCAGCGGAAAATGATGCCAGAAGGATATCGGCGGCCGATCCGGCCGGCGGCCTTCGAGCACCGCGAAAACACGTTCGATCTTGTTCATGGTTCGTCTCTCTTGCCGTTGGAGCAAAGGACCGAGTGTCGTGTCCCCGTGGCAACTTGTCAAGGTTGAGTGCGATCAACGTTGGGCGCGATCAACGTCCGCGAGACAATGCAAAACCCTTCGAGTCCAATCAGCTCCGACTTGAAGGCCCTGCCAGGGGCTTGGTAGGCTGCCGATTTCGCCATTCCTTCGTCATTTGCCTTCCGGCCGCCCTTTTAGCTTCTTGGCCAACCGCGCCACGCGTTCGCCCAGCCGCCGTGCGGCATCCGTCTCGCCGTCGCCGACCCCCGGGTCCAGCGGTCCCGTCATCGCACTGGCTCCCAGTTCGCCCCAGATGTCGTCGCCTTCCGCGTCCTGATACAGGGGGCCCGCCACGACCATGCGGTTGTTCAGCATGAACAGCAGTAGCGAGATCACGGTATGCTCCTTCCCTCCGGTCTGGCCGCCGCCGGTGGCAAACGCACCGCCCACTTTGTCTGTGAAATCGACCTTCCATTTCCAGTTCCAGTCGTCGATGATGACTTTCATTTCGCCCGCAATATCGGCAAAATAGGTGGGCGAGCCGAGCACCAGGCCGTCGGCCGCTTGGAGATCTTCCTTCGTGGTTTCCTGGACCCGCTTGACCGTCACCGAAACGCCGGGCACACGCTGGGCGCCTTGGGCCACGGCGGCCGCCATTTTTTCTGTGTTGCCGCGGCGCGAGTGGTAAGCAACCAGCACGCGGACCGCCGGGGCGTCCAGCACCGATTCGCCGGCCGGATTGTCGGCGGCGCCGCAACTGGCAGCACACACGAAGGCCGTCAACAAAGCGGCCAGACCCGGTCGTCGCGGTCGGGTTCGGCAGGGCCAGCGTTGCGGATCCTTCCGTTCAACAGGCCACCGGGTGCTGGTTGTCGTCACGGCGCGAATCTCTTTCGGCCATGAACGACGGACAAAGGACCAATGACCGACGGAAAAAACTGTCGTCATGGCGCGAGTCTCCTTGCGACGGGGGAGAATTGAGTTTGCCGGCCTCTGGCATATTGCTTGGCGTAACAGTATGGTACTTTATATCCCAATAAAAACTAGTTCCGAACGAGGAGCGGACGAGATACATCCATGTTGATGCGAAGACGCAAACGGCAGCAGGTCGAAAGGGAAAAACGGCTCGGAATGCGCGAGGCGGGGCGGTTTAACGCGCAGGTCATGGATTTCATCCGGCCCTACTTGCAGCCGGGCATCACGACGGGCGAGATTGATCGCCTGGTGCATGAATACACGCTCGACCACGGTCACATCCCGGCTTCGCTGAATTATCAGGGATACCCGAAGAGCTGTTGTACCAGCGTCAACGAAGTCATCTGCCACGGCATTCCCAGCGACTACGTGCTTCGGGATGGCGACATCGTCAACCTCGATATCACCAGCATCGTCGACGGCTGGCACGGAGACCAATCCGAGACATTCCTGATCGGCAACGTTTCCGACGAAGCCCGCCGGGTCACGCAGTGCGCGTTCGATTGCCTGTGGACGGCGATCGACAACATCAAGCCGAATTGCCGCGTGTCGGACATCGGCACGGCCATCGTGCGGTTAGCGCATGCCCGCGGTTTTACGGTGGTTAAAGACTACGTGGGGCACGGCCTGGGCCGCAAATTCCACCAAGACCCTACCATTTCGCACGTCCCGACCCCCGAAGGCCGCCGCCAGCGGTTGCCCCCCGGCGTATCGTTTACGATCGAGCCCATGATCAACGTGGGCGGGCCGGACGGCGAGCAGGACGAGAAAGACGGCTGGACCGTGCGAACCAAAGATCGCCAACTGTCGGCGCAGTTCGAGCACACGGTCATGATGGGGACGGAAGCCCCGGAAGTGCTCACGCTGACCAAGAACGGCCCGCAGCGCGGGCACAAATTCTGAGTCGCTCGTCAGCCAACGCCACAGTCCGGAACTAGAAAGTCGCCCTCCTCGCTCGAAGCGGAGAATCCCCGCCTCTGCGGAGCGCCCAATTGGCGCGAACCGGCGCTGATTCCGTTCCGCGTCCACGTGATTCCCTCGGCGCGGACTTGACGCAGCTTCCGCTTGTTTTCCAGAACGCGTTCCGGCGAAGCGTAGGCTCGGGGATGGGACAAGTGAACGCAGACCAACGAGTACTTGAGCCGGCGCGATTTGACGCCGTTGTTCGTCATGCGGACTCCCAGATCCTTGTCGTCCGAACCGTAGGTATAGGTCTCGTCGAACCCGTTGACGGCCAGCACGTCTTTCTTCCAAGCCGACGCGTTGGCGCCGACCAGCACGCCCGGACGCGGCGTGACCGTATCCAGCAACCGCGCCAGGAACCGATTGCGGCTTAAGCGATACCGGAGTTTCTTGGCTGCCATCCCCCGAGACACGAGCCACCCGACCTGAAAGACCCGCTGTGCTTCGATGTCTTCCCGGCCGATCGCCGGGTGCATCCCGGCTGGGATATCGATGTGGCTGCCGCCTGCGATGTAGTAGTTCGGGCGGGCGAGTTGGCAGTGGGCTGACACGAAGTCGTCGCGAGGAATGCAGTCGCCGTCCATCAGGATCAGGTAATCCCCTGCCGCGCGGCTGATCGCCTGATTCAAGATTCTTCCTTTGCGGAATCCCATGTCCTCGTGCCATACGTGCTGGATCGCGAGCGGCGATTCCGATTGAAACCGAGCGATCTGTTCCCCCGTCGGACCGCTGCTGCCGTCGTCGGCAATCAGCACCTCGAAATCACGCCGGGTTTGACAACATAGTCCGTACAACGCCTTTTCCAGCGCCAACGGGTTATTGTACGTGCTGACGATGACCGAGACTTTCACAACACTCTCCGTGCCCTTGCCTCGGGCCTTTCCGGGCCCCAGGGTCTCAAAACGCATCCCTACTAGCCCATCCGCGCGGGATGATACGTCGACCGTGCCAGGAGAAGCAAGGCCAAGTCATTCCCAATTCCCGTCTGCGCAGTGCGTCCGCCTGCCCGCCGATTTCTTGGTCCCAGTCCGCTTGCGTGTCCACATAGAGTTGTTAAACTCAGTCAAAGCCGGGACCCTCCCAGGTCCAATACGCGGGCGTAGCTCAGTTGGCAGAGCGCTAGCTTCCCAAGCTGGATGTCGAGGGTTCGAGTCCCTTCGCCCGCTCTAGTGTAAGTTTTGCCGAAGCAAGTACTTACGGTACCTGTCGAGGGGCGGCAGTGACGCCTTTTTCCGGAACCAAAACGGTAGATACCGTTTTGGCTCGTCCTCGCCCGGGAGGGTTGCACATGCCGCGTCTTGTACGCCCCGTATGAAGCCGTCCTGAATCGACTGTTTCATCGTGTAGCGGTGGAAGGGGCGGTGCTTCACCCCGTCCCCGGCCTTTCGGTTTCTTACAGGACATCGAACGGATCGACGTCCACGATCCACTGGATATCCTCGGGCGGTTTCAGTTCGCTCGTCGCTTGCCGGACCACATCGCGCAGGCGGTCGCGGTCCTGGCCCTGGACTAACGCGTGAAAACGGAACAGGCCCCGCAGCTTGGCTAACGGTGCGGGGGCCGGTCCGAGGATGCGGAACTCGTTGCTTGCCGCTCCCTCCGGCGTCCCGGCGGGCGTGGCAGATTTCGCCCCCGCCTTCCAGGTTTCACGCAGCTGCTTGACGACGTGTTCGGCAAAATGCTCCGTCGCCATTTCCGACGGGCCGCGGACGACCAAGCGGATCATGACGGCGGCCGGCGGGTAGTGGAATTCGGCGCGGATGGGTAATTCCTGCTGGGCAAACGCGGGGAAGTCGTGTCGGGCCGCCGCCTGGATCGCCACATGCTCCGGGCTGAAGGTCTGGACCAGCACCTGGCCGCCTTTGTCCCCGCGGCCCGTGCGGCCGGCGACCTGCGTCACCAGTTGAAACGTACGCTCCGCCGCCCGGAAATCCGGAAAGTGCAAGGCGGTGTCCGCATTGATCACGCCCACCAGCGTGACGTTGGGAAAATCGAGTCCCTTGGCGATCATCTGGGTACCCAGCAGGATCTTGATTTCGCCGGCGCGGAAGCGTGCGAAGGCCTGTTCGTGGCTGCCGGGCCGCTGCATGCTGTCCGAATCCATCCGCAGGCACGGCGCGTGAGGAAATCGGGCCCGCACCTCCTGCTCCAATTTCTGTGTCCCCATGCCGGCATAACGGATGCCGGCCGAACCGCATTGAGGACAGAGGCTGGGGGCCGTGATCATATAGTCGCAATAGTGGCAGATCGCCTTGTTCTCCTCCCGATGATGGGTCAGCGCGATGTCGCAATCGGCACAGCGGACGACGTGTCCGCAACCCGGGCACTGGATCGTCGTGGCGTAACCGCGACGGTTCAGCAGCAGGATGATCTGCCCGTCTTCCTTCAGTGCCCGCTGCATGGCCTGGTGCAACTGGCGGCTGATCGCTCCCCCGTGATAGAAGCCCTTGGCAGCGACGCGCAGGTCGACCACGGTCACATCCGGCAGCGGCCGATTGAGGACTCGGCGCGGCATTTCGAGCAACTCGAATTCACCCGCCCGTGCCCGTTGCCAGCTGTCCAGCGACGGCGTGGCGGAACCCAGCACCAGGGGGATATTTTCGGCTCGCGCCCGCCACAACGCGACCTCGCGGGCGTGATAGCGGGGCGCGATGTCCTGCTTGAACGACCCGTCGTGTTCCTCGTCCAGGATAATCATGCCCAGGTGCGGTGTGGGCGCGAACACGGCGCTGCGGGCGCCGACCACGACCTGGATTTCGCCGCCGGCAATCCGTTCCCAGTGCCAATGCCGCTCCGCGTCGCTAAGGTGGCTGTGCAGCACGGCCACGCGGTCAAAGCGGGCGCGGAAGCGCTGGCAAGTCTGCGGCGTCAGGCTGATTTCCGGCACCAGCACGATCGCTTGCCGCCCGAACGCAATCATCTCCTCGATCGCCCGGATATAGACCTCCGTCTTGCCGCTGCCGGTGACGCCGTGGATCAGCAGCGTCCGGTGCCGGCCCGAATTCAGGGCCTGCAGCATGCGGTCCAAGGTCTGCTGCTGGTCCGGATTCAATTCGTGCCGCTGCTCGCGGGCGTGCGGTTGTTCCTCCAGATCGCCCTTGCGGACCCGCCGCGATTCCTCGACCACCAGCCGCTGTTCGCGGAGTCGCTGGATCGGAGCCAGACTGCAGCGCGCGGCCCGCGACAGCTGTTGCGGGGTGAGCGGCTGGGGCGAGGCGGCCAGGATCTTGAGCGCTTGCAGCTGCTTTTCGGGGATCTCCAGTTGGGTCAGTTTCGCCGCCACGTTGGTCGGGACGCGGAGGAACGTCACCGCCCGCGTCCCGGCATGTCCCCGCACACCGGCCGGCACCACGGCGTCCAAGACGACGCCCCAGGGACACAGATAGTAGTCGGCCATCCACTCCGTCAGCCGCAACATGCCCGGCGTCAGCAAGGGGCGGTCGTCCACCAGGTCGCCGAGGTCCTTCAGCGGCCGGCCGCCCGCGCCGCGATGCTCCAGAGCCACGCAGTAGCCGGTCAGGGTTCGGTCACCTCGCCCCAGCGGCACGCGGACCCGGCGCCCCACCGACACGGCGGCCCGCAGACGCTCGGGGACGGCGTAATCGAAGGGCCCAAACGGCGCCTCCGAAAACACGACCGTCGCGACGTACGCTTCCGCCGCGTCGTCGATCTCCCAGGCAGGGGCATCGGTTTGAAACAGGGATTGTTGCTGTTTGCCCATACCGCTTGTGGTCGGGAAGGAGGCCGAAGTCACGTTGGACAAGTAGTCAAGCATGTCCGCTCCTGTTACGATACCAGACAACACAACCCAAGGGCAGACGAGCTATGCGTGTGGGCATCTTTGGCGGAACTTTCGATCCCGTGCATTACGGCCACCTGCTGCTGGCGGAAACGTGCCGCGAGCAATGCCGGCTTGACCAGGTGCGGTTCCTGCCGGCGTCGATTCCGCCGCACAAACAGGCCTGGCGGTTGACGCCGGCGGAGCGGCGCGTGGAGATGCTCCGTTTGGCGATTGCCGGCCACGAGGCTTTCGTGATCTCGGAACTGGAAATCGCCCGCGGCGGGGTCACCTACACCGTCGACACCTTGACCGCGTTGCGGGAACAGCAGCCGCAAGACGGATTTTTTTTTCTGATGGGCGCCGATTCGTTGCGCGATCTGCCGGGCTGGCGCGAGGCGGGTCGCATCTGCGAACTAGCCGTGCCGGTGGTCGTCCGTCGCCGCGACACGCCGGAACCGGATTTTGGGGTGCTGGCCGACATGGTCGCGGCCTCGCGGCTGCAGGAGATCCGGCGTCATCAAGTGCAAATGCCGCTGGTCGAATTCAGCAGCACGGCGATCCGTCAGGCGGTCGCTGCCGGCCGCAGCATCCGCTACCAGACGCCGCGAGCGGTCGAGAAGTACATCCAGACACAAGGTCTCTACCGTGACGAGGGAAATCCGGCATGATCCAATTTCGCGACTTCGTGCCCCGCATGCTGTCGGCTCCGGCGTTCTTCAAGGTGGGCGAGTACGAGACATTCGCCGAGGCGGTGGCGGCGGCCAACCAGTGGATCGAGCAGCAGCACGTCGAGGTGATCAACATCGAAACCGTCGTATTGCCGAATATCTGGAGCCGCTTTGAGGAGGGTTCCACGGACGGGTCGTTGGGAATCAGCGGGGATTCGCCCAGCTTTTGGCATCAAATCGTCCGCGTGTGGTACCGCGGGGAGAGGGCTGAAGGATAAGGAAATCCACATGAGTGCCTACGCCTTGAAAGCTCGTTATCTGTTTCCGATCGACGGTCCGCCGATTCCCGACGGCGTGTTGGCGGTGGCTGACGATCGGATTGTCGCGGTGGGAGAAAATGTCTCCGGCAATGTGCCGCGCGACTTGGGCAATGTCGCGGTATTGCCGGGATTGATCAATGCGCACGCGCACTTGGAATTCAGCGACTTGGCTTCCCCCCTGGGGCGGCCCGGCATGCCGTTTACCGACTGGCTGGGTGCGGTCGTGACTTGGCGCCGCCAGCAACTGGCAGAAACCGATTCGGTCGAGCGACGATATCGGGCCGCCGAACGGGGGCTGCAAGAAGTGGCTCGGACCGGCACGGCCGCGGTGGGCGAAATTGCGTCGCCCGGCTGGCCGGAGGCGGCGTTTCAGGCCAGTCCTGTGGACACGACGGTGTTCCTGGAGTTGTTGGGGTTGGCGCCGCAGCGCGTCGAACCCTTGCTGGCCAGTGCCGCAGCGCATCTGGCCCATCCAGCCTCACCATCGAAATGGCGAGCCGGCCTTGCCCCCCACGCGTCGTACACGATCAGCCTGGAACTGCTCGCAAGAACCTGCCCGCTGAGCCGGCAGTATCAAGCGCCGGTTGCGCTCCACTTGGCGGAAACCCGCGAAGAGTTGGAACTGCTGCAATCCGGCACGGGTCCGTTCGTGCCTCTCCTGCAGGCGTTTGACGCCTGGCATCCCGATGTCATCCCGCGCGGAACCCGGCCGCTGGACTTCCTGCGCGTGCTGGCTCAAGCCCATCGCGCCCTGGTGATCCACGGGAATTATTTAGGTTCCGAGGAAATCACCTTCCTCGCCGCGCGGGCCGCGCGGATGTCGCTGGTCTACTGTCCGCGGACCCACGCGTATTTCGGGCACGACCCGTATCCGCTGACAACGCTGTTGGCTGCCGGTGTAAACGTCGCTGTTGGCACGGATTCGCGGGCTTCGAATCCGGATCTCGACCTGTGGGAAGAATTGCGTTATCTCCGCCAGCATTTTGGGGATACGGTGGCGCCGGCCGACGTCTTGCGGATGGGAACGCTCGCGGGCGCCACCGCGCTGGGCGTCGAGCAGAACTACGGCTCGTTGGCCCCAGGCAAAGCAGCCTGGCTGACGATCATTCCGCTGCCGGACGGCGACGCCCGCGATCCGCATGAACTCGTGTTCGACTCGGCGGGGGCCGTGAGCCGTCGCCTGGGTGCCCCAGCCGATCTTTGCGGCCTCGGTGTTACGGAGTATGATGGGTAGTCAGGAATCCACAGGCCTAATTCGCAGCCGAGGTGGGAGGCATGTCGTCGGTCATCCAAGTAACGTCGGTCGACTATCCGGAAACGGACGGAAAGCCCATGGGCGAGACAGATCTACATCGGGACGAAATGGTCCGGGAGATCGAGCTGTTGCGGCGGTTTTACGAGGACCAGTGCGTCTACGTGTCGGGGAATTTGCTCGTTTATTACAAGCAAGGCAATCCGAAGCGGTTCGTCGTCCCGGATGTCTTTGTGGTCAAGGGGCTCGAACAACAGCAGCGGCGGGTCTACAAGCTGTGGGTCGAGCGTCAGACGCCCGACGTGATCGTGGAAGTGACGTCCCGCAAGACGAAGAAGACGGACACGATCACCAAGCCCAAGCTGTACTGCCGCTTGGGTGTAAAAGAGTACTTCCTGTTCGATCCCACGCAGGACTACTTGGATCCGCCGCTGCAAGGCTATCGGCTGGACGGCGACAGGTACCTGCGGATCGCCGCCGATGCGCGCGGAAGACTGGTGAGCAAGGAACTGGGGCTGCGGCTGCAGGCCGAAAAGGGACAGCTGATGCTGTACCGCATCGATACCGGCGCGCGGCTGCTGACCGAAAGAGAAGCACGCCGAGCGGCAGAGGCGGAACGGTTGGCCGCCGAGCGAGGCAGGACGGAAGCCGAGCGAGCCAGGACGGAGGCCGAGCGAGTGCGGCAGGCGGAGGCGGCTGCGCGGCAGGCGGCGGAAGCCGAAGTGGCACGCCTGCGCGAAGAACTGCGCCGCCGGGACGCGACCTGATCTCCGGACGAAGCTCCCTCACATCGCGTACGCCAGCTTGGCATGGTCCGATTCATCATTCAACCGCTGGGGAGCGTCGATCATGCGAGGGTTGTCTGTCGCCTCGATATGTGGAATGATCGCACTCGCGTGGATTTCCTCGTCATTGGCGGCGCCTCGCGTCGAAGTTCACGACGGCACGGTAATGATCGCCGGGGAGGGATATCGAGCGAGATTTGTTCCCGAGTCGGCGGGGTTCGACCTGGACATTCAGGATGCTGGTGGGCGGTGGCAGCCGGTCGCAGCGAGCTCCACCGGGACGACGCTCGGAATGTTCGCCGACCGCGAGTACCCGGCCAGCGGCCGACGGGCAACTTGGGCGTTGCGGCCAGACGCCGACACGGTGGTTGTGGGCCAGCAGGTAGTCCTGGACGCGCGGCGCGGGCTGGCGCTGGAACTTCATTGCTGCTGTACGGATCGCGGCCTGCTGCTAGGCTCGCGTCTGATCGGGCCGCCGCCCGCCGTCCGCTCCGGCTGGCTGTGGTCGCCCCCGCGGCTGGCCTTGGACCCGCAACGCTGGACGGAATACCAATTCTGGGATGCCGAAGGCCGCAGTCACGCGGGCCGCATCGCGGCGCTTGACCCATGTCCGGCCTACGCCGGCATTTCGCCGTGGGAGCAACGAGGCGACACGGTCGCCGCACTCGATGCCCAACGACCGGCGTTGATTATCCAGTCCGGCGATGCGATCCACGTAGCCGGGTCACTCCGTGACGCGAAGTCCGGTCACCCAGTGACCGGCGTACGATCGGCAAGCTTGGCCGTCGTGTACATCGACTATGCCAAACGCTGGCGGCAGGCCAAGATGTTCGTCCAACGGCATCAGGCGGAATCGGTCTTGCTGTACAGCGGCTACGCCCCTGTGGACGCGGCGGTCGAGCCCTTGTGGGCGTACCTGGCCCCATTGGCGCCGGGACACGCGGAAGCGATGGCAGAACAGGTAGCCGCGTTGGCCCGTGAAGGGGCACAGCGAGCGGCGGGATTCCAGGGCGTCGCTCCGCCGGTCCCAGCCAATTGGCTGGCGGAACTGCCCGACTTTCCGCAGGACCTGCGCCGGACGAAGCCCGTGGAAGACATCAACCAGGCAGTCATCTTTACGATCAACGAAACGACAGCGTCGGAGGACGCCTTGCGTGCGGCGCGCAAAGTCGGCTCGGACCTCTTGATCCGCGGCTGGTTCAAGTGGCGTGAAGCACCGCCGGTTTCCCAGTGGGTGCAGATCCCGCCGCAAGTCCGTCAGTTGGGCGGGATGTTCGGCGGCGGGATCACGTGCAGCGCCCTGTACGACGACGAGAACGGCATCACGCAACTGCAGTTGCTGGACATGGCGACGCGCGGGCCGGAGGGGCAGCTGGTGGACGCCTGGGAGACCCCGGGGATTCGCCACGGCTCGCTGTCCAGCCCCGCCTACCGCGACTACCTGTTGGGCTGGTGCCGCCAGCAGATCGACGCGGGCGTGGATTACCTGTTCATGGACGAACACACGGCGGCGCTGGGCGGCCTCGAAGGTTACGACGACCACTCGCTGGCCGATTTCCGCCGCTATCTGGCCACCGCGTGCGCGCAGACGCAGGGCTGGCAGGCCGACGATCCACGCTGGACGAGCATCCACGGGATTGAACTGACCGATCCGCAAATCTGCCCCGACGGGATGATCCGCACTTTCGACTATCGCGGTTTTCTGAAGTCCAAAGGCTGGGTGCAGAATCCGACCGCAGGCATCAATCCATTGGCCCCCCTGTGGCTGGCGTTTCGCGATTGGCGCGACGAGGCCGCTTGGAAGGACATCACGCAGCGGATCCGTGCGTATGGACGCTCAAAAGGACGTAGAATTCTGATCAGCGCCAATGGGATGGCCCCCGATGTCGACCTGCAAGTGCTGGGCGTATGGGGCCAGTGGCGCACGCACGACGGGCACGTCGACTTGTCCGAAAACCAGTTGCCCGTGTGGCGATCGATCGTACGGCGCGGCCAACAGGTTGCGGGCAAGCCGGTGCCGGTGGTCCTGTTTCACGACTGGGGTTTCGGCGATCCGCCCTTTCCGTGGCTGGCCGTGCGGCCGTCGGAACGCGAGCTGTGGATGCGGACTCGAGGCGCGGAGATCTATGCCGCCGGCGGGTTCTTCGCTTTCCCGGTGCTGGGACCCTTCGGCTGCAATGCGGAGCATGACGGCAGCTTGGCAGTCATTCAACGGCTGACTGCGTTCTATCAGCGACATCGCGAACTGCTGCTGGCCAGCCACTATGTTGGTTCGGAATCGCTCGCCGCGAGCGCCGGCGATATGAGCCTGGCGGCTTGGTGGAGCGATCAGCCTCCGCGGCTGATCGTGCAGGCCATCAATCGGCGAGTGGGAGTCCATGCCGACCATGACTCGCGGCAACTGGAAACCCAAACGGACGTCAAGATCCGCGTGCCTAAGGTCGCCCGATTGCCGGAATCGGCGACGGCCGTCTCGCCGGATTGGGACGGCGAACTGTCGCTGAATTGCCATGCGGTCGAAGACGGGATGGAAATCACGCTGCCACGTTTGGAGGCGTCGGCGATGGTGATTCTGAGTTGGAACGGTCAGACGCCGCCGCTGGATTTGAGTCGCTTGGAAGATCCGGTGCGAGTCGTTCCTGTGCCGCAGTGGTCTCGCTCGGCGCGCAGCGAATTCCCGGTCCAGGCCGACGGAACGATTGTCGGCGACGAACAGCTGAACGGATTTCTGCAAGGCCGGTTGCACGAGCATCTGCGCAATCCACCGACGTTCCTCGTGCATGCCGTTGAACCGGGTCGCCTGTTGGTCAAGGTCCGCGCTGTGGCCAGCGCCGGAGCGCAGCTGGTTTGGAGCGTCGATGACCAGTTGCAGAAAACGATCGGACTACCCGATCGAGATCAACAAAACGACGGCAGTGCCGCGGAATATGATCAAGTTGTCGAGTTGCCCGTCCCCGCCGGCCGCCATCGGTTGACGTTGGACAACCAAGGCGCGGACTGGCTGACGATTAGCTGGTACCAGTTCGACGGCGGACGGGCGGATTGGTAAGATGAAGAGCCGAGGGCGTTAGGCAGTGGGAAGCACGCATCGTGGGCTCAGACGTACAGAATTCAATTTTGCCGGCTACGGACTTCCCAAGTGGAAAACGGATTGCCCGGCAAAATTGAATTCTGTACGTCTGAGCCCTCTCCCAACCACGTGAACACGGGAGTTCGTTATGAAGGTCTTGGGCATCTCAGGAAGTCCGCGCACGGGGGGAAATACGGAACTGCTGGTGCAGACGGCGCTGCAGGAATTACAGGCGGAAGGAATCGAGACCGAGTTCGTGTCCCTGGCCGGTCGCCAGATTCTGCCATGCACGGCGTGCGGGGATTGCTCGCACGTCGAGCGGCCGATGTGTACGCTGGGAGACGAGGGCTTCGAGGGGATGATCGAACGGTTCATGGAGGCAGACGGCATTTTGGTCGGGTCGCCGGTTTACTTCGGTTCGGCGACGCCGGAAACCATGGCCTTGCTGGACCGCGTGGGCTTGGTGTCATTGCGCAATGGGCGGTTTTTGCGGCGCAAGGTCGGGGCCGCCATCGCCGTTGCGCGGCGGGCCGGCCAGAATTTTACCTTCGCCCAGTTGAACTACTTCTTTTTGATCAACGAGATGATCATCCCCGGTTCGACCTACTGGAACATCGCCTTCGGCCGCGAGAAAGGTGAAGCAGCGAACGACGCGGAAGGCGTGCAGACGATTAAGAAACTGGCGCACAATATGGCATTCTTGTTGGGCAAACTCCACGCTTGACCTATGGCTCGCCTGCGAAAGACACTGACCGACTACCTGGTGATCGCCATCAGCCCGGCGCTGATTATGGCGTTGGTCGGGAGTCTCGTCTATTTCCTGATTGCCGTGTTCTATCACGGCGGCCATCCGGGACGCGTGAGTTACATATTCGGCTTGTTTGTATTTGCCGCCGTGCTGATCGCCCGCATCGCGATCGAGGAAGGGCGGGAATACGCGATGATGTACGCGATTGCCCTCGGGCTGGCCATGTTGCTGGTCCTCGGCAAATTCGCTTCTTCGACGCTGTTGTTCAACGTCGTCATGCTCAGCATCATTCTGTGGTGCGCCGACAAGTTGACTTGGGACTGCACGGTGATCGACGACCAGGAGGACGCATCCGGCGAGGGGCTGTTGCAAACCGTCGGCCTGGACGGATCGCAGGATCCGGGTGTATCGAGTCCGTCGCTCGCCACGCAGGATCTTGAATCCACCACGTCGCGCACGCCACCGCCTGCGCCGAAGACCCTCTGGGCTCGTTTCGTCGCACACCGCAAACGGCCCCACGCTCCCGGCGTCTGGGTGATCTATTTTTCGTTGGCTGCGCTTCCCCTGTTTGGGATCGGGCAGCGATTTATCCCGGCCGAGAATCTGGAGGCACGCCGCTACGCGTTCAAACTGCTGTGCATTTATACGGCCAGCGGCTTGGGCCTGCTGATGACGACCAGCTTCCTGGGATTGCGGCGGTATCTGCGCCAGCGACGACTGGAGATGCCGCTGGAAATGGCCAGCATCTGGTTGACGGTCGGCAGCCTGATGATTGCGGCCCTGCTGTTCGTGTGTTGGCTCCTGCCTCGGCCCAACGCGGAATACTCGATCACTCAAGTCCAGCTCCAGGTCAGTTCGCCCACCGACCTCCAGGCGTCGCGGCAAGGCTGGGGCAACGAAGGAGCCCAGGACAAGCAGCAACAGGGGCAATCGGCCGCGCCCGCCAACAAGGAGCAGGAAGGACGTCCCGGTGGTACAAAATCGGAGGGACGCAGCGGCGAAGGAAAACCGCAGGCGGGCGAGGGACAGGGGAAATCGCCAGGCGGGCAACAGGGCGATGGGAATCAGCCGGGCGGCAAAAAGCCCGGCGGCCAGGGTGGCGAGGGCAAGTCATCCGGCGGGCCGGCGGCGGGCGAAGGAAAATCCGGAAAGCAGCCTTCCGGGTCGCAGGGAAGCGAAAAGCAGGGCTCGAAAGACCAGAACGCAGGAGAAGACCGAGGCGAACGTCCGGCCGACGGCTCGCAACAAGACCAATCCGGATCGGGCAAGCCGTCTTCGTCGGCAGAGGGCGAACGACAGGGCCAAAACCAATCGGATACCCGGGAATCGCAATCTCAGGCCGGGAAGTCCAAGCCCCCCGGCGAGAAGACGGGTTCCGAATCGTCGTCAGACCAGAAGCCGAGTGATTCGCCGAACGGCGCGGAACCACCGAAGCCCGGGTCCGACGACAATCCCTTCGAGTCGGAAGTCGATCCCAGCGAGGCTCCCTCCGAGCCTTCGTCTTGGATGCCCAGTCCGTCGGAAATACTGAACAGTATGCTGGGGTTGATCCCCTACGGACTCAAGTGGCTGTACAACCTGATCTTCCTCGCGATCGTCGCCTACCTGTTGTGGCGGAATCGAGAGCAGGTGCTGGAAGCGTTGCGGAACTTTTGGGAGGCAATCCGAGCGTTCTGGGACAACTTGTTTGGCGTTCGCCGAGCCGAGCCGACAGGGGAAGAAGCGGTGACGGCCGCCGCGCCACCACCGCGTCCGTTTGCCGATTTCCCAGATCCATTCACCACGGGTGACGCCCAGCGGTGGTCGCCGCGCGAACTGGTGGCGTACAGCTTTCAGGCCCTGGAAGCCTGGGGCCGCGAGCACGGCTGCCAGCGAGGCCCCGAGCAGACACCACACGAATTTGCTGGTTGTTTGACCGACTGCGAGACGCCCTTGGGGCAGGAGGCGATCCAACTGGCGGAACTATACTGCTGTGCGGCCTACTCCAGCGGCACCTTGCCGCGCGAACGCGTCGGCCGCCTGCACACGTTGTGGCAGCTACTGCGGACGGGAAAGTAAGCCGGAATCGCGTCACGGAGTGGCGAGTCCACCCCGTAGATGCACACCGAGAGGCGAGCGGCCGGCGTAAGCCCGCCGGTTTTCCACATGCCCGACATTTGCGCGAGGAGTTCGCAATATCACCTTCCGTGAAATCAGCAGACGAACGAAAGAGTGGTCTCCGAGACAATGCACCGATGGGCTAACGCCTCACCGCTCGCCAGGATTCCTGCAAAATTTTGTGTCTACATTACTCTGCCGCCAGACTGACTCGGACCAATTCCTTGTCGTTCCGGGCGAACACCGACTTGTCCGCAAACGCCGGATGGCTCCAGACCACGTCGCGTCCAAATGTGGGGCTGGTCGGTTCCAGCACGCGGAATCGACCCAATTCAGTGTACCCCTGCGGAGACAACTGGGCCTGGATCAAGTCGCCCGTTTCGCTGAACAAGAAGAAACGGTCCTCGTGCTTCACCAGGAACGCCGTCCCGTAACGCCCGCCACGCCGGCCGCCGGTCGTAGGTTCGAGCGTCTGCCACAGACGCTCGCCGTCGCTCAGCCGCACGCCCATCAACGCCCCGCTGCCGACGTCGCACCCGTAGATCGTGCCGTTTTCAAGGAACGGCGTGCTGTTGGCGCAGTAGACGGCGTTTTTGGCCTTCCCCCGCCACACGACTTCGGCCGCCGGCTTGGCATCGTCCAGCTTCAACAGCACGCCCACGTCGCCGTAGCCGGTGACCAGCAGGTAGGGGCCGAGTTGCCGGGGCGTGGTGATCGCCATGCCGTAGCTGGGTTTCAGCGGTACCGACCAGAACACCTCGCCGGTCCGAGGATCCAAGCCATTGATCGCATCGCCGTGCCAGATGATCAGTTGCTTTCGGCCGCCATGCTCGATCATGGTCGGCGGGCAGTAGCCCTGCTGTTCGGCCGACAGCGCTCGCCAGACCTCGCGGCCCGTGTTTTTGTCCCAGGCGACCGCGACGCTGCCGGCGCCGCCGACGACGCAGAACAGCAAGTCGCCGACAACCAACGGATGCGCCGCAACGCCCCAAAACGGCGTTTTGGCACCGTAGTCCTTTACGAAATCCTTGGCCCAGACAACCTGCCCGGTTTGGGCGTCCAAGCAGGTCAGGTTGCCTTCCGCGCCGAGGGCGTACACCCGTTGCTCAACGACGGTCGGCGTGCAGCGAGGTCCGCCGCCGAACGAGATGTTGTAAGGCCGGTCGTATTCGTGCTTCCACAACAACTTGCTCGTCGCGGCGTCCAGGCACAGCACCCGCTCCGTACCTTCCAGCTTGTCCGGGCCGCCAGGGTTGTTGGTCACCTGGCCCGAGCGGCGCACGTAGTCCATCAGGTAGACCTTGCCGCCGACCACGGCGGGCCCGGCGTAGCCCAGTCCCACGGGGGCTCGCCATTGGACAGGCAGTCCGCCCTGAGGAAAACGATCCACAATCCCTTTTTCCCGCCACACGCTGTCGCGGTTCGGGCCCAGCCATTGCGGCCAGTCGTCCCCAATGGCGGGCGGCACGAGCAGACAGACGATTGTGAACAACGCCAGCAAGCACAGACGCATTGAAACAACCTCCTGAGGATTGACACGTTCGAGAATCACGTTTGGTCAACGGGAACAAAGCGCGCCGAGGCGGTGACTCGTGTTGGAGTTCAGCCTTCAGGCTGTCCTGGTGGAAGGGAAGACTCGCCCAAGCACACGCTAAAGCGTGAACTCCAACGGGTCGAATGAACAAGTCACAGCCCTCTCCTGCCCGTCCATCACTGGTTCATCTTGGCAATTTCCTGCCGGATCGCATCGGCGTTGAAGTTCTCGGGCCGCGGCTGGCCGAGGTCGGCTTCCAACTGCTCCAGCGTCGGCGTCTGCGACGGGACGCCGTTGGCCGGCACTTCGGCGCCGGCGATCCAGACCAAAGCGTTCAGGACGGATTTGCGGAAGCTGTCCTGCGCCCAGGCCCAGTGCGTGTGCATGCCGGTGAAGCCGAACCCGCGGCCACCGCCCGGACGCTCGTACACCCAGCCGACGACCTCCGCCATGCCCGTCCGAGCACGGACGGTCGGGTTACCGCTGTGCGGGCCGTCCTTGCCTTGGCGGGTCCGCTCGGGCGGCACGGCGGACAGGATGGGCGTGACGCCTTTCATGTCTTCGGCGAACCGCATGTGGTAGTACCACTCGTCCCGGACCTTGAACGGCTTCAAGCCTCGCGCGGCGGGATGGTCGGGAAAGCTCTTGAATTCGGCTTCCCAGAAAGGATTGACGGACCAGTGCTGCTCGTACGCGCCGCCGATCCACGCGATCAGGTTCTTGACCGCCTTCGGATCGCCCGGGTCCACGGTGTAGTGGATGCAGGCCAGTCCCACGCCTTGTTTCATGAGCGGTGCCAACCGATCGGCGAGTTTCTTTACCAAGCCGCCGCCGTCGCTGCCCAACATGATCGCATCGGCGGTATCCAGCGGCGCCAGGTCCTGATCGTCCTGAATGACGACGGCCTGGACGGCGGGGACATTTTCGTTCAACATCCGGGCCAGCATCCGAAACGCGGGACCGTAGGCATGCCCGCCGTAACCGTGACTCGCCTTGCCGTGGACGAACACAATCTGCTTCTTGCCCTCGGCGGCAGCGGCCGGCTGCGATGTCGCGGCCAGTGCCGAACCGGCGAACGCAAGTCCGATTGCCAAGTGAATGAAGTGTCGTCGCATGAGGTGCTCCTTGTAGGTGTGAATCACAAGTGGTGTATAGCAGTGTGAACGAAATCGAAAGCGGTGACAAGTCACCGCACTCCAAAAGTGCCCCATGCGACGATGCCATCTAGCGAAAACACATCACGTCGCCGTTCTCCAGGGTCACCAGCACGCGGCCATCGCGAGTCAATGCCAAGCCCCAGGACACCGGGGGCGCGGGCAGCGGTTGCGTCCACAGCGGTTTGCCGTCGCTCAGTCCAATCGCCTGCACCTCGGTGTCCGTGGCCACGACGGCCGCGTTCTTGCCCACCGCCAGCGCCCGGCCGTTGGGTGTCGGGTGCGACCATAGCGGCGTCAACCCGGCGACCTCCGCCTTGCCCCAAGCTCGGGCAAACGCTTCCGGCGAACTCGATTCGCTGCCCGAATAGAACGCCAGTTTGGCCTTGTTGAACCACGCCAAATCGCGGTCGCCGACGCGAGCGTAAACGGTATTGTTCGTCACCGACCAATCGTAAACCGGGTACTGCGGGTGCGAGTAGTACGGCTTGCCGCTGACAAAGACCTGGTTACCAATCCGGTACAGTTCGCTGCCGCGCGGACTTTCCGACGCTGGGACGTTGTTGTTGACGGTTCGCCGCACGTGTTGCGCCGGATCGTTCAGGCACCGGCCGTCCTGCAAATCGAATGCAGCAGGCGACACGACGTTGCCTCCGGCCAGCCACAGCCGGCCGTCGAATGCCAGCATCTGGCCTTGCACGCTGACGCCCGTGCGGCCGATCGGGTCCATGTGTCCGGTGGCGTTGTTCTGCCACTTGATCTTGCCCGTGGCGGCATCCAAGGCATAGACGTGCGTGCCGTCGTAGTTCACGATGCCGGCGGCCACATAAGCCACTCCGTTCTCGACCAACACGCCACTGGCGGCAGGCCACGTCGAAGACAATTGCCCGTACACGGGAATCCGGCGTTCAACGGGCGCCGCGCGAAACCGCCACAGCAGCCGTCCCGTGGCGGCTTCCCAGGCGTACACCCAGCCGTCGCCCGAGCCGGCCAGCACTCGGCCATCGGCGATCGTCGGCGGCAAGCGAATCGCGCCGCCGGTGAACGCAGTCCATTTCGGTTGCCCGGACCCCACCTCCAACGCCCGCACGACGCCGTCCGAACCGGCCACAAACACCAAATCACCGACCGTCGTGGGCGCCGTTGGCGTGACGCCCTGCGGCAGCGCCGCTCGCCACGCTTGCTGAACGGTCGCGGGCACCTCGGCCGCCGTCGTCCCCGAGCTGCTGTTGTCCGCGCGAAACACGGGCCAGTCGGCGTCGGACTGCGTCAGAGCGGTGACGGTGGCCGACGCGGCAGTACTTTCCAGGCGATCTGCATCCGTGGCCGGCTGATCGAACCGATAATCGCCTGCCGGACCCAGGCACGTAATGCCGTACAGCGTCAAGTTACAGTCGCACGTGGACGGCCACCAGTACAACAGCCCGTTGGCGATGGTCACGCCGTCCTGGCATTGGGCCCGCATCGGCGAGATCAATTCCCATTGGTTCGACGACACATCCAAACGCGTCGAGCCGCCATTGGCTCGACAGAACACGGCATCGATCGATCCGGTCGGCCGCGTGCAAGCTCGGCGTCCCAGATTGAGTTCCGCCAAAATCTGACCGCTCAGCGGATCGAACTTGCGGCTGGGTTCCGGGACGCGGGACAACTCGGGCCGGAATTGGCCGCCCATGCCGACTTCGGCGCCCACCTGGCCGCTGAGCGCGTACAGCCCGTCGTCGCGCAATACGAGTTGATAGTTGCTGTACGGTTGCTCCCACAGCACGCGGCCGTCGGCCGCCGCGACCGCGACCAGCTTGGCCACCTGTGGCCCGGCAAAGTACAAGACCTTGTCGCTGCACTTCAAATAGGCTGTCGTGCGCCAGTTGGTGCGCCAGTCCTGGCGATTCAAGTAGCCGCCCAGCGACTCGAACAACGGGGCGTCGTTCTGCGGCGTCTTGCGCCACGCCGCCTGGCCCGTTTTCGCGTCCAGGCAAGTGAGAAACGTGCCCATGCGAAAAGCGTAAATTCGGCCGTGGCTCATACACAGCGCCCGGCTGTCGATCGGCTCCGGCTCCTGGTAACGCCACAAGATCTTCTTCGTTTCCGGGTCGATGGCCAGCAGCGTCCGGCCGAAGCCCCAGGTATGCTCGGGCTGGTTATAGCCCGGCGACAGCGGGTTCCAGGGCCAGCCGTGGTTGGTCGACCGCAGCCGGATGACTGGATCCCGCTGCTCCTGCTCGCCGATCAAGGCGTACAGCACGCCGTCCTCCAAGGCCATCCATTTCCAGAACGTACCGCCTGCCAGGTCCGCGGGCGGAGCGATTTCGTCCCGCGTCTGGCCCGTGGCCGCATCGATCACTTTGCACGACTGATCGTCTCCAAAATACACGGTCGTCGGCGTCGCGATCAGCGTGTTGCGATGCACCATCAACGCGGCGGGAATCTCGCGCCGCCACAGCAGCGTGCCGTTGTAGCCGCTGAACGCGGCCAGCGTGTCCAGCCACGGCTCTTCACGCGCCTTGAAGGCGATGTGCCCGAACGCTTTGAATACGCGGCCTCCCGCCGCGACGGCGACTTGTGGCAGCGGAGCGTACCGCGGATCGGCCAGGAATTGCGTCAGGTACGGGCCTCGCGCCAGGCGGTCCTGCGATTGCGGGTTGTTGTCCGGGCCGTGGTACGGATGGCTCCATTCATCCACGCCCTCCGGGACCGGCTTGACCAGTTCCCGGCCGCCCAGGATGGCTTTGCCCTGCGGACGCAGCACGCGGAGCACTTCCGCATTGCTCACGCCGGCCAAATCGCCGGTTGCCACCAACGCATCGGCCAGGTTGTCCGCCAGGTACAGAAGCGCTGGATCGCCCTGTTCGACGTAAATCCGCGTCCCGTAGAATCCCGCTTCCGCAGCCGCTCGCCGCGCGGCGGCGACGTCTTCCGCACGAGGCAGTTGGACGTAGATCAGCAACTCGCTGTCGCGCGCCAGTTGGATTGCCGTGTCCCCGTTGGTATCGCCCAGTACCACGCACAGGCCGCGCGAGATAGCGAGGCGAGACAGAAGAGATTCGCCTCGCTGCGCGGCGGGCACCTCGACGGCGCCCAGGCTCAAGGAGGCCGCGATTAGCAAGGATGAAACGCGCAGCGATCGACAAGCAAATAAGGCAGACATGGCGCAATCTCCGCTAGGACTCTTGGGACGATTGGATGGCGCCAGCAATATACCGAACTTGATGCGTGCAAGCACTAGCAGCGCGGGCCGAAACAACTTCCCGCTTTCGGTTCGAGACGCAATCGGCAGCGACGAAGTACTCGTCGCGTAGCGACCTGATGAACGTAGCCGTGGGTTTCAACCCACGGTGGGAGTTCCGCCGAGATGCCTCAGTTGCGTAGCGACGGCTGACCCGGCGAACCCGTCAAGCCGCGGGTTCAGTCGTCGCTACGCGACTTGTACCGAGTCTTGGAATTGACCTCCGTGGGTTGAAACCCACGGCTAGTGCGTTTCCGAGCGCATCGAATCAGCGAGGTGAAAGTCCTCGTCAGAGTTGGACCTGAACTCTGTAACGGTAAGTAATTGCGTCCTCGTGAGGGGGGGTGGAGAGCAACTGCAGGTGAACGACCAGTCCGTAGGATCGTGACGAACTCGATTCGGCCGGTTGCTGTGGCGAGCCTGCTAGCCAGTGGCGAAGCCCAAGTGACGCCGAGTGGGTGCGCCGCACTGTCGGTGCGGTCGCGGCGGTAAGCCCGGGGGAAGGAAACCAGGTCGGCCCGTGGGACGCAACAGGTGGTTGGAGATGGAATGGTCGGAAGATTCGATGACGTGAAGGAAGGATGCCTGTACGGGCGAAAGGACCGGCGTTCATTTGTCGCGAAGACCGACACGAAGAACCGGACCGTGCAGGATTCAGAGCGTCCATAGTAGCGAAGAAGCCGGGTAACGCCAGGGGAACAAGAGCGACAGGGCCGGCTACGCCAAGCCGGTCGGCCGCAGAAACGAAGGCCCCACAGGCCGGAGCGAAGGGACGCAGGAAGGTGGAGACGCAATGACCAAACACACGGAACTCAAACCGGCGGTAGTGCCCTTCCGGGCTATCACTTCGAGCGTGGATATCGTTGGCCCCGGCCCAAGAGCATCCAGAGGTTGAAAACGTCGCTTCGTCCCAAGACGCGTCGTACCAACGGCCGGAGCTTGCCAGCCATTATCGCCGACATCAACCGCACAATGCAGGGATGGTTTGGTTACTTTCGACATAGCCACTACACCACGTTTGAGCCGATCGACCAATGGGTACGCATGCGTCTGCGGAGCATCCTGCGCAAGCGTCAGAAGAAACGCGGGCGTGGTCGCGGGTCGGATCATCAGCGTTGGCCGAACGCCTACTTTGCTAAGCTTGGATTGTACACCTTGAAAGCGGCCCATGTGGTAGCCAGTCAATCCTCCGAGGTAAAACCACCAACCGGAGAGCCGTACCCGGGAGACCCGGCCGTACGGTTCGGAGGGAGGGGGAGCCGGGCAACCGGTCCTCCCTACCTCTATCGTTCATGAGGTCGCTACGCGACTAATTCTTTGTCGCTGCCGGTTGCGCCCCGGATCGAAACCGCGAAGTTATTTCGGCCCGCGTTGCTACGGTCGCGCCGTGGCCTCCGCGTGTCCTGTCTTCAACAAGGCATCCCACGCTCGCTCCAACCGTTTTTCCCCATTCCGGGAAGCATTGCCGCTCCTTGAAAATCCCCCAGGTTCTTGGTCCGTCGCGATTGCAATTCCCCTTCGGACTTTGGATAATTCGACGTCAGTTTCGAGCGTCAGTTGTGGCTGGGCCCGCGCCGCGTTCGGGCTTGGCGAGTCATCGTTTGACGGCAAGGTACCGCAAACCGAAGGCGCGCGGGGGGCGCTCGTGGACGAAAGGGGGCCGAATTCTCACCCGTGGGTGCAGCGTGCCGTCCCTGATTGATCGGCCGGAGACGAGCCGAATTGGGTCGGACCATGGTGGCCGTGGATGGCATGGAACGTAGCCTCCCCGCACGTTGGATACTCGGCAGCCATGACTTTCAGTGTGTTTGTGTACATGTTCAGCAAGAGGCTTGCAAGCCGGGATAGCAAAAGATTCTCCAATCGCCCCCAAAAACTCGGAAAGAATTCTGATTTTGGCAGTGTCATTTCAGGATTTTTCTGTTCACATAAATGTTACGGGCGTAGGTGCTGCCCGTTGTGGCGACTGGCTCGAATGGGGTAATGGATGGCAGATCGCGTCTACATCGAAACGACGATACCGAGCTTCTAACACACGTTGCGGACGGACGTGGAGTCAGTCGCTCGGATGCATTGGACGCGGCAGTGGTGGTTCGAGTGCGCACCGCAATTCGAGTTGTTTACATCTCCGGCCGTGATTCTCGAACTGCAGCAGGGTTCCAGCGAGAAAACGGCGGAACGATTGGACTTGATTGCCGAAATCGAATTGCTGGATATCAGTGACGACGTTGAACACACCGTGGGGACCTACATCGAGAGGCGGGCGATGCCGAATGATCCGGGTGGCGACGCGCTTCACTTGGCTGTCGCTTCCTACTACCGGATGGACGTACTGCTGACCTGGAATTGCCGGCATCTCGCCAGCCCGAATAAAATGCGACATATACGAGCGGTCAATCGGGAACTGGGGTTGCCAACGCCCCTCGTGACGACACCGCTAAATTACGTTGGCGGAGATGACAAAAAAGGCTGATGAAGTGATCCGCGAAGTGCGCGGTGTGCGTCACGAGATCTCGCGGCGCTGTGGCCACGACCCGCACAAAGTGGTAGCGTGCTACCGGGCGTTTCAGGATGAATTGAAGCGATCTGGCAAGTACCGCTTCTTCCAAGCAGAGGAATCGGGTCATGCGGACCGCGCAAGGACGGCCCTCTCGGAACGCGTCGGCCCGTAACCAACGGATGTCGCGACGAGTTAGCGAAAGGGGGCAGGACTTTTTTCTGGGTCTCCTGCTGCGATTGAGTACGCTGCGGTCTAGTTTACCGGAGGGTTCAAGACGGTTTGAAGGGCGTCCGTCCTTTCCTGTCATTCGACGGATGCCTCCCAGAGCAGCCCGCCGTGAACGCCAGCGTTACTAGACAAGGCCGCCAGCAAAATTCGCGTCGAAAACGGTTGCAGCGGCCGTTGCAGAAGTCTTCGTGTGGCTGAACGGCGGTCGCCTCGCCGCTACAAACGAGGAGATCGTCGATTTGTTTCTGGAAATTGCGGCCGGGGTCGTTGCCAGAGACGAGATGGAAGCACGGTCGTGCCACCATCGCAGGACGCCGAACGCGGCTCGCTTTGATCGATGGCCGAACTAGCCGAACTAAACGGATGAACGCGGACCGGAAAAGTTGGATTGACGCCGCCCAGCAGGCCATCGCGGACGGCCGTCTGACGCCCCCCGCCGGGAACCTGCCCTTGTCGAAAGCCGTCGAAACCGCGTTATGCCAGTTGGGCGACGCTATTTTGCTCGTTGGTTGAGCCTACGCTACCTGGAACTTTGGGCGGTTTGGAGTATCCTTAGCAATACGACTGCGGCTCTCCTGCGAACCAAAGACGTGGCCGAACACGTATAATGGCCAGTGGACTTACGCGAAACGAGCCAAGTTCTCCCAACGAAAGGCAATATCATCATGGCGGATCCAGGCGACGGCACATCGGCCTATTCACCGGGTCAGTCGGCGGCATTTCATCGCTTGCAGGAGGCTCGCAGGCAGATCCAGGAGCAGTTGTCCCAGGTGATCGTCGGCCAGAACCAGGTGATCGAGGAGCTGTTGATCTCGCTGTTCTGCCGCGGGCACTGCCTGTTGGAAGGCGTGCCGGGGCTGGCCAAGACACTGATGATCAGCACGCTTGCTCGGACGCTGAACTTGACATTCAGCCGAATTCAGTTCACGCCCGACCTGATGCCGGCGGACATCACCGGCACGGAGATCATCGAAGAGAATCGCAGCACGGGGGCGCGCGAGCGGCGGTTTCTCGAGGGTCCCGTCTTTTCGCACATCATCCTGGCGGACGAAATCAACCGCACGCCGCCCAAGACGCAGGCGGCGCTGCTGGAGGCCATGCAAGAGCGGCAGGTCACGGTGGGCCGCGTGCGGCACAAGCTGACAGATCCCTTCTTTGTGCTGGCGACGCAGAATCCCATCGAACAGGAAGGGACCTATCCGCTGCCGGAAGCTCAGCAAGACCGGTTCATGTTCAAGGTGTTCGTCAGGTATCCGAGTTTCGACGAAGAGTTTGAAGTAGCCCGCCGCACGACCACCGTTCAGGCCGACGACATTCGGC
Source organism: uncultured Pirellulaceae bacterium (assembly GCA_964645045.1). Lineage (GTDB taxonomy): Bacteria > Planctomycetota > Planctomycetia > Pirellulales > Pirellulaceae > Anammoximicrobium. The sequence goes on along the minus strand of CAZXYZ010000001.1, from coordinate 132,802 downwards.
CGGTGTTGAGCGCCGAGGATATCCTGGATTTGCAGCGCATGGTCCGCGAGGTGCCGGTGACCGATCACGTCATTCGGTACACGTTGTCCCTGGTTCGCCAGACGCGCGTCGGATCTCCGGGCGCGCCGGAGTTTGTGGACGACACGATCGCCTGGGGAGCCGGCCCGCGGGCGGTTCAGTTCCTGATTCTGGGAGGCAAAGCGCGGGCCTTGCTGCAGGGACGCACGCACGTTTCGACGGAGGACATTCAGGCATTGGCCAAACCCGTGCTGCGGCATCGGATCGTGTTGAATTTCGCCGCCGAAAGCGAAGGCCAGACGCCGGACGAATTGATTGACCGGCTGATTTCGATGACTCCCACCAAGGAAGACGAACTGACGAAAGATGCCCGATTCCAAAAGATTTTTGCATCCTGAGGCGATCAAGCGGATCTCGCGGCTGGAACTGCGGGCGCGGCATATCGTCGAGGGCTTCCTGACGGGCATGCATCGCAGTCCCTACTTTGGCCAGTCGGTCGAGTTTTTGCAGCACCGCGAGTACGCGGCGGGGGACGACCTGCGCTACGTCGATTGGAAGGTCTGGGCCCGACAGGACCGTTTGTACGTCAAGCAGTTCGAGGAAGAGACCAATCTGCGCTGTACCATGCTGGTCGATGTGTCCAACAGCATGGCTTACGGCAACGGGCACCTTACCAAGTACGAGTACGCCTGTACGGTCGCCAGCAGCCTGGCCTACCTGATCCTTCGGCAGCATGATGCCGTGGGATGTTTGGCCTTCGACGACCGGATTCGCATGCGCGTGCCGAGCCGCAGCAAACAGAATCACATCCTGTCGATCGTCGAGTCCCTGTCGGTTTCGGAGCCGCGAGACAAGACGGATCTGTATTCCATCCTGCGGTCGGCGGCCGAGAGCCTGCCGCGGCGCGGGATGATGGTCCTGGTCTCCGACTTGCTGGCCGACGTGGAAGGGACCCTAAAAGGTCTTAAATTGCTGCGGCAACGCGGCCATGACGTGCTGGTGTTTCACGTGTTGGACGACGACGAGTTGGAATTTCCTTTCGCCGGTCCGACCCGCTTCGAAGGCCTCGAGTCGGCCGACTACTTGAACTGCAACCCCCGGGCGCTGCGGGAAGGTTATCTGGAAGCGTTGAATGAATTCCTGGGCGAGGTCCGGCGCGGCTGCGCCCGGCACACCGTCGATTACGCGCTGATCCGTACCAGCCAGCCACTGGACGCCGCCCTGGCCACGTACCTGAGCAACCGGCTGGGAATGCACCATAGAAACTGACCACTGACCACCATGCAATTCGTCCATCAGCCCCTAACGTGGGGATTTTTCCTGGTGCTCGTGCCGCTGTTGATCCACCTGATCAACATGATGCGGCACCGTCGGGTGAAATGGGCGGCGATGGAGTTCTTGCTGCAAAGCTACAAGAAGCATCGCAAGTGGATTTGGCTCAAACAACTGATCCTGCTGCTGATGCGGATGGCCGCCGTCGCCTTGGTGGTGGCCATGCTGGCGCAGTGGGTCTCGCGTGGCCAGTGGCTGGATTTGCTGGGCGGCAAGCCGACGCACCATTACGTGCTGTTGGACGACAGCTACTCGATGTCGGACCGCTTGGGTGGCGCCAGCGCGTTCGAGAGCGGCTTGGCGGCGATCCAGAGAATCGGGGCGCGCACGGCCGTCGCAGCGCAGAGTGGCTCGCAGAAATTCACGCTGATCCGCTTCTCCCGCGCCGCTCGGGTTTCCGCCGAACTTGAGCAAGGCGTGGATTACGACCAGGTGCTGGACTTCAACTCCCAAATCGTCGACACCGAGTTCGATGTGGCGCTGGAGGCCAAACGCAATTCGTTCCAGGTCACCGAACTGGCGTCCGGTCCCGGACCGGCGCTATTGTTGGTGAAAGAACTGATAGGTTTGGCAAGTAACGAGAGCCGGCAGATCTACGTCGTGTCCGACTTCCGCTCGAACCAGTGGGAGAATCCGGCCGAGTTGCGGGGCCTGCTGCAGGAGATCCAGCGGTCGCCGGCCGAGATCCATCTGGTGGGCTGCGTCCGTGAAGCCCGCCAGAATCTGGCGGTGGTCGACGTCACTCCGGCGAACGAAACGCGGGCTGCGGGCGTGCCGTTGTTCGTCAACGCGACGGTCAAGAACTTCGGTCCCGACACGGCTCGCAACGTCCAACTGAAAGTCTGCACAGACTTCTACGATCCCCAGTCGCAGCTGACGGCGTCGCCGGACCAATTGCGGCCTAAGACCGACGAATTACCGACCGTCTTGATCAACGAAATCGAAGCGGGCCAGAGCGTGACCCGCAGCGTCCAAGTGTTCTTTCCCAAGCCCGGCCAGCATGTAGTGGACGCCACGCTGCAAGACGATCCCGTGGCGGTCGACAATCGCCGCTGGTGCGTGATGGATTTTCCGGAAAACGAACCGGTGCTGCTGGTGGATGGTTCCCAGCAGCAGCTGCACGCATTTTTCCTGCAGTCGGTTTTCGAACCCGGCGGACGGGCGAACACGGGAGTGCGGCCGGAGATCAACACGCCCGCCTTCTTGCGCGACACGCTGCCGGAGATCCTGCAGAAATACCGGGCGATTTACCTGCTGGATGTGCCGCGGTTGGATGACCGGGCTGTCGAGAACTTGGAAGCCTACGTCCGCGGCGGAGGGGGTTTGGGCGTGTTCGTGGGACCGGAAGTGAACATCGCGTTCTATGCCAAGCAACTGTACCGGGAAGGACTCGGCCTGATGCCGCTGCCTTTGCTGCGCGAGGACGAATTGCTGCCGGACGAGGACGAGAATGTGCCGGACATTGAACCGGCGGAGCATCCGGTATTCAGTGTCTTTCTGGGCGAACGGAATCCGTTCATCCGGCAGATCACCGTGGAACGTTTCTTGAGGCCGCCGACCGATTGGAAACCGTTGCCGGATTCGTCGGTCCAAATCGCCGCTTGGCTGCGCAACCGCGCGCCATTGGCCGTAGAACGGAAATTCGGCGAAGGCCGGGTCATGGTTGTTTTGACGACGGCCGCGCCAACCTGGAACAACTGGGGCAACGATCCCAGCTTCGTCGTGATGGTGCTCAAGCTGCAATCCTATCTGGCTGCCAACCGGCGGGCCGTCGAGCAGCGGCCCGTGGGCAGCTCGGTGTCGGTCGCCTTGGAAGCCAACAAGTACCGCCAGGACGTAACCTTCGTTACGCCGGGCGAGACGCCGGAGACGCGGGCCGTGATCGAACGCATGGCGGCGCGAGCCGAGCCGAACTCACCCGTTCTGGTCGCCGGCATCGGCAACGGCGCGGCCGCCAGCGCGGCCAACGGCGGCGGCGATACGGACCACAGCGGGATTTACGAAGCCTGGCCGGTGACGGTTGGGGGCGAAGCCGACGTGCGGCGTCAGGCCTTGAATGTCGAGCCCAGCGAAGGCGATTTGGCATTTTTGGCGGGCAAGCCGCTGTTGGACAAGCTGGACCCGGTGAAAGCTGACTATAAGCACGCCGAGGAATACGAATACGAAATCGCCCGCTTGGGCGGCAACAATCGCAGTCTGCTGCTGATGGCCATCTTGATCGTTCTGCTGTTCGCCGAGCAGATCATGGGCTACATGGCCAGTTATCATCCGCCCCGGGCGGCAGCGGTGAGGAAATGACGCGAGGACGACTACACCAATCGGGCTCAGACGTACAGAATTCATAATTGGCCGTTGAAGGGGCCAGCAGAATCGTGGTGATTTGCCGGCCAATTTTGAATTCTGTACGTCTGAGCCCTTCCCCAGGCACGAAGGACCCCTGAATTGATCGCACCGTGGCCGCTGCTGGCCGAGGAATCGGCCGGCACGTTTTACCAGTTCGCTCGCTTGCAAGCCATGTCCCAGTGGTGGCACTGGCTGGTGCTGGCGGCGGTCTGCGCGGCGGTCCTGACCTGGGTGATCGGCGTATACCGCAAGGACAGCGTCGAGCTGTCGCGGGGGCTCCGCTGGGCGCTGATTGCCCTGCGTGTATTGGCGCTGGCAGGCGTCCTGTTCTACTTCTTCAACCTGGAAAAACGCACCGAACGGCAACTGGTCAAGAACAGCCGCGTGCTGCTGCTGGTCGATACCAGCCAGAGCATGGGACTGCCGGACAGCCCGTCGCCCAGCGGTCCGGAAGGCAAGACTCGGATCCGCCAGGTAGTCGAGACGCTGGCCAGCGGCGAGTTGCTCGAACAGCTCCGCCAACGGCACGACGTGGTGGTGTATCGCTTCGACCAGACCTCGCGTCCGGCAGAGGTGGCGTCGTTTGCGAAACGGGACTCGGCCGAAGCCGGGACGGTCGTGGTTTCCGCGGCAGATGCCTATCGGCAATCCCTGCGTGAATCGCGTTGGGCCGCGGTGTGCGCGGGGCTGGTCCTGTTCGGGGGCGTGTTCTTCGTTCTGACCTACGCGATCGTGGTCCGCCGTTCCCGCGATCCGGAGCGGGGCTCGTGGACGCTGCCCGCCGGGGTCTTCGCCCTGATCCTTGGCTTGGTCGTGTTGGCCGTCGCCAACCTCCGCAACCCGGCCGTCGATTTTCTGGCGGTGATCGGCTGGCGAGAGACCGCCGACGCCGGCCGGGCGTCCGTCCAGGGCACGACCGACCGGCCGGCCGCCGATGAAGCTCGGCAGCCGAAGGAAATTGACTGGCAAACCGAACTCGCCGCGCGCGGTTTGCAGACTCGGCTGGGCGATGCCGTCCGCTACCTGGTGACCAAGGAACGGGGTGGTCCGATCGCCGGCTTGGTCGTGTTTACCGACGGTCGGCGGAACGAGGGGATCGAGCACACCGCGGCCGCGTCGCTGGCCCGCTTGGCCGAAGTCGCCATCTACCCCGTGGGACTCGGCAGCGACCGGCGGCCGACGAACGTCCGCGTCGTCGATCTAGAAGCACCCGAGCGAGTCTATCCCGGGGATCGATTCACGCTGACCGGCTACCTCCAGGCCAGCGGCATGCCGGGCCGTTCGGTCGAAGTCCGGCTCACGTCGGCTCCGACCGGAGTGCCGGACCGCGAGAAGTCGGAGACGATCGAGCAGGACGACCGGGTCGAACTGGGCGGCGAAGGCGAGATCGTGACCGTCAAGTTCGAGGTCACGCCGAACGAAGCTGGCCGCCGCACGTACCAATTGGCCGTCAAGAGTCCTGCGGGAGACGGTAATCCTCGCGACGACTCGAAGACGGCCAACGTGGAAATCGTCGAACGTAAGACGCGCGTGCTGCTGATCGCGGGCGGCCCCTCCCGTGAATACCAGTTCCTACGGAATATGCTGTATCGCGACAAGGATACGGCGTCCGACGTTTGGCTCCAAACGGGCGTTCCGGGAATCTCGCAGGAGTCGAACGAATTGCTGTTCAACTTTCCCGAAACGGCGGACGAACTGTTCGAATATGACTGCATTGTGGCCTTCGATCCGGACTGGGCTCGGCTGGATCTGCTGCAGATCAAAAACCTGGAGCAGTGGGTCGCCGACAAGGCCGGCGGTTTGGTTGTGATTGCGGGACCTATTCACACTCCACAGTGGGCCAACGTGCGCCAGGGCGATTCGCGGCTGGACACCATCCGCGCGCTGTATCCGGTCGTGTTCTACAGCAGCGGCCTGGCCACGCTGGGCGTGGGCCGTTTCGGCGGTGAAGAGCCTTGGCCGCTGCAGTTCACCCGCGAGGGCTTGGAGGCTGAATTTCTGTGGCTGGAGGACACCGCGGTCACGAGCGAAGCGGCCTGGGCGACCTTCGACGGCGTGTTTGGCTACTATGCGGTCAAGGATCCGAAACCTGCTGCCCGCGTCTACGCTAAATTCTCCGATCCCAACACGGCGATCGACACTCAACTGCCGATCTACCTGGCGTCGCATTTCTACGGGGCGGGGCGGGTGTTCTTTCAGGCCAGCGGCGAAATGTGGCGATTGCGCACCGTGGACGAAGCCTACTTCGAACGCTACTACACCAAGCTGATCCGTTGGGTTGCCCAGGGACGCTTGCTCCAGGACTCGAGGCACGGCACGCTCCTGGTCGACAAGGATCGTTGCCTGTTGGGCGAAACGGTGGGAGTGCAAGCCCGGCTGACCGATGCCCAAGGCCAGCCGCAATCGTCTGGTGAGGTGGTGGCGACATTGATCCAGCCGGACGGCGGCCGCGTCAAGCTGACGCTCAAGACCGTCGAGGGCGGGGCGCGAGAAGGGATGTTCGCCGGGCAGTTTACGGCCGTCCAGGAAGGCGATTATCGCGTGGAACTGAGGCCGCCCAGCGGCGAATTGGACGAGTTGCTGGTCCGCGAAATCCGCGTGCTGGCCGAGGAATTGGAGACCAAACAGCCGGAACGGAACGATCCGTTGCTGTTGGACATGGCCCAGACTACCGGCGGTGCGTATTATGTCGGTATGGACGCGGCGACTGGACGCATCCGCGGCCAGCCGCCCTTGGTGAACGTATTGCAGCCGCAAGACCAGGTCACGTACCTCCCCGGACTTCCGGACCCGGATTTCGAACGCCGGCTAATGGGCTGGCTGATGGCCTTGATCTGCGGCGCCCTGTGCCTGGAATGGCTGCTGCGGCGATTGAGCCGACTGGCGTGAGGAGGAAGAGGTAAGATTAGGGCGAAAGATTAGAGGCAAGATTAAGGATGAACTGACCGCTGACAACTGACAACTGACCAATGACCAATGACCAATGACCAATGACCGCTGACCAATGACAACTGACCCTCATAAACTCGATCCTCGCTTGCGTTCCCTGTTATCGGGGTTGCGTTGGCGGATCCGTGCCTATGTTTGGCTGGAGGGGTTGGCGTTGGGGCTGATCTGGCTGGGGCTGACGTTTTGGGCGGGGCTTGCGTTGGATTATCTGCCGGTATGGGCGGGGGCCAGTGAAATGCCGGTTGCGGCGCGGGCGGTCGTGTTGGCGATCATCTGCGGCGGCTTGCTCCTGGTCTTGTATCGCTGGGTCTTCCGCCGGGCTTTTGTGCCGCTGGTCAACCGCAGCATGGCCGTGCTGTTGGAGCGGCAGTTTGGCGTGTTCCGGGATAGTCTGGTGACCTCCGTCGAATTGACGGAACAGCCGGATCACGCAGGATCGTTTGATCCTGCGATGTTGGTACACACCAACCAGGAAGCGCTGACCGAAGTCGATCGTGTGCGGCTGAACGCGGTGTTCAATTATCGGCCGCTGTTTGGCAGTCTGCTCGGTGCGGCCAGTCTACTGGGCACCATCCTGCTGTTCTACACGCTGAACCAGCAGGCACTGGCCGTCTGGGTCCATCGCATCTACCTGTTACGGGATGAACCCTGGCCGCGCAGCGCGTTGATCGAGGTGGTGGGTGTCGAGTTGCTGGGGCCGGAGGACGCAGCCCTGGCGGCGGGCGAAGTGCCACTGATCCCGTTTCGCGACGGCCGGCTGAAGGCCGCCAAAGGCTCCAATCTGCGTCTGCGGGTGCGGGCGGCCCGCAAGGCCAAGGTAATTCCCGAGACGTGTACGATTCACTACCGCACGGCCGACGGCGAGCGCGGACGCGTCACGATGAGCCGCCTGAAACGCAGCCAGGACGAGTACCAACTGTACACGTTTTCCGGCAAGCCGCTGCAGGGCATCCTGACCACGGTCCAATTTGACGTGGTGGGCCACGACTATCGCGTCCGCGATTACACGATCGAGGCCGTCGACAGCCCCACGATCGTCGGCGTGGAATTGGACTGCAAATTCCCAACGTACATGGTCGACGAAAAACTCGGCGTCTGGACGCCACGCACGGTCGAGTGGACAAGTTCCACCCAATTGCCACGCGGCACGGAGGTGACGATTCGGGCCCGCACGAACAAGCCGCTGAAACGCGTTGACTTGTACCACTCAGACACGCAGGAAACCCAGCAGTTGGACTGCACCGGCGCCGCCGACCCGCGGCAGTTCGAGTTCCCAGCCGGCCGATTAGACGCGAACCTCACCTTGGACGTCACCTTGTTCGACGTGGACCACGTCGTGACCGAACGGCCTTATCGGATCTTCATCGCAGCGATTCCGGACGAAGCGCCTCGAGTTGACGTGCGGCTGAAAGGAATCGGCACCGCCGTAACGCCGGACGTCATGATCCCCGCCGTAGGCAAGGTCGTGGACGACTACGGTGTCGGCAGGTCGTGGTTCGACGCGGTCATCACGCACGCGACCGTGGCGGAAAACGAGCAGAAAGAACAGTTGCTCGAACGGGACTTCGCTTTGGCCAAGGACGGTCGAGTGGAAGCCGTCCTCGACATGCGCGAGCTGCGTTCACAGGCCGACAAGGTCGAACTGGAGCCGAAGGATAAGCTGTCGCTGGCGATCCGCGCAACAGACAAGTATGCATCGGCCGAGGGGCCCAATGTCGGCAGCGGTGATCGCTACCAGTTGGACGTCGTCACCCCCGAAACATTGCTGGCGATCCTCGAATCGCGCGAGCTTGGGCTGCGCCGCCGTTTCGAGCAGATAGTCCAGGAAATGACTCAGGCCCGCGATTTTCTGACACGAGTGCAATCGCCCACCGCCTCCGCCAGCGCCGAGCCCGGCGATCCGGATCGTCCAGGGGCGGAGCCGGGGGACAAACCCGTGGATGAGAAAAAGGCTGCGGAACGGGCCCAGTCGCTCCGGGCGATTCGTGTCCAGCAGGCACTTCAGCAAACCCGCAAATCGGCTCAAGAGCTGCTTGGGGTGGCAGCCGGTTTCCTGGACATCCGCGAGGAGCTGATCAACAACCGCGTCGACGCCGGCGACCGCAAGCAGCGTCTTAAAGAGAAGATTGCCGACCCGATGCAAACCATTGGCGAAACGATGTTCCCCGAATTGGAACGTCGTGAGGAGGTTCTGGAAAAACTGCTGTTGGACGATCTGGCGGCGAAAAAGTACGATTTGGGTAGCGGGCAGCCGGAAGCTGTTGCCGCCGTGGCTCAGGCCAACGACATCCTGGCCGAACTGGATGAGATCTTACAGCAGATGCTGGACTTGGAGACATTCAACGAACTTGTGGACATCGTTCGCCAGTTGATTGCCGAGCAGGAGCGGGTCGCGGGTGATACGCAGAAGACGCATAACGAGATTCAGAAGAACTTGCGTCGCGATTTGGAGTAACACGATGAGGGCTCAGACGTGCAGAATTCAATTTTGCCGGGGCGGCCGCTCTGCCAAATGCTAAGACTCAACCCCGGCAAAATTGAATTCTGTACGTCTGAGGCCATTTTGGGGCAGTGCGATGAAGACATCACGACAAGTATTGTGCCTCGCGGCTGTCGCCTTGTTCTGTTTCGCTGGTCCAGCTCGGGCCGCCGATGAGCCAGCGCCGGCCGAAGCGAAGCAAACGCCAGTGCCCGACGTCAAGCAACTGGCGATTCACCAGGGGGCGATCGCCGACAAGTACACGAAGCTCGAAAAGCTGTTGGAGGACATGGCGCGCATCGAGACCGTTACGGATCCGCGCCGCGCGGCGCTGCTGATGAAGGCGTTGCAGCTGTCCAAGGAAAACCTGACCGGCGTCAAGCTGGACAAATGCGTCAAATCGCTGGAGCAGTTCGAGGCGAAGAACAAAGCCGAGCGGGAGGGGCTGCTGGGACTGCAGCGCGAGACGCAGCAGGATATGAAGGCGTTGCTCGAGATGCTGTTGAGCGAGAACCGTTCCGACCGCCTGAAACGCGAGCAGGACCGGATTCGCGAGTACATCAAGGAAGTCGAGCGCATCCTGCGGCTGCAGAAGAGCGTTCAAGGGCGCACCGAGGGCGGCGGCGAGCCGGGCGAGATGGCCAAAGATCAAGGCAAAGTTGCCGAGCGCACCGGCGAATTAGCCAAACAGATCCGCCAGAACGAAGAAGGCGGCCCACCGCAACAGGGCCAATCCGGCGCGGAAGGACAGACGCCCGGCCAAGGGCAGGAGCAACCCAAGCCGGATGAGCAGCCCAAACCCGAGGAACAGGCCAAGGGCGACGGTCAAGGCAAAGACGGGAGCAAGACGGAATCAAATGGAAAAGGGAAGCCGGACGGACAAGGCAAACAAGAGGGCCAGAAACCGGAGCAAGACAAAGAGCAGGGGCAGGGGAAAGAGGCAGCTCAATCCAAGGACGAGGCGGCTAAACAGAGCTCGGCAAAACCATCGGAAGGGCAGGCGGAAGGCCAGGGGAAGCAAGCCCAGGGCCAGCCGAAGGATCAACAGGGCCAAGGGCAGCCGTCTCAGGACCAGGGTCAACAGGACAAACAGGACCAAGACAGCGGCCAACAGCCTAAGGACGAAGGCAATCCGGCTCGCAAACGCCTGGAGGCAGCCCAGGAGCGGATGCGCGAGGCCCAGAAGAAACTCGATGACGCGCAGCGGAAAGATGCCCTTGCCGAGCAAGAGAAAGCCAAAGAAGAATTGGAAAAGGCCAAGTCCGAATTGGAGCGAATTCTGCGGCAGATGCGCGAGGAGGAAGTCGAACGCGTCTTGGCGCTGCTCGAAGGCCGTTTTCGCAAGATGCTGGAAATCCAGGTTCGGATTTATGAGGACACGAGCCGGCTGGACAAGACCATCGAAGCGGAACGCGATCTAAAGATTCCGATTCCCGCCGGCAAACTGGCCGTCGACGAACGCAAGCTGGTGGTCGAAGCCGACAAGGCACTGAATCTATTGCTCGAAGAAGGCTCGTCGGTGGCGTTCCCCGAGACGGTCACTCAGATGCGCGACGATATGCAGCAGGTCGCGGATCGGTTGGATGCAGCCAAAGTCGAGGGCATCACGCAGGGCATCGAGCAGGACATCATTGCGGCCTTGCAGGAGATGATCGAAGCACTGCAGAAGGCTCAGAAGGATCTCGAGAAGCAGAAACAGCAACAGCAGGCCCAGCCGGGGGAGCCGCAGGACATGCCGCTGGTCGACGCCATTGCTGAACTGAAGATGATCCGGGCGCTGCAGATGCGCGTCAACACGCGCACCCAGCGTTACGCGCGGCTGTTGGACGACGGAGAAGATCCCGTGGGGCAGGCGACGGATAAGGACCTGCGCGAGGCGCTGGCCAAGTTGGCCGAACGCCAGGAAACGATTTATCGCCTGACCCGCGATATCGTGTTGGGCAAGAATCGATAACCTTGGAGTGCGGCGATTCATCGCCGCTTTTGTATGACGCATGCCGGAGCACTCCTTCGTTTAACCGCGACCCAACGGGGAGCGCGCCGCCGCACGATCGCGGGCGACACGTGCTCATTTTTATCGGAGAACACAAGCGGATGTTGATCAATCGCCTGGCACTGCTATCCCTGGCCGTCATCGCCGTTGTCTCGCCGCTACGAGCCGACGATGAACTCCAAAAACGCGCCACTTGGCAGCCGCCCTCGGTGGCCGAGGCCAAGGCCGCCGTCGACCAGTGGCTTGCCGGGCAGAAGCTCGACGAGCCCACCAAGGCCAAGATCGCCGCCCTGTGGGCCGAGGACCAGTTGCCTGCGGTCAGCACCGACGTCCTCGATCGCTTGGCGGAGACAATCGCCCTGGGCGACGCTGCCGCGCGCGAGTTGGTGGCGATGTGCCGCGGCGGCCAGCCGTCCCCGGTCCCGATCGCATTCGACATCCTGCTGGACAACACCAAACCGCCGCTGGTGCGGAACAACTTGCGATTACTGTTAGGGCGCTGGCTGGCGCAGCATGCCTTGTACGACGAGGCGCTCGACCAGCTGAACACCTTGCAGCCCGACCAGGTGATCGATCCGGCCGGGTTGCTGTTCTACCAGGGCGTCTGTCATCATCGGTTGCTGCAAAAAGAGCCTTGCCTGACCGCGCTGTCCCGCCTGATGGAGAACAAAGGCAAGATTCCCAAACGGTACGAACTGCTGGCCGGATTGATGGAAGCGGATCTGAAACCGCTGAAGACGGATTCGCTGGACGAAGTCTCCCGCCTGATGGACGACATCGAGCGGCGGTTGGGTCTGGGACGGGCTGGCAAACGCGTTCGTACGCAGGAAGATGACGTCATCGCCAAGCTGGACAAGATGATTGAAGAGTTGGAAAAACAGGCACAGCAACAGCAAGCCTCGTCCAGCAGCCAGGGCGGCAAGCAGCCCGCGAAGCCCATGGAAGACAGCCAACCGGGCGGCGGTTCCGGCCCGGGCGAAGTCGATCAGCGCCGGCCGGGCGTGCGATCCGACTGGGGCAATCTCCCGCCCAAGCAGCGTGAAGAGGCCACGCAGCAAATCAGCAAAGGATTGCCGTCCCACTATCGGGACGTGATCGAAGAGTATTTCCGCAAGATGGCCCGCGAGGGCGGCAATTGACCGAAGGGCTCAGACGTACAGAATTCAATTTTCGCGGTCAATCGTCCTTCCCAAGGGATAATCGCATCTCCGCGAAAATTGAATTCTGTACGTCTGAGCCCGGCTACCAGGAAAGACGCGAATGCACATTTTGTCCGTGATCAGTCTGATCGCCCTGAGCGGAGTCCCGGTGGAAGTCCGCCCTTTGGCCGGACCAACCTTGCGTGGGGAACTCGTCGAGTGTTCCCTTGAGGCCGTTATTCTCCAAACCGACGGCGGGCCACAAACGCTGGACGTTGCTCGGCTGCAGGAAATCGTGGCCGCTCACGCCGCCAAGCCGGCAGATCGCCCGGTGACGGTCTGGATCGAATTGATCGACGGCTCCTTGATCTGCGGCGACAAGGTTACAGCGGTCGGTGGCTTGGCGACCGTCAGCACCATGACCGGCCAGATTCTGTCGATTCGCACGGCCACCATTCACGCGGTGCGTTTTCGCGACTACGCATCCGCTCCGCAATTGGCCGATCGTTGGCGGCAGATTGCCGCGGCCAAAGCGACCGGCGACTCGCTGGTCGTCCGGCGTGGCGACAACCTGGACCAGGTGACCGGAGTCATCCGCGACGTGACCGAGGATGTTGTCCAGTTCGAGTCCGAAGGCGATGTGATTCAGGCCAAGCGGGCCAAACTGGAGGGACTGCTGTATTATCACCCGGCTAGCGGCGAGTTGCCGCCGCGATCAGCCCTGGTGACCGACGTTTCCGGAACGCGGTGGAGTACCAAATCGCTGCGCAAGGCGGACGACCGATTGGAGATCGTCTCGGTCGCCGGCGTGCCAGTCTCGCTGCCCTTGGCCGACTTGAGCCGGATTGATTTTTCCAGCGGCAACAGCCAGTGGCTCGATGCTCTGGAGCCGGAGTCCATTCAATGGCGTCCGTTTATCGAGACCAAGTCGACCGGCGCGTGGCTGCCTCGGCCCCTCTTGCTGGCTGGGCAGTCTTACGACCACGGCCTGCGCGTCCAAAGTCGCACTGACTTGCTCTTTAGGCTGACGGGCGATGCTCGTCAATTTCAAGCCTTGGTCGGCATCGATGACCGCGTCCGGCCGGCCGGGAATGTGCGGCTGGTGGTCAGCGGGGACGACAGGGAACTGTTCAGTCAGACAATTACCGGCAGCGACGTGCCGCTGGCGCTGGGCCTGGATATCACCGGGGTCAAACGGCTGCGGATCCTCGTTGACTTTGGCGAGCAAGTCGACATCGCCGACTTTCTAAACCTGTGCGACGCGAGGATCACGAAATGATCGAGGGCCTGCGCCGGACACGAACAAGTTGGAGTCCAGGCTTTAGCCTGTCGGTACCCCAGCGGCGATCTCGCCGCGGCAGCCTAAAGGCTGTACTCCAACGAGAATACGTACTTCGAACGACCCTTTTTCGCTTACTCCTCGGCTGTGCCGTTGTGTCCCTCATCGGATTCGCAGCCAACTCGGCCCCGGTCGCACATGCGGCCCAAATCCCCGACGCCGTCCTGCAGGCCGAACAGCAGCGGATCGCGGCCGTCGCCAAGGCGGTCCGATCGGCGGTCGCCGTCTTTGCCAACGAGGGCCAGGGCGGCGGATCGGGCGTCGTGATCACGCCCGACGGCTATGCCCTGTCCAACTTCCACGTCACCAAGCCTGCCGGTGATTACATGCAGTGCGGCATGGCGGATGGGCAGCTGTACGACGCCGTGATCGTCGGCTTGGATCCGACCGGCGACGTGGCGCTGATCAAACTGCTGGGCCGCGAGGATTTTCCCGCCGCGGAACTGGGCGACAGCGACCAGCTGCGGGTCGGTGACTGGTGCTTTGCCGTCGGCAATCCATTTTTGCTGGCGACCGATTTTCAGCCGACCGTGACCTACGGACTCGTTTCCGGCATCCACCGCTACCAGTACCCGGCGGGGACGCTGCTCGAGTATGCCGATTGCATCCAGACCGACGCTTCGATCAACCCCGGTAACTCCGGCGGCCCGTTGTTCAATGCCGCCGGCCAGCTGATCGGCATCAACGGCCGCGGCTCGTTCGAGAAACGCGGGCGAGTCAACGTCGGCGTGGGGTACGCCATTTCCATCAACCAAATCAAGAACTTCCTCGGTTACCTCCGCAGCGGCCGGATTGTCGATCACGCCACGCTGGGCGCCACCGTGACGCGCGACGAGGATGACCGAATTGTCGTCACGGATATCCTGTCGTCCAGCGACGCCCATCGCCGCGGCTTGCGGTACGGCGACGAACTGCGGTCGTTTGCCGGCCGACCGATCACGACCGTCAACGGCTTCAAGAATGTGTTGGGCATCTTCCCCAAGGGGTGGCGCGTGCCGCTCAGTTTCCGCCGCGGAGACGAACGCCGCGATGTGTACGTCCGGCTGATGGGAGTTCACACCGACGAAGAATTGCTGCGCAAGGCCGAAGGCGTCCTGCCGGTCGAGGAAAGGCCCATGCCCAAGCCGCAGCCCAAGGAGGAACCGGTTCCGGGAGACAGCCCACCGACGCCCAAACCGGACGAAGGGCCAGGCAAAGCGGCACCAAAAATTCAACCCAAGCTGCCGCGGGGTATGCCCAAGGATCGCGCACATCAACAGGCGCCGCCGCCGAAACACGTCGAGCCGTGGATTGCCAAGCGGCCGGGTTACGCCAACTACCACTTCAACGAACTGAACCGGGACCGGATCTGGGGGGCGCTGCTGACCCACGGGGACTTTTCCAGCCTGGCTGGCGTTTGGAAGTTGACGGGCGCCGACGCGGCGGGCAACAAGATCGAAATCGAACTAGCCGGCGAGAAGATCACCGGCCGCTTTGGCGCCAAGCCCGCGGTCATCGACGTTGCCCGCGATTTGGACGGACAACTCGCCCCGGAGGGCAGCGGCGGATTGCTGATCGCGCTGCACTTGTGGAAGCGTCTGCTGCAGTTGGGACCCAAGCAGTTCGGCGACGTGTATTATTTAGGCACCGCCCCCGTGCGGGACCGGCTGGGACTGGCCGACGTGCTGGTCGCCACGCACAACGTTGTCGAAGCCCGGTTCCTGTTCGATCCGGCAAGCGGACGGTTGATCGGCATGGAGATGTTTCCTGACGACGAGGTCGATCCGTGCGAGGTGTACTTTGATGACTACCGTCCCGTCGACGGCCGCCAGCTGCCGCATGCGCTGTTGGTCCGCCACGGCGATGTGGTCTACGCCCAATTCAAGCTGGAATCGTTCGTGCTATCCAAGTAATTTTGCCTCATGAACCACGCGTCGCTACTCCCGAGTCCTGTAGTACAGCAGCTCCGCTGCCCACCGTGGGCGGCCGGGCTCGTTCCGTATCTGACGGCCGCGATCCTTGTCGCCCTCGCCGCACCCTCTGCTGCCGCGGAGGCCACCTTCATCCAGGCCGCCGCCTCCGTCCAACCCAAAATGGTCAAAATCTATGGTGCCGGCGGCCTGCAGGGGCTGGAAGCCTATCAGAGCGGTTTTCTGATTTCCCCCCTGGGCCACGTACTGACGGCGTGGAGTTATGTGCTGGACACGGACTACATCACGGTCACCTTGGATGATGGCCGAAGATTTCAAGGCCAGTTGGTCGGGGCGGACCCGCGTCGCGAGATCGCTGTGCTGAAGATCGCTGCCGACGACTTGCCTCACTTCCGCCTGAGCGACGCGGTCGAGTTGGACGTGGGCGACCGCGTCTTGGCATTCAGCAATCTATTTGGAATCGCGACCGGCGACGAAGACGCCAGCGTGCTGCACGGCTGTGTCTCGGCCAAGACGCGGCTCGAGGCCCGGCGCGGGGCATTCGCGACGCCGTACGATGGCCCCGTCTACGTAGTCGATGCGATGGCGAACAATCCCGGCTCGGCGGGCGGCGCATTGACCGACCGCCAAGGCAATCTGGTGGGAATCCTCGGCAAGGAAATGCGTAACGCGCTGAACAATACATGGCTCAACTACGTGATTCCGGCGGGCGAGTTGGTCACCCCGGTCGACGATCTTCTGGCCGGCAAGACGTTTCCTCGCAAAGTCGACGATTCGGCCAGGAAGCCCGCCCAGCCGTGGACGCTGCAGCGTGCGGGCCTGCGACTGGTTCCCGATGTGTTGGCTAAAACGCCACCGTTTATTGATGCCATCACGCCCGGTTCACCGGCCGCGCGCGCCCGGCTGCAGCCGGACGACTTGATCCTGTTCATCAACAACGGGGTGGTGGTTTCGTACCAAAGTGCCGTCGAGGCGTTGTCGCTGATCGATCATATCGACCCCCTGCGTCTGACGGTCCAACGCGGCCAGCAACTGGTCGAGGTCGTGCTGGAGACGCAAGAGTAGCATGCGATGAACGCCGCGACGATCAAACATCACATGTCGCGTTGTTAACCGCTCGCGCATGGATTACCATCGTGGCCATGGAAACATGCCGGATGATCGTCCTTACTCTCCTGTGACATCGGAAAAGGAACCAAACCATGACACGACAACACGATGACTCGGAACTTCACCGCGGCAACCTTGATCGGCGGACTTGGCTGCAGACCGTGGCCGGTGCGGCCGCTACGGCCACGCTGCCGTGGAATTCGCTGGCCGGTGCGGCCGAGCTGAAAGGCCGCATCCACCAATCGGTCTGTCTGTGGTGCTACAACGGCTACTTGAAAAAAGAGAATCTGACGCTCGACGGCTTTGCCGCCGCGTGTGCCAAGTTGGGGTTGAAGTCGATCGAGTTGACCGGCCCCGGCGAATGGCCGACGCTGAAGAAACACGGCCTGATTTGCGCGATGGTGCCCAGTCACGGGATCGGCAAGGGGCTAAATCGCGTGGAGAACCACGACGAGTGCCTGGACAAGGTACGCAAGGGCATCGACCAGGCAGCCGACGCGGGCTTTCCCAACGTGATCACCTTCTCCGGCAATCGGGAAGGCATGGACGATCAAGAGGGCTTGAAGAACTGCGTCGCCGGCTTGAAAAAGATCGCCGGGTATGCCGAGGAGAAGAAGATCACCATCTGCCTCGAGTACCTGAACTCGATCAACCACAAGGACTACATGGCCGACACGACGAAGTGGAACGTCCAGCTGGTCCAGCAAGTCGGTTCGCCGCGCGTCAAGGTGCTGTACGACATCTACCATGCGGGCATGATGAAGGAGGATGTGCTGGCCGACATCAGAGACCATCACGAATGCTGGGGGCACTACCACACCGGCGGCCTGCCCGGCCGAAACGAGATCGACGAGACGCAGACGCTCGACTACGCCCAATTGATGCGGGCGATTGTGGAGAGCGGCTACCAGGGCTACGTGGGCCAGGAGTTCATCCCAAAGCGTCCCGACGCGTTGGCCAGCCTGGAGCAAGCCGTCCGCATTTGCGACGTCTAAATCAGCCGACTTCAGTCGGCTCACCGTCTGCCACCAGCTTCAGCTGGTGGACAGCGGGGTGGCTCGACCGCATCAGCCGGCTTTAGCCGGACTTCTCGTCATGTCTTGAGACGTCCCCCGCGCGAATTGGGGCACCCCCAGATCGCTCGTTCATGCGGTTGAAACCCGGATCGAGAAGCCCGGCTGAAGCCGGCTCCTGGAACCGGCCCGTGGCGACCGCCCCCCACCAGCTGAAAGCTGGTGGCAAGCATGGAGTCGGCTGAAGCCGACTAACATACGATTGCGACAACAACTGGCACGTAAATCAGCTCCCGATGCGATCCACTTCTTCCCACGCCTCAACAGGGAAGCTATTTCGACACTCGTTGTTACGCAATTTCGTCGTTGGGGCGCAGAGCGAACAGCCACTGCTGCGAAATGTCGTCCGCCCGCGTGAGAACCGCCTCGCCGCAGAGAACGCGGCCACTGAGATGGACGGCAATTTCCCGATGGCTGCGGCGCCGCCACTGGAACGTGCCGGCGTCCCAGCGGGTGACCGTGCCGCGATTGCCGGAGACGGGACCTTCGTACTCGAGGTAGGCGGTGCGGTGGTTCGCCAGGGCTTCGGCCGCGATAGCGTGCCCGGCGGCGGGCGGCTCGGCCAAAGCCCAAGTCAGCAGCGTGTCCGCGTCTTCCAGCAGGAAATCCCAGTGCAACGGCCGCGGACTGCCCGGCGGTGTCTCGTGACGCAGGATCGCAAAGCGGGGCATCGGCTCACCCGGAAACGTTGACCGTCGTGTCCTCGTCGGCTTCGACCGGCGTGGACGAGCGGAAGCTGTCGACGCGGACCTTCACGATGTGCTTGCCGATCCGCGTGCCTTTCACTTCGACAAAGAACGGATTGAGCATCTCGCCGGGGCGCATTTCTTTGATCGGTTCGAGTTCGACCGTGCGCCCGTCGGGGCTGAATCGCTTCTCCCGCACGGGGCCACTCAGCTTGACGAACTCCAGGCCCGGTGGCAGCACCAGGGACACCGCAACGTTCTTGTCCGCGACGTTGCGGCCATTTTGGACCAGGACGATGTAGGTCGTCGTGCCATTGATCGAGATCGGATCCTGGCGGTCCGCGATGGAGACTTTTAATTCGCCCACGATTTTGTCCGCCGTTGGTTCGCCGGGCTCCTGGATCTTCGGCGGCGGCTCGCTCGGGCCGACGGGCGGCTTAACCGCCGCCGCGGCTTGGATTGCGATTTTCGCTTCCTGCACCGAACGCACGTTTTCCGCGGTCTCGACAAAGACCCGGCACCAAGCGGACGAGGAGTCTTTGACGCAGTCCAGTCCCGCCTGCCGCGCGAGGACCTCGCCCGGCATCAATCGCGGCGTGACCCACAACAGTTCTCCGCGGGTCAGGGCCTGGGAATCGTATCCCACGCTGGCGGCGCGAGGGTAGAGGCTCCGGTCGTAAAAGCCCACCACTCGGACATTTGTCAACGGGACGTTGCCCGTGTTGGTGACGCGCATCGTCACCGTGATTTGCTGGCCCACTTGGGCCTGAGTCGGACATTCGATCGTGGCTTCGACCGCGGGCTTCGGTTCCGGCTGGGGCGGTTCGATGCCGTTGACACACGCGCTGGCCGTGGCCGAGTGGCCGCCATCGGCGACGGCTTCGGCGGTATGGCACAATCGTCCGGCTTGCTTGACCAGCAAGCTGACCGCGATCTTGCGGCTGGCGCCGGCAGGCAGTGGCTCGCCCAGCACGCGTTCGATCAGGTTGCCGCGTTCCGAGGCGTGCTCCAAGCCGGCGGGCAGCCGGTCCCGGAGGACCAGGCGGTTCAGCGGTTCGGTGCCGGTGTTGCGGATTTCGATCTCAAAATTCGCCGACTGTCCGACCTGAGCGGTTTCCGGGCCGGTCATCTTCAGGCTCAGCCCCGACGAGAACACGCGCGTCGCCACACAGGCTTCGGCCGTGGCCTTTTGCCCGGCCACCGTTTCGCCGCTGTCCACGCGGACGCAGAAGCGGATCGAGGCGTTCTGTTCGGGCCGGCAAGAGATCGTCAGGTTCTGCATGGCTTTGGGCGGAAGATCGTTCAAATCCCACCGTAGCGTATTGCCCAGAATTTTGGCCGGAGGATTGCTGTTCAAAAACGTCATGTTGGCCGGCACGGTGGCACTGGCGACGACCCGCCGCGCGACGATATCGCCCGCATTGCTGATCTCTGCACGATACGTGACGGTCGAGCCGACGCCGGCCGATTCGGGGCCATACAGCGTGACTTTGGGGTCCGGAGCGCTCCACGTCACCGACGTGAATCCCTGGCCAACTACCATCGGCGGCAGTTCGTCGTTGGGCAGCGAAGGCCGCACGATGCTGATCCGCACTTGAGTGCTGCCGCTCTTGTTGGCAGGCACCAGTTCCACGCTGGCCAAGCCGTTGTCGTCCGCCTTGGCGTCGGTGGCAGCCAGCCGGTTGGGACCGAGCGAACTGACGTTGCTGTCGAGGATCTCGTAGCGCACGATCCAGCCGGCCAGCGGCTTGCCCGAGCGGCGGCGAACCGTCGTTGTCAGCGTGTGCGGCTGGGCCGCCAGGACGACGGCGGGCGAGGGCAGCACCCACTGGACGTCGACCCAGTAGATCGTCGAAGTCTGCCGCCGCTGGTCCCAGATCTCCGCCTCGGGGGCCACCACGCCAACATGGCTGGCGCCTTCCGTCGGCGAAGTGATGCTAACCCAGCTTTGACCACGCGTGACGGCGACATCATCGGTCGCGTGGGGCGTGCCGCGCGTCAGCATGCGATTCTGGGTCAGCGACCGCGTTACGGCATAGCTGCCGTCGCGTTTGTTGGACGCTTCACGAAACAGCGGCCGCAAGCAGTCGGCTTCATCGCCGGCTTCGACGAAATGGCCCACGCTGTCCGGAGTCAGGCTCCATTCGATCGGCTGCCGCGGGATGTATTCCCCGGCGGCGTCCGCCAATCCCGACAGAACCACCACTTCGGACCCGACCGGCGCCATCATGATGGCCGGCGCCAAGACCAGGCGGCCCTGCTTCTCGCGGTGCGGCCCCACGCGGACCGGCTGGACGGGCGCTGCCGCTGGTGCCGGTGCCGCGCACGACGGGGCCGCGCCGCAGGCCGGCTCAGGCACCGCGCCGCACGAAGGGCCGCCAGCCAAGGGTGAAACTTCCCCGGCCGGACAGGGTGGCACGGGAGGCGGAGCGGTGAACGCTGGCTCCGGTATACAGGGCACCGCTTGGGGCGGAACGAGTTCCGTATAATTCCCGTGCGGCAGGAAAATTCGTTCGCCCGTGGGATCGATTTTCGGCAGCTTCAGCTGCGCACAGCCGGCGGAAAGGACCGCCCCTGCGGCGATTAGCAACAGCGGCAAACAGAGGCTTTTGCTCCACCGGTTCATGGCCACAGGTCACCCGAGTCGTTACCGATTCTCTAATCGTTCCCTCGGTAACCTACCATGCGGATTGGCCACATGTTGCTTCTTCTCATCAGCGGGTGTTGCCGAAAGACGACAACGGCCGCGAAACCCTGACGAATGTGCCGAAGATGACGGCAGCGAGGTCAATCATCCAGCACCCGCATCCGCACGCTGTTGCCGTGGACGCAAGCCAAGCGGTCGATCTCCGTGGTCGCGGCGGCCGCGTCGCCTTCCGCGGCCGCGTGCGTCATGATAACCAGGGGAACGGTATCCGCGACTCCGTCGGGGGCCGGGCCGTGCTGGATCACCGAGGCGATCGAGATGTGGTGCGTGCCCAAGACGCCGGCGATCTGGGCCAGCACGCCGGGCCGGTCTTCGACGGCAAACCTCAGATAGTAGCGGGACGGAAGTTTGGAAAAGTCCCGCATCGAGAACCGCGATTCGCGGTTGGACCACAATTCCAGCGTCTGGAAGGTGAGCCTCGTCCGGCCCACGGCCGTGTCGATCATGTCGGCCACGACCGCAGAAGCCGTGGGCATCTGGCCGGCGCCCAATCCGTGATAGAACAGCTGGCCGACCGCGTCGCCGACGACGCTGATTGCGTTATACGCTTCCCGCACCTCGGCCAACGGACGGCCGACGCGGACCAGGGTCGGCGAGACGTGCAATTCCAGTCCTTCGTCCGCCAGCTTGGCGACCGCCAACAGCTTGATGCGGTATCCCAGTTGCTTGGCGTAACGCAGGTCCGCGGGATCCAGTTTGTCGATGCCGACCCGCGGGATCTGGTTCCAGCGCACCCGGACGCCGAAGGCCAAGTGGGCCAGAATCGCCAGCTTCTGCGCCGCGTCCGTCCCGTCCACGTCCAGGGTCGGATCCAGTTCGGCAAACCCGCGCCGCTGGGCCTCTTTCACGGCGTCGCCATAGGCGGTGCCCTGGTCTTCCATCTGAGATACGATGAAGTTGCTGGTCCCGTTCAAGATGCCGCGCAGCGAAGTGATCTGGTTAGCCGACAGGCACTGGCTGATGTTGGCGATGATCGGGATCCCGCCGGCCACGGCCGCCTCGAAGGCGATCGAGCGGCCCAGTTCGCGGGCCCGGTCGAACAACTCCGGCCCGTGTTCGGCCAGCAGCGCCTTGTTCGATGTGACCACATCCTTGCCGCTTTCCAACAGCTTGAGCATGATGGTCCGCGCCGGCTCGATGCCGCCAACCACGTGCGCGACGACTTCGATGTCCGGGTTCCCGGTGATCTTCGTCAGGTCGTCCGTCAGCAGTCCCGCGGGCAACTCGACGTCGCGGGGCCGAGTCACATCCACGTCGACCACCGCTTCCAGCCAGAGCGTCCGTCCGGCGTGCCGCGCCGTGCGGTCGCCATGATCCAACAGCAATCGGGCTACGCCCGTTCCTACCGTACCAAAACCGACGATGGCGACCTTTGTCTTGTCCATAACCTGAGTCAACTGTTTGTTTGAGGTCCGTTTGCCAGCCGCAGGGTCACACGCTTGCCCCCGCCCATGATTCGTCACTCCGGGACCGCGATCCCCGCCGACGTGACGACACAAGGGCCTTGATTCTAATCACCGACGGACGCCTCACCAAGCACCGCGCCGATTCAAACGCGGGGCCGCGACCGTCGTCGGCAAACATCGCGCCGGCAAATCCGCTGCAATCGGAAATTCCATCGCCAGCGGCGGTCTCAGGGATTCGCCGGCTCCGTCGCAGGCGTGACGCCCTCGTCCGGTGGAAATTGGACTTTGAGGTAGATCTCCGAAAGCGGCAGCCGGCACTGGATGGCCGGCAGGATGAGCGTATCCTGCAGGGAACTCTGTTCCCTCAGCAGCCATTCGTCCCGTCCCTGCCGCACGTAGTGCTCGACCAGCGGCCGGTCCTGGCTGATCAGGACGTACTCCTGCAGCGAAGACAATCGCCGGTAGTGGGTAAATTTTCTGCCGCGGTCGTAATCGGCCGTTGACGGCGACAGCACTTCGACCAGCACTTTCGCATTCAACAGCGTGTCGACCTCGGCGTCCTCAAATTCCGGCTCGCCACATACCACCGTCACGTCGGGATACGTGTACAGTCCCGTCGGACTGACCTTGACCCGCATATCGGACTGGTAGACTTCGCACTTGCGTTCCCGCAGCAGCTCGCCCAACACGCGGCTGACGTTGCCAGCGATCAAGTTATGTTCCCGGCTGGCGCCGGACATGGCGAACATTTCCCCGCTGAGGTATTCGCTCTTTGTCTCGGCTTGCCGCTCGCGGGCCAAATACTGCTGCGGCGTCAAATACGGCTTGGTCACGGCGGACATGGGCGAACTCTCCCCGGTGGTTCGGACTGTTTGTCCGCATTCTACTGTGCGCCAATCCTCCAAGTCCAGGATGGCCTCCCGCGTTTCGCCCGCCAGCGGCGGCGGATCGCTGAGTCCCGGACGGACACGGCGGCTTGCGGCGGCTGTGGCCAGGTCTGGAATGGTGCGACGCGGATTGCCGCCGCTGCGGGTCGAGGCTATGATGGCAGGCTGTGTGACTGTCACCTTCCGCCCCGATTTTTCCATGCCGCGTTCTTCCCTGGACAAAGTCGCGGTGTGGCAGGACGTTATCGAGGCCGCACCGGCAGTTTGGAATCGCCATGCTTGACCCTGTACTGTTGCGAGAACTGAGACAGATCGTCGGCGCCGATCACGTCGCGTGCCGGCAGAGCGATGCCGAGGTCTATTCCTACGACGGGTCGCTAACCGTGGCCAAGCCGGATGCCGTGGTGTTCCCCGCCGATACGGCGCAGACCGCCGCCGTCGTGCGTCTGGCATCCGAGGCGGGCATCGCCTATGTGCCGCGGGGATTCGGCACGAACCTGTCCGGCGGGACCATCGCCTCGCAGGGCGGCCTGGTGATCGGGCTGACGCGGCTGAATCGAATCCTGGCCATCGAACCGGCAGGCCGCTACGCGGTCATCCAAGCCGGGGTGACGAATTTGGAACTTCAGCAGGCGTTGACGCCGCGCGGGTTTCTGTTCGCCCCCGATCCCGCCAGCCAAAAAGCCGCGACGTTGGGCGGCAATCTGGCCGAAAACGCCGGCGGTCCGCATTGTGTGAAGTACGGGGTGACGACGAACCACGTGCTGGGGGTCACCGCCGTGCTGCCCGGCGGCCAGGTGCTGCAGATCGGCGGCCCGGCCCTGGATCCTCCCGGCTACGACTTGCGCGGAATCCTCGTGGGCAGCGAGGGGACCCTGGCGGTCGTGACCGAGATGACCGTCCGCATTCTTCCATCCGCCGAATCGCTGTTGACCATGTTGGTGGTCTACGACGACGTGGCGGACGCGGCCCGCTCGGTATCCGCGATCGTTGCGGCAGGCATGACCCCGGCGACGTTGGAGATGATGGACGCGTCCGTGATCCGCGCGGTCGAGGCCAGCAAGCCGTGCGGCTACCCGCTGGATGCCGCGGCGGTCCTGATCGTCGAGGTGGACGGCCCGCTGGCCGGTTTGGCCCAGCAGGCGGAACGCATCGGCCAGTTGTGCCTCCAAAACGGCTGCCGGGAAGTCCGCAAAGCCAAGGATGCGGCCGAACGCGATCTATTGTGGGCCGGCCGGCGCGGCGCCTTCGGCGCGATTGCCCGGCTGGCTCCCAGTTTCCTGGTGGCCGATTGTACGGTGCCGCGCACGCGTTTGCCGGACGCCTTGACTCAGGTCGCGGCCGTCGCCCAGCGCTATCAACTTGGCCACGCTAACGTCTTTCATGCCGGCGACGGCAATCTGCACCCGGTGATTCTGTTCGACCCGCGCGATCCCGATCAAGTCCGGCGCGTGCATCGTGCCGGCCATGAGATCATGGAAGCCTGTGTGGCACTGGGCGGCACGATCAGCGGCGAACACGGAGTGGGCACGGAGAAGTTGGACGGCATGCGGCTGGTGTTCTCGGAGGACGACCTGGCGTTTCAGCGGCAACTCCGAGCGGCCTTCGATCCGCAGGGCTTGCTCAATCCCGGCAAGCTGTTGCCGCCGCCGGTGGCGGTCTCGTGCCCGCCGGAGCCTGCCGTTTCCAAGGTTGCGGACGATTTGGAATGGGTTCCGGGCAGCGTCTCCGAAGCCCGCGACATGCTGCGCCGCGCGTACCTGGACCGTCGCGGGGTACTGCCTCTGGGAAACGGCACGCAGTCCGATTTTGGCAGTCGAGGGATTCCCGCGGCGACGCGGCTGCGCAGCACCCGACTCACGGCCGTGACGGAATACGATCCGGCGACTCAAGTCGTCGGGGTCCAGTCGGGCATGTCGCTTGCCCAGCTGCAGACCACCTTGGCCGAACACGGACAGTGGTTGCCTTTGCGCCCGCCGTTCGGCGAGCGGCACACGTTAGGCGGCGTCGCGGCCCTAAACGCCTGCGGCCCGGAGCGGCTTCGCTACGGGGCGCCGCGCGACTTGCTGTTGGGCCTGAAGTTCATCTCCGGCACCGGGCGGCAGATCTCGGCCGGCGGCCGGGTGATGAAGAACGTGGCCGGCTACGACGTGACTCGGCTGCTGGCCGGATCTGCGGGCACGCTCGGGTTCATCACGGAACTGACGTTTCGCATCCAGGCGGTGCCGCCGTGCTGCTACGCGGTGCGCGGCGGCGGCTCGCTGGAACAGATGGAAGCGGCCGCTGCCTGGCTGCTGCAATCCAAGCTGGAACCGAATTTCATTATCGCGGTGCCGGACCAGCCGGAGCTTCCCCACGTCGAGGCGTCACTCCATGACGCGAGTTCCGCTCACGGAGTGACCGGTCAACGATGTGCTTGGCAACTGATCGCGGGCTTTGAAGGATTCCGCGAGACGGTCGACGCCCAGGTCGAGGGCTTCCGGGCGGGGCTGGAGCGGCACGGCCTGACCGGCCAGTCATCCTGGGAGTATCCGGCACAAGCGGGGGTCTGTCACGCGATCTTTGCATCGCTGTACCGGGCTCCCTTCGTGCTGCGTGTGGATTTGCCTCCGAATCGAATCGTCACGCTGCTCTCGAAATGGCAGGACTTGATCCGCGATGCGGGGCTGATGGTCGATTGGGGATGCGGACGGCTAACTGCGGCGCGGGCGGACCTGGGGGCCGATGAATGGGCGCAGTGGCACGCCGCGGCGGCGTCTCTGGAAGCCACCGTGGTGCTCGAAAGAGCGCCGGCTGCATTCCGTCAAGAGCACGATGTGTTTGGTCCGCCTCGCGCGGATTGGGAACTCACTCACAAGATCAAGACGGCCTTGGACCCGCACGGGATCCTGGCGCCGGGCCGCCTACCAGGCAGGAGCTAGATGAGCATCGAAGAACGGTACGACGATATCTCCCGCTGCAACCGCTGCGGGTTTTGTCAGGTGGCATGTCCCATTTTCCGCGCGACCGGGCACGAAGCCGGCGTGGCTCGGGGACGGGTGGCACTGGTGCGCGCGCTGATCGAGAAACGCATCGAGTGGAACGAGGAACTGAAAGAGCCGCTGTTCAACTGCCTGTTGTGCGGCGC
The DNA here is from genome assembly GCA_964645045.1 of uncultured Pirellulaceae bacterium. Lineage (GTDB taxonomy): Bacteria > Planctomycetota > Planctomycetia > Pirellulales > Pirellulaceae > Anammoximicrobium. The sequence goes on along the minus strand of CAZXYZ010000001.1, from coordinate 106,304 downwards.
CTGCACGGCGAATTGTTTTCCCGGCGTCGCCACGGCCGATCTGCTGGTCGAGGCCCGCACCGAGTACCTGGAACGCGTCGGCCGCGAGAAACTGCACCGGCTGCTGTTCAACCACCTGCTGCCCTATCCGAAGCGGCTGCGTCTGGCGGCCCGGGCTGCGGGCCTGTCGCTGAAGAGCGGGCTGTCGAACGTGGCCAGTGCGCTGGGCCTGCTACGGGCGTTCGGGCGGGATTTTCCCCGCGCGCAAAAAATCGTCAAACGGCTTCCCGATCAGGCCTTTCGAGACAAAGTTCCGCCCGGCGTGCTGGAGGGGCGGGGCGATTTGCGGATCGGATATTTCGTGGGCTGCGGGATCGATGCCTTGTGTCCCGATGCCGCCGAGGCGGCGCTCGGTATCTTGCGGACCCTGGGACGCACGGTCGAAGTGCTGGAGAACTGCTGCTGCGGCCTGCCCGCGATGACGTACGGCGACCTCGCGGCGACTCAGGTCATGGCGGAAAAGAACCTGGCGTTGCTGAAGCACCGCCAGTTCGATGCGATCGTCACCGATTGTTCCAGTTGTGCTTCGTTCCTCAAGAAGTACCCGACGCTGTTTCCCGAGGGAGATCCGCGGCGCGAGGCAGCCGCGATTCAGGCGGAACGGGTCCGCGACATCGTCCAGTTGCTGCCGCAGGCAGCGCCCCTGCCGGCGGTCAAGCCGGGGGAGAAGGTGATCGCCACCTACCACGATCCCTGCCATGCCGTGCGCGGTCAGAAACTGGTGCGCGAGCCGCGCGACGTCCTCCGCTCGCTGCCCGGCATCGAGTATCGCGAGTTGCCCGAAGCGGACTGGTGTTGCGGCGGGGCTGGTTCCTATGCCGCCTATCACTACGACCTGTCGCTCCAGGTGCTCGACCGCAAGCTGGATAACATCGAGCGGACGGGCGCGAACCTGCTGGTGACGTCCTGCCCTGCGTGCATCATCCACCTGAGTTTCGGCATCCACCGCCGCGGCTTGCCGGTGCGGGTCTGCCACATCGCCGAAGTCGTCGCCGCGTGCGGTTCGGACACGCCGCAGGCGGGGCACGCTGCGGTGAATGCCACACCGTAGTTCGAATGCACCGATGGGCTGACGCCCACCGTTCGCCGGGATTTCTGCAAGGCTTGAGTTCAATACACGATTTCGGTCAGCAGATAGAAATTCACTCCGGGGCGGAAGGTGCCGCGGCCGGTGCGGAAATCAAGGTGTTCGCGGTAGAACCGATCCGTCATGTTTTCCACACCGCCGAAGATGCCTAAGTCCTCCCAAGGCCGCCAAAAGGCACGGGCATTCAGGATCGTGAAACCCGGCGTCACCTGTTCGTACAGCGTGGCGGCCACGCGGTCTTGGCGATCGACCATCCGCACCTCGAATTCAGCGCCCCAACCGGGGTTGGGATGTGGTTCGTGGACGCGGAGCCCGACACGTGCCTCCAACGGCGAAATGCCGGGCAGGGGTTCGTTGTCGACATCGTCGACAAAGCTGCGGGGCGTATCGGCGGGATAGTCGGCTTGGTCGCGCAACAAGGCCCCAATCCGCGAGGGTTTGCTCCGGCTGTGGTCTTCGCCCTGGACGTAACTCATCCAGGCAAATCCCGTCAGCCAGCTGGTCAGGTCCTGATCGGCCAGCAACTCGAACCCCGTCAGCGTGGCCAAGTCCGTATTGACATAGGCCGTTTGCTGCAGGACCTGGCTAGGATCGAAGGGCGGGAAAGGCGGCTGGTACGCGGTGGCGACGTTGTCATAAGTGATGTAGTCAAAGACCCAGGCGTGGAAGCCGGTCAAGCTGACGCGCAGGTCGCCGAGGTCGCCGCGCACGCCCACGTCCAGCTGGATCATCCGCTCCGGGTCCAGTTCCGGGTCGCCCTGGACGTAGGTCAGCCCCGGCTGCAGGCTGCCCAGGAAAGATCCGGCGGCGTACAACTCCGTCAGCGTCGGCGGCCGCATCCCGTACCCGGCGCCTCCCATCACCGTCCAGGCGGATGTCAGTGCATAATCCGCTGTGGCGTACAGCGACCAGGGGAAGAAGTTCTGTTCGAGGGGGGCGTCCTTTAGTTCGCTCAAGCCCGTCGGGATATTCACCGGCGGGAACACGAGGGGGTCGTACACGCCCATGCCTGGCACAAATTCGCGTGCGTCGGTTGCGATCAAATCGACGCGGGCACCGGTCCGCACGGTCAGGCCGCTGTCGTTCGGCAAGACCTGTTCGGTGAACAGACCGAAGTCCAGGGATTCCGAGCGGGGGATGGGATAGTTCATCCCCTGAACCGGAACGCCCTGGAACGTGTCGGGAACCACGTCGTTCAACTGCTGTCCCAGACGGATCAAGTCGGTACCGACGGTCCACTGCGGGCATTCGGCTTCGCCCCACGTGACCGCCGCCCGATAGCCGGCCGACATGCCGTCCACGTCGGTGACCAGGTATTGGTCGGGCGCCAAGCCGAACTGCGAGCGGAGCGTGGAAATATGACGGTTCTTAGCCGGCCGGCTGGTGTCTCCGGTGAACGCCGTGCGGTTATACCAGCCCTCGATTTCGAGCAGGTCGTAGGCCACGCCGCCCCAGTCAGTGTACCGCAACTGATACCCGTCGGTCTGCAACGCATTGATGTCGTAGACCAGCGACGCGTATTCCACATCCGTCTCGTCCAGCCGCAGGTAATAGAATTCCAGCCGGCTGGTGTCCGTCGGATCGTAACCGCCGGCTACGTGCAGGTTCCGCGAATTGTAGCTGGCCGGAATCAAGCCCTCGGAATCGAACAGCGACGAACCGGTTTCGTAGTCGCTGCCCGTGCGATGCCCGTAGCCGACGCGGAATCCCCAGTCCTGGCCGCCGCCCCAAATGTTCTGCCGGCCGTACCACTGGGCGCCGTTCGTCTTATATTCCAGCGCCGTGCCGGCAAAGGTGCGGAAGCCTTCCTCGTACCGCGGCGATTCGATCAGTTCAAAATCGACAAACCGCAGGGCGGGGCCAAGCCGCGCGGTGTAGGGGCCTTTGATTACCACCATGTCTTGCAACATGCGGGAATCGATCTTGTCCAGCGGCGTGTCCAGGTCTTCGCGGGCCGGTGCCCAATAGGAGCCGGACACGACCAGCCGGCCCGAACGCGCGCCGCGCACCCGGGGATCGTGGCTGTTGGGTGACCGTGGCTGCGTCCGCGCCGCGGGCGCCGAGAGGGATTTGTCCAACAGGTTGCCCAAGTCGTTACTGACGCGAAAGGCACTTTCCGAACCGAGCACGTACTCGCTGGTCCCCCACGGATATCGGATCCGCCGCTCCGAGCCCACTAGACGGCGGCGGAGCTCCTCGTTCACGAAAATGTCCTGCGTCAAGGGCAGAGCTTGCGCCGGCAGCGGAGCCGCTTGCTCGCCCAGCCGGGGCCGGGCTGGCGCCGTCGTTTCCTGCAGGTAATCGGTCAGCTGGAACGTGAAGTCGTCGTCATCCGACGGCTCGTCGCCCACAACGGCCGCCCCCTCGCTGGCTTCCAAGTCCGATTCCTGTTCACATTCTTCCGCGACGGCAATGCCAGCAACACCGGCGACGGTGCAGAGGCAAACCGCTGCCAGCGCGCATGAACAGACAAATCCCAGCCTGCGAACCAGCATGTGCCGCTCCCTTTCTTAGGAGTATCCGATATACTCGGAATCATCGGCACATCCGTTAAAGATCTACCCTGGATGTCCGGAGAAATCCAGCTTCCAGCGTCGTCGCGGCAACGGCTTTGTTAAACTGTAACGATCACATGGGCTAGGTCATCAAGCAGCTGGGACATCCAAGGAAGTGCAGCATCAAAGAGCCATCGAGAAACCAAGCTCTTCCAGGTTGCGGTGGGGGCCGACCGGAAACCGTCAATGTGACCGGTATCATCACCCTTGATATGCCGATCTCCGCACCTCCGGCTTGGTGCGCGAGCGTTCCTCGTTGTCGTGCTTCGCCCCGGCTATTCGAGGCCGTCCAACAGGCTGGCTTGTCGGGGTGGCGGCCTCCGTGCTTTGTGCCTGGCGGGCAAGTCGAGCGCACCGGCGTCCTTCAGTTCTTTCCCCGAAATCAGCCGGCCCTTACAGATCCGCTTCAACAATCCGGACTGCTGTGGTTCGAGTTCCACGAGCAGTCCCAGCACGTTCAACAAATCGATCAGATCGGTCGTGTACTCCGCCAGCCACTGGTTCGCCTGAATTCCTTCGAGCTTGGATGGCGCACGACGATCGCCCATCAACGGGCGTTCGCGGTTCTTCTGCCGGTAGCTGAACCATTGCCGCAGCACCTGCTTGCCAGAGACTTCATAACCCCAAACCGCAGGCGTGACCCGTTCGATATAGCCGGTGCCAAGCCGCAGCCGCTGCCGGGCCGGGTCGTACTCGATCGTCTCGGGCATCGAGTCCGGACTGCCGGGGATGACCCCCTTGGCAGGGATGCGGGGAGCTTGCTCCTTCGGCAACCGCGGCGGACCCTTCGGCCGCCCCTCGTGCGGCGACGTGAATCGTTCTCCGAAAGTGTGCAACCAGATCACGCGACGCCCGATCTCGACAGCTTCGCGGAAGACCTTTGCGCTGGCCGTCAGCGGAACGCGCAACCCCGGCTGAACAAGGTCGGGCTGAAATCGCCGGGTAAAGGCAGGGTGTGCGGCAACCGCCGCAATGTACGCCAGCAAATCCTCCGGACTCACGGTTTCGCCATATTGGCGACTCAGGAAGGCGAGCAGGGCCGGGCGGAGGTTCGGGACTCTGGTCGCTCCCTCTTGCCAGAGCGGAAACACGCGACCGCCGAAGTTTCCTTTGTAATGATGCAGGTCGGGCACAAGCCCCGCAAACGTAATCGCCGGCCCCGATGTCGGCGCACATTGCATGAACGCCGTCACGTGTACCTGTTGATCGGAATACCATTCCCACAATTGCGGATTGGGCCGATTGATGAGGCGATTGTCCGGGATAATCCATTGTCGGTCAAAGGATCGGAATGCATACCTAACGGGTTTGACGCACGGTCCCACATCATGGCCAACGGGTGTGACACGTGCCTCGTGCCCGTGCAGCCCGCTCGAAACGGAACGCATCACGTGCCGATCCCCCAGCTCTCCTTTGGGCATGTGCGGGTAGAACAAGTCCTCTTTTTGTTCCGCCGGCGCGTGGACGAGTGCATCCCAGCGGTGCCTTAGCGTCTCCGCATCGGGCGCAATAACCCATGTCCGCCCCGGCATCACTCCCGAACCGTTGTAGACGAAAAAATCATCCAAGGCCGGGAAGGTCGACCACGCGCCGGTGCCGGCGGGCAGGAACGCTGCGCGCCAATCGGTCGGACATTCGGCCCAGCCATCATCCTCCAGTGTGAGCGTTGCCAGGGCCGCAAACTTCGACTCGCGGCCGCCCTGGGGTAAGGCACGAAATCGAACGATGGCCGGCGTTTCGTCCTCCCGTTTGACCCGCGAGGCCAACACGATACAGACCGGCTGCTGGACTCCCTGAAAAATGCGTGTGGGGACGTCCGGCTGGTACCCTTCCGGCGAGCAGTCAATCACCCAAATCTCGTTGGCCCGGCGGCGCAGATAATCCCGCATCTTCTGGAAGCCAGGCCCGTTCAGAAACCCGGCGACCGTGATGAAGCAGACGATGCCGGTGTCGTTCTTAGGATCGTGATCGAACACCTTGTGGGTTGCCCAACGCCAAAAATAGATGTACAGATTGCGAAGATGCTTGGCATGCGTCCCAACACCCCACTCGCGCGGCGGCATCCAATCGCGGAGGATCGCGGTCTTTTCATCCCGTTTCCACTCCCCTTCGACCCAGCCGCCAAGTCCTTTGGCTTTCTCTTTGTACGGCGGATTACCAAGTACCACGGTGATCGGCTCGGTTTTCTTGATGGCATTCGCCTGGCGCCGGGACTCGGCGATCGGGGCATACGTGTTCGGCAGCCATTCTTCCTCGATGTGGGGATTGCCCAGCGTATTTGTGACAAACATCCGCGGGGTCTCGGTTGCCGCACCGTTGGTCAACGCGTGGACCTCGGCCAGGATCCGCAGCTGGGCCACGGCAAAGGGGCCCAACTGAATCTCAAAGGCAATCAGGCGGGCCAAGGCGGCATTGACCGCGGCGGGCACGGCCCCTTCGCCTTCGTTCGCCTCGATCGTCTCGGCAATGCGACGAAGCGTGCCGAGCATAAATGTTCCCGTTCCCACGGCGGGATCGGCAATGGTGACCTCGTTGGCCGCCAGACCGCGCGGCAAATCAAAGCGATCGGGACTGCGGAGGGCTTCGTCCACCAGCCGGACCATCGCTCCCACGACCTCCGGCGGCGTGTAATACGAACCCGTCTTTTTGCGCAGGGCATTGTCGTAGACTTCGAGGAATTCCTCGTAGAAATACAGCCAGGCATCGGGATCACCCTTGCTGATCGCCGGCCACTGCACGACGTCGAGCACACGAGTGAGCGTCGCCAGCGACGTCTTGAGCGTTGTCTCGCTCTCGACTTCCTGGGTCAAGATCCGCAAGGCCGCGCCGATGAGCGAGTTCGTCGTCCCCAGTTCCCTGGCCACCGGATCGATACCTTCGCTGAGCTTGATCTGCCGCGCCCTGGCGACCAGCAAGCCGAACGTCACCGCCTGGGCGTATCCGTCGGCGAACTGCTCATCGGTCGCTTCCGGAAAGAGCATCTTTCGCCAACCGGTGGCCAAAGCCGTCAGGGCCGTGCTGCCCACGGCAAGTTGCTCCGTGACTTCGTCCCGGAGGAATCGGCAGAGCCGGGCGCTCTGCCGGGCCAATTGCCTCGCATCGCGGGGCGCCGTCGGTTCCCACAGCAAGAAATCGTTGAACAGCTTGAGCAACTCGCCCGGGGCGCCGAGTTCCTTGCCGGACGTCTCAACGTCGCCGTCCATGCGGACATGGGCCACCAACTCGCCCTCATGCCAAAGGCTAAACTCGTTTCCATCCGTGTAGATCAGGTTCGGAAGCGACTGCAGCCGCTCCCATTGCTGCTTGTCGTGGCCCTTGAATCGGAGCGGGTCGGCCCCCTTCCCGGGAGCCTTTACCTCGACAAAACCGACCAGGACCTTGCTCTTGGTGACCGCATAGTCGGGCCGAGCCTTGAGGTCCGACAAAGCCGATTCGCCCACACAAGCGACGGCCTCGCGAGGGAGTCCGCACAGCTCTGTCATGTCCAATAGCAGCGTTTCCAAAGGCGCGCGTAGCTGTTCCTCCGGCTCGCCGGTGGCGGCCACGTTGACCAATTTCGCCTTCACGGCGGCGCCGAAGTGCGAGATCGCGGACTTGAGGGTCATTGTCATTTGCGCACTCCTTGGTCGGAAAGCCGCATTCTACTGCATTTTGGCCCCGCGGCGAGGCGGGTGAAAGGATGACTACGTTGCCCCGGTCGCTTGGGTTTGTGTTCCGCGATCAACGAGCGGTGTTTCTGTCTCCCACAACACTGCGTCGTACGGCTTTCGCTCCCAGAGCGGGACCATTGTCCGGCGGGATGGATTGGTGCCAGGCGAGTACGGCGGCCGTGAGGCGGGCGGCGACGCCGGGATGCTGCGCGGCGACGTTGGTCGTCTCTCCGCGGTCGTTCGCGAGATCGTACAGTTCGGGCTGCGAGCCGTCGTAATCGCAGAGCAGTTTCCATGATCCCTCGCGCACGGCCAGATCGGGCTGAGGCTCGAAGATCAGCGGCGGCGACGATTTTCGGTCGGGCGGACGACGCCAGAAGATCGGAGCGGCGCGGGAGGCGGCGGCTTGGCCGGTCAGCGTGGCCGAGAGGTCTTCGCCGTCCAAGGCGGTCCCGGGCGGCGGTTTCAGTCCGGCCAGTGCCAGCAGCGACGGCGGGAGATCGAAGGCGGCGAAGACGGAGGTTTCGTTGTGCATGCCGCGTTTCTCGGCGGGAATGAACCCCGGTCCCCAGACAATCAGCGGCGAACGGATGCCGCCTTCGTAGATCTGCGTCTTGGCGCCGCGAAACGGCCCCGCACTGCCCGCGCCGAACTCCGGGCCGTTGTCGGAACAGACCAGAATCAAGGTGTTGTCGCGCAGCGCGGGTGTGGAGCGGATGTGCTCGAACAGCTTGCCGAGTTGCCGGTCCATTTCCTCCAGCACAGCGAGATAGAGTCCACGCTTGCGATCGGCCCACCTGTCGACCGGCGGCCAAAAAGGACTATGGACGTCATCGGGCCAGAGGTTGATGTACCAGGGCTTCCCCGCGCGGGCCGCTCGGTCGATGAAAGGGATCGCTGCAGCGACGAACCCGCCGGTGATTTGGGACCGCAGCATCCACGTAACGGGCTGGCCCAACCGCTCGGCATCCGCCCATATCTTGCCCGGTTCCTGCTGGCCCGGCTTGAGGGTGAGCGGGAGCAACTTCGGCCCCATGCCCTCAAAATTGGTCAGGGACTCGTCGAAACCGTAAGCCGCGATCGGCGGCGCGTCGTCCACATCGCGCTGGCCCCCGAGGTGCCACTTGCCGAAGTGCCCCGTGGCGTAGCCGCTGTCGCGGAGGATGCGGGCGAGCACGGGCGCCCGCGGATCGAGCCATTGCGCGACGCCGCGACGCTCGTTGTCCGCACGGTTGTTCAGAAACGAGGTGATGCGCCACCGCTGGGGATACTGGCCGGTCGTCAGGGCACATCGCGACGGCGAACAGATGGGCGAATTGACGTAAAACTGCGAGAACCGGATGCCCTCGGCGGCCAGGCGGTCCACGTGCGGCGTCCGGGCGTCCTGATTGCCAAAGCAGGAGAAGTCGCCCCAGCCCATGTCATCGATCAAGACCACGACCAGATTGGGGCGAGGTGCGGCCTGGGCTGAATCAGCTAGAACGCAGAACACGGCGAGGATGAAGAGGAGGCAGCCCGGACTATTCACGAACCGGCAAAGTGGGATAGGCATCTTGCCTGTCTTTCCTGACTGACAGGCTGGAAGCCTATCCCACGCGTTGATGAATGATCCGGGGTAGCGGCGTTTCATGGTCGTCGAAATCCTGAGTGGGCAAGGCCAGGGGTTCGCACTACGGCAGCTTGGGTTTCAGCGGCGTGACGCCGTCCTGGTCCACAGGATAAACCGCGCCGTGTTTCTCCAGGGCGGCGATCAGGCTCTGCATCATGCGGCGCAGCTCCTGCGGCCGCGAAGCGGCAAGGTCCTGTTGTTCGAACGGGTCCTCGGCCAGCTGGAACAGCTGGTAATGCGAGTTGCCGGACACGGCGGACGGAAGGTAGTGATAGATGACCTTCCACGGGCCGTCGCGATAACAGGTGAAATAGTCCGTGCGATGCGGCGCGTGCGGGTAGTGCATCAGGAACGTCTCCGTCCGGTTTTGATCGGGTTGGCCGGCGAGCAGCGTGCCAAGTGGTGCGCCGTCAACGGCATGGCCCGGCGGCGGATCGATGCCAGCGATCTCCAGAACGGTGGGAAACAGATCGCAGACCGATGCGAGTTGCGGCTGGATGGCTCCGGCAGGAATTGGCAGTCGCTGCTGATACGGCCGGTCGGCGTTGGGTTTCGCCCACGCGGCGATGAAGGGCACGCGCATACCGCCTTCGTAATGCGCGCCCTTCTTGCCGCGCAACGGAGCGGCACAGGCGACCTCGTGCTGATGGCCCAGCGGCGCGTCGGAGCCGTTGTCGCCGAGGAAGAACACGAGCGTGTTCTCGGCGATGCCAAGTGCGTCGAGATGGTCGAGCAGATCGCCCAGCGACTTGTCCATGCCCTCGATCAGAGTGGCAAACGCCTGAGCAGGCGCCGGCTTGCCGGACTCCCGGTAGTGCTCGGCAAAACGCGGATCGCTGTGGAACGGCGCGTGGACCGCGTAGTGAGCCAGATACAGGAAGAACGGTTTGTCCGCCTGGACGGCGTCGGCGACGCGGGCCTTGGCCTCGATCGTCAACGCCTCCGTGAGAAATGTCTCGGTGCCGTGGTACTTCTCCAGATGCGGGACGGCGTTGCCCGCCCGCTTCCCCCCGTTGCCGAAATTGGCCTTGCCGTAATAGCTGCCCGGAGCGCCGATCGAAGCCCCACCCACGTTGACGTCAAACCCCAGATTCCGCGGCTCCGCGCCTTCGGCCACGCGGGGTCCGAAGTGCCCCTTGCCGACATGGATCGTGCGATAGCCGTTCGCGTGGAGGATGCCGGCCAAGGTTACGTCACCTTTCTTCAGCCCCTGCCAGTTCCATTGCGGCGGTCCGTTGGGGCCGGCGTTGTCCTTGTCCGGGTTGATCCAGTTTGTCGTGCGATGCCGCGCCGCGTTCTGACCCGTCATGATGGAAATGCGGGTGGGCGAGCAGACGCTCATCGCGCAAAAGTTTTTGAAGCGGATGCCGCGGGCCGCCAACCGCTCCATGTTCGGCGTGCGGTAGTAGTCGTTCACCGGATAACGCTGCGGTTGGCCGGCCGCGTCGGTCAAGAACGGCACCGACGTGTCCATCACACCCATGTCGTCGACCAGGAAGATGATGATGTTGGGCGGCGGTTCGGCGGCACACGACAGGGGCAGCATTCGCGTCGGGCAGAGCAACACGGCCAACGCCAGGCAGACGCTGCTCCAGAGCCGCGGCCGAAAAGCGGCCAGTGACGAAACGAAGGTAGCAACGGGATGGAGGCGTTTCATAATCTCTCCTTGGGTACGGACGGAATGCTTCAACGTTTGCGCTTCGGCTGCGGCACATCTTTTGGCAGCGGGCCGGCCAAGGGCGGGGTCTCGTAGTACCGGCCATCGTCGACCAAACGCGGGTCGCCGGTCCGGCGTAATTCGTCCATCAGTCGCTGCTCCAACTCGCTACGGACCTGCGCGTAGGCCGGATCCGCAGCCACGTTATGGACCTGGTGCGGATCCTTCTTCAAATCGTACAGCTCCTCGCGCGGCCGTTTGCCGTAAGCCAGATCGAACAACGGTTTCCACTGCGGATTATTGCACTGGCCGACCAGCCAGGCTTTGGTCGGGCCGGCGTCGTCGTCCGGCAGGGTGACGAAAGTGATCTCGGTCAGTTCCTCGGCCGTAGGCGGATTCGGGCCGTCCAGTCCGTAGGGATCGCCCAGCGGGTAACGGTCGGGCTTGAAATTGATGATCAGCAGATAGTCGGCCGTGCGGATGGCCCGCTGGGGGTACGGCAAGTGGCCGGCGCGAGCCATCTCGACATGGCGTTCCCGGCCGGTCACGACGAAGGTTCGTTGCGGGTCCACCAAGCCCTGGCGATCAGATTGCAACACCGGCCACAGGCTGCGCCCGGTCATTACCTCCGGCACCGCAACGCCGCCCGCCTCCAGGAACGTCGGCGCCAGGTCGGTCAGGTTGACGAAATCGTCCACTACGCGTCCGCCGCGCACGCCCGGTCCGGCGATCGCCAGGCAGACGCCGGTGCCGAAGTCGTACAGGTTGCACTTGCCGTGCGGAAACCCGGGAGCCCCGTGATCGCCGCTGATCACGATCAGCGTGTTGCCCAACTCGCCGGCCTTCCGGACCTCGTCCACCAACAGGCCGATGGCCGCATCGTATGCCAGGATTTCGCCGAAGTAGTCCGCCAGATCTTCCCGCACCTCGTGGACGTCGGGCAGGAACGGAGGCAGCTTGCCCTGCAGATCGTCGGGATCGAGTCCCCACAGCGCTTTGCCGGAACCCTTGATCCATTTGCGATGCGTGTTGGTGGGGCCGAACCAGTAGCAGAACGGCTGTCCCGGCTGGCGGTCGGCGAGGAATGCTTGAAAGTTCCCCTTCACCTCGTCGTACAGCACTTGCTTCGCCGCCTCGACAGGCATCCCGTCTGCCACCAACTTGGTGGCGTTCTGGGAAAACTGATTGAAGCGCCGGCCGGCTTTCTCGTAGGCGTGTTGCTGGCCGCCGTAGGGTGCATCCGCGGGCGTGCCGGGACTCCACACCTTGTAGGTCTTGCCGATGTGGTAGCCGGCCTGTTTCAGTAGCAGCGGGTAGGACGGGATCGCCGAGTCCCAAACCGCACCTTGCAGGATCGCTCCGCGCCCCGTACGCCAGAAATACTGGCCGGACAGCAACGCACTGCGGCACGGCGTACAGGACGGTGCGTTGACGTGCGCGTTGCGGAACAGCACGCCGGTCTTGGCAAGCCGGTCAAAGTTCGGCGTGCGCACCACGTCGTTGATCCCGCCCGAGCCTTCGACCGCGGCCTGGATGCGGGCGTACCGGCCCCAGTCGTCGGCGAACAGGAACAGGATGTTCGGACGCGGCTCGGCAGCCGGCGCCGAGGGCAACAGGGCGACAGACGCCGCGAAAAGACAGGTCAGATGAAGGCAAGTTTTCATGGGTTGGGTTCTCGCTGGCACAATCGATTTCTTATTTGGTAATGAGATTGGCAGAATGATGGGGGCAGAATGATGAGGTGAATTTCATCGATCGTTCTGCCCCCATCATTCTGCCATCTCCCCGATTGCCTTCCTCATTTCAGTTGCGATTCACCGGGAACGACTTCGGCCTGATGGGCCTGGACGGCTTCCTGGATTTGGGCGATCACTTCCGGATGCCCGGCGGCCACGTCGCGTTTCTCGGACGGGTCGCGGCCCAAGTGGAACAGCAGCGGCGGTTCATGCATATCGGGCTTCGGCTCGCCGTAGCCGGTCTGCGTTTTGAAGTGTGCTTTCCACTGGCCAAGGCGGCAGGCGAACAACTGGTCGCCACGGTAGTAAAAGAACGGTCGCGACGGCAACGAGTTGCCTTCGAACAGCAGCGGCGCCAGGTCGGTGCCATCAAGCGTCACTCCGGCGGGCAGCGGCACGCCGGCCAACCCGAGCGCCGTGGGCAGCAGGTCCATCGCGTGCGCCAGTTCGGACGACACCCCCGGCCGGATGCGGCCCGGCATCCAGGCGATGCCCGGCACGCGCATCCCGCCCTCCCACGTGCTGCCTTTGCCATCCCGCAGCAAGCCCGCGCTGCCGCCCTGGTCGCCCATGATCAGCCACGGGCCGTTATCGCTGGTGAAGAAGACGAGCGTCCGTTCCGCAATGCCTTCCTTCGTCAAAGCGTCGAGCACTTGGCCCACGCTCCAGTCCAGTTCCTCGACCGCATCGCCGTAGATGCCGGCGCGGCTTCGGCCCTTGAACGCGGGCGAGGCGAACAGCGGCACATGGGGGAAAGTGTGCGGGAAGTACAGAAAGAACGGTCCGTCCTTCTTCTCCCGGATGAACTGCACCGCGTCCTCCGTGTAGCGTCGCGTGAGCGTCGTCTGGTCGGCAGGCTGCTCCACAACATGGCCGTCCCGCAGCAGCGCAACGTTCCAGCCGTCGCGCGGCGGATCGGGCAAGCCGGACGCGCCGCGGGGCAGTCCGGGACGGCCATCCATGTCGTTGGAATAGGGCAAGCCGAAGCTGTGGTCGAAGCCCTGGTCCAGCGGGCGGCCACCGGCGTGAATTCCCAGGTGCCATTTGCCGACGTGCGCCGTCGCGTAGCCGTGCGGCTTCAGGGCCTCGGCGATGGTGATCTCCGCTGCCGGCAAGCCGCCTGCCGAGTTGGGAAACAGCACCCGCCGATCCCCGCACATGCCGCTGCGGATGGGATACCGACCGGTCAGCAGCGCCGCGCGGCTGGGCGTGCAGACTTCCGCCGCCGAGTAGAAATCGGTGAACCGCAACCCCTCCGCCGCCATCCCGTCCAGGTACGGCGTGCGAATCGTGGGCGAGCCATAGCAGCCCAGATCGCCGTAGCCCAGGTCGTCCGCGAAAATGATCACGATATTGGGTTTGCCGGCATGGGACTGCTCGGCGCCGAAGAGCGGCGCGTTGACGGCAAGCACTGCAGCAATCAGGACGGCGCAAAGCAGGAGCGGTGTTTTCATGATCTTGTCACCGAAGGAATGCGGATGTCGTTTCGGGTTTCGGTGGCGAGCTTGGCCGGTCGCCGTCCGATGCCGCGATTGTCGTCCAAACTGCGCCCCGAGTAAACACCCCGGTGCGCCCGATTAGCGGCCGGGTGCAAGTCGTCTAGCACCGGTTGCACGTTTCTTTCGATTCCGGAAAAGCGCTCGCGGGATGGGCTCGACGGAACCGAGCGGCCACCTTCGGCCACCACAAGGCGCGAAGGCATTTTCCGCTTGCGCAGGTCCGGTAACGGTCGCCGATGAGGGACCCGAGCCCCACTGGATCCTAGACGGTCATGGGAGTGTTCCAAAAAGTCGTAATTACTTCTTGGTGAACAGCAGAGGGAACACAATGTCGCTGGTACAGCAGGGGATCCACACCGCGAGAAACAAGAACAAGGCAATTGCGGCGTATTGCAGAATGCCCAAATCGGCTCCCATCGCCATGGTCATGTGAAACAGCGATGCCCAGGTGCTCAACAGCACGTGCCCGGCGTGCGCGATCTTGGTGCGTGGCCAGAGATAGCCCCACAAAATTCCCGCGGCAGCCAGCGGATTGACCAGCCACCACTTTTCGACAAAACCCAGATGGATGCCGCGGTTGGGGAATGCCGACAAGGTCTCGCCGATGTACGGTATCACGCAGTCACTGAGCGTCGCAATTCCGACGGAGCCGACGTACCCGATGGCGATCATGGCCCACAAACTGCGCCGACTGTGCAAAGTGAACATGGCGGTGGTCACCAGCGCGCTGAGCAACACGTGCAGCGGGTGCAGGCCCCAGAACAGACGCGTGGAAATCGCCGGCAACGCTTCGGCGGAGATCAAGGTGACGAGGATGGTGATCCCCGTCAGCGTGCCGAACATCGTAAACGGCGCGTGGGCCCGCATTTCCCGGAGAATAGTAGAGGCACTTCCCGTGCCGCGCTCGGGCATTGCCTGCGAACCGCCCAACTCGTTTGCCGGCCGTATCTCAGGATCCGAAACGTGTTTGTGCGTTATCATTGGTCGTTCCCCCTCGCTCTTGCATTCGCCGCAAAACTCGGTCACGGGGCCGGCGGCCGCTTGCCAGGTGTCAAAACGTTTCGCCGACCGTAAACCGGGATTTCTGAGTGTCTCGAGTCGAATAATCCCCGTGCCGATTTCTCCAGGAACCGTCCCCGCGCCGTCGCCATGACCTGTTCTTCCTGCACCAATTCCGCCGCCAGTTCGTGCAGCGGCCGCAAGGACGAAGCGATCCAGGCCCGGACCCGGGCCGGCCGCTCCGTCATCACCGGATGGCGGAAACGGACCTTCAGTTCGGCGGTCAGACCAGCATGGCCGTGGGCGAACAGGCAGTTCGTCATCGCGCCGTCCAAGAGCGTACAAATAATCCCGCCATGCAGCGTGGCCGGATAACCTTCGAACACCTTCTGGCAGGCAAAGGCTGCCTCCACTACACCGTTTTCGCCCAAGCGGAATTCGAGCCCCAGGCCGTGCCCGTTGGCCGGGCCGCAAACAAAACAGCCGGGATGGCTGCGCCGGCGCAGGGCCGAAACCGATGCGCGAACGAGATCGTGTTGGATGCTGCGAGGGGTCATTGGTCAGGGGTCAGGGGGCGGGGCAAGATGGCACGGGTCATGGCATTGGGCTCACACTCACTGCATGGGCTGGGAGCGTCAGTTGGACCGGGACTCTGACGGGTGCGAGCGTGGTGGCCTGCAACCGCCGGTGGACCTCGGTCCAGAGGGTGCGAATGGCTTGGGCGGCAGGGCCGTTCGACGCCTCGACGACCGTTTGCCGCGCCACCTGAGCGCGGGTCACGGCCGAGTCATACGGTACGCGGCCAACCACCGCGATTCCGCGCTGCCGGGCCAGGTCTTCCAACTGCCTCGTTGCTTCCTCATTCAAATCGGCTTTGTTCACGGCCAGCATTCCCGGGACGCCCAACTGCATGGCCAGCTCGGCCACACGGCGAAAATCGTGCAGGCCGGAAACCGTTGGTTCGACGACAAACAGAGCCAGACTGGCACCCGTCAGCGAGGCAATCACCGGACAGCCAATGCCGGGCGAACCGTCGCACAGAATCAGGTCCAGCTGACGCTCGACGGCCAGCTGCTGAGCGGTGCGGCGGAGGTGCGTCACCAACTTGCCGGAGTTCTCTGCCCCCGCGCCGAGCCGGGCGTACACCAACGGGCCGCAGCGGGTCTCCGAGACAAACCACTGCCCGCAGACCACCGGCTCCAACTCTATCGCGTGATGGGGACAATAGTCGACGCATACTCCGCACCCCTCGCAGGCCAGGGTGTCGATACGAAACGTTTTGGCCACCCGATCGTTGCCCGGACCATCGAACGAGATAGCCTCGAAGCGACACAGTTCCGCGCACTGTCCCCGAGCCAGGCAGCGTTCGGGATTGATCCTTGCCTTGCTGCCCCCGAGGAAATCAGCACGGTGCCGAATCTGCGGCTGGAGGATCAGGTGCAAGTCGGCGGCGTCCACGTCGCAGTCGGTCACGACCGCCTTCTGGGCGAGACTCGCAAACGCCCCGACGAGCGACGTCTTGCCCGCGCCGCCCTTGCCGCTAATTACGACCAATTCCCTCATGCCACCACTCGCTCCGGGGAGGCCCGTCCCGATGCCAGGGCCTCCAGCAATCCGTTCAGGTGTTCCGCCCAACGCGGCACGGCCACGGCCGCCAATTCGCCGCGCGAATACGCTTCGGCCACGGCCCGGTCATCCGGAAGCTCGGCCAAAATGTCGATCCCCTGACGCTGGCAGTACTGCCAGACCTCCCGGTCGCCCGTATCGGCACGGTTGACCACCACGGCAAACGCCAGTCCCAGGGTCCGGGTCATCTCCACCGCCAGTCCCAAGTCGCACAGCCCGAAGAGCGTCGGCTCGGTCACCAGCAACACCAGGTCGGCGCCGCGAACGCTTTCGATCACGGGACACGAGGTGCCGGGCGGACAGTCGAGGATGACCAAGCCGGGATCCGGCGGCAACGCGGCCTTGACGGCTCGAATCGCGGGCGGACTCATGGCCTCGCCGACGTTCAACACGCCCTCCAGGAAACGCACGGAACCGCTCGAACCCAGCCGCAGCCGGCCGATGGATCGCGGCTCTTCGCGGAGGGCCTGTTCGGGACAAGCCAGCTGACACCCGCCGCAGGCGTGGCACAACTCGGCAAAGACCAGCACGGACTTGCCCACGCAGGCGATGGCGCCAAAGCGGCAGGCATCGCTGCATCGTCCGCACAAGGTGCAGCGGTCCGCATCCACCACCGGGATCAAGCGATCGATGGGACGTTCTTGGGCAATCGTGGGCTTGAGGAACAGGTACCCGTTCGGCTCCTCCACGTCGCAATCCGCATACACCACTGCGCGGCCGGCTTGGGCGGCGAGATAAGCCAGGTTGGTCGCGATGATGGTCTTGCCCGTACCACCTTTGCCGCTTGCTACCGCAATCCGCATGACCTTGTCCCTTGCACGGTGCTAGTGCGTTGGCCAACCTTGATTCTCGGGTAGCCGCACTCGCCAGAGTGCGGGATTCCCGCGGTCTGGCGACCACGGCTACCCCAACATTTAATCTGGACAACGCACTAGCCATTCGCCTGCGGTACGACCGGTTCCGGCTTTGCCCGCTGCCCTTGGATTTCCTCGATTCGCCGACGGATCTCCTCCAGCGCTGTCGCCAAACCGTCGGCTTGCTCTTTAAGCGTCGCCAACTCGTGCTGGCTGCCAGCACTGGCAACCGGAGCCGCAGAACCGGCTTCCGCCGCTTGCGCCGCCGCCAACGCCTCGCGCTGCCAGCCGGTGAGTCCGGTGGCGCGGAACATGTTCCGCCGTCCCCAGCCGCGACCTTGGCCGCCTTGGCCACGACCGCCTCCGCCTCCACGAAATCCTCTCCCGCGGCCCGTCATCGGACCTTGCCCCAACGGGCCTGTCTTATCTCGTCCAGGCATCATGAATCTCCTTTGCCATTGGCAATACTGAATATTGGATGTTATGTTCCCGTGCGCGGCCCCGTCGTCGGGAAGAAAGCACGATGCGTGCCAAAGCGGCGGCACTTGCTTCGGCATCGCAGCTAATCCCAGGGAAATGCCCAACCCGGGCGAAGTCACGGCGTTATTGGCGACCGATGGGCGTGGCGCCCGGAAAGGACCGTCTTGCAATCTGCCACTCCAATCACGGAATGTCTCTGGCATGATGCAACACGGATTCTGTAACCGACGCACTCGCCGAAGCATCTATCATGTTTGTGTCGCAGCGTGGCTGCCGCGCGAGAACTGGGAAGCGTCGAACCGCCGTTGCCTGCAAGTCCAACCAAGACGGATGGAAGAGCATCATGGAAAAGCCGGACGCCGTAAGCTTGTTTCGCGGGCCCGATCGGAACAATTGTGCGCAGGCGGTCTTGAAAGCCTACGCGAGCCTGACGGGCGTGGACCAGCGTTGTGTGGAACGATTCTCGCGTCTGGGCAGTGGACGGGCTCCCCAGGGAGAATGCGGTGCGCTGTTTGCCGCGAAAACCATGCTCGCCGACGATTCCGCCCGTCAGACGCTGCACGACAAGTTCACCCAAGCGGCGGGATCGCCCTCATGCCGGGAGATCCGCCAACTGGGACGGCTGTCCTGCAAGCAGTGTGTCGAGACGGCAGCCGACGAAGTTTTCGCGCGGTTGCTTGAGGGCCAAGTTCTGCAGAGACCGGCTCATTGCGAGGGCTGAAAACCTCGCACGACAGGTGCCGGCAGCCCGACATGCCAGCGGCGCGGAGCAGGTTTTCTCCCCTGCTCGAATTCCTTAGAAACGGCAGGTTGGGAAACCTGCCCGCTTTCAATTTTCCAGACGCGTCAGTATTTCTCCACCACATCGCCCGCGGCACGCGTACACAGGGCGTGGTAGACCTGCTGGTCGATCGTCTCGGCGACCAGGTGCACTGCGCCATCGGCCGACAGGAAATTCGTGCCCGCCGGGTGGAAGCTGCTGAAGTTGTGGAAGTAGTGGGCCGGCGTGTCCGTCGAGTTCGGCGCATAACTGGCGACTCCGGCGACTCGCGCCACCCCGTGCTGGCCGCCGGTCACGACGCCCACCCAAGTGGATGGAGCAAGTTTCGAGTTGCGTTCGCCGACGATCAGCGTGGTGCTCAAGCCGTCCAAGATGTCCGCAAAACGAAACTGCCGGTTCAGCATCAGCACGCCGTCGCCTTCGCAGCTGTTGAAGGAGGGTGAACTTGGATTGCAGACGAGATGAAAGTCGACGGTGCCGAAAACGCCGATGTAGTTTCCCGTCGCCATCTTGACCGGAAACGGCACGCCGCTGCCGACCGAAAACCCGCCGCCTTGGAGATCAAAGACGCCGCTCCCGATATCCGTCGGGCAACGGTAGATTTTGATTTGAGCCAGCCGAGCGTCCGTGTTCACCGCGTCGCTGACCGGAAACTCGAAATGCACGTCATCCCCGTACAGCGACGTCTGCTCCATGTACGGCAAGATGCCGGCGCTCCACGCCCACCCGGGAACGCCAAACCAAAAGGGGCTGCCGTTGCTGGGGTCGTAGCCGCGCCAACCTGCCGGCAGTTGGTGGAACGTATCGTGGTACATGTGCAGGC
Source organism: uncultured Pirellulaceae bacterium (assembly GCA_964645045.1). Taxonomy (GTDB): domain Bacteria; phylum Planctomycetota; class Planctomycetia; order Pirellulales; family Pirellulaceae; genus Anammoximicrobium. Next base: position 86,909 of record CAZXYZ010000001.1, on the reverse strand, counting down.
CAAGTCCGATCTGCTTCATGTTGTTGCTGCACGAGGTACGGCGGGCCGCCTCCCGAGCCATTTGGATGGCGGGCAAAAGCAACGCGACGAGGATTCCAATGATGGCAATGACGACTAACAATTCGACTAACGTAAAACCAGACTGTCGCCTGAACATAACCGATTTACTCCCAGAGAATGCATGCGTTAGAAATCGCGTGCGCAGGCGCGCCGGTGCATGCGGCCCGCGGTAAAGTCAAGCAAGTGACAAAGGTCACGCGACGCTGGGAGGGGCGCGAATCGGCCAAGAGTAGGACGGCGTCCGAGCCGCCGGACGAGGGTTGGCGACCGGAATCTCCGAGATGATTTCGCCCCGGCCAACCGAACTCAGGCCAGGGAGCGGGAGGCATTTTTGAGCCAGCAGGTGGCAGACGAAGCAGTCGCCTTTGCTGTGAGTCGCGTCCGCGGCATCGACGCCGATCGCGGTCGCGTGCCCGGCCGTCGTCGTCGTCCCGCACGGTTGGTGACAATGCGTACAAACCGTGACGGCGCAGCTCGCCGAACCGGTCCGCGGTGCCTCGCAACGGTGCAACGGAAGTGCCGTCGTTACCGTGAGCAGGTAACCGGCCAACGCCGCCATCGCAATCGTTCGCTGCGTCCGCTCAAACATCAGGAGGCCTCGCGAAACACGCTTCCTCCCTAGAGTATGGCCTCGAATCCTTCGGCATGTCAACGCCGTCTACTCGGCTTTCTGGTGACGAAACGTCAGGAAATCGCCGACGTAGATCATGTACTCGAACGGCAGGTCCTTCTGGCCGACTTGATTCAGGATCGTGCCCAACGTGGCTTCGATCACTCGCTCCTTGTCCGCATAGCCCGCCTGGATCACGATGGCAACCGGAGTCTCCGCCGGGTAATTGACCGACAACTTCTTGATGAACTCTTCAAAGTCCGTCCGCATCGTGAACAGGACCATCGTCGAGTGGTGCCTGGACAGGTTTTCGATCGTGTCCGTCTTCCCCGGCCAGTCCGCGGCAGTCAGGATCACCGATTTGGTGTGCTCGCCGTTGGTGACGCCCCGCCCCAAGGCGGCGTTGGCCGCATTGAAGCAACTCACGCCCGGAACCACAACCGGCCGCAGATCCTCGAATTCCTCCAAGCACCAAGCCCAAGGACCGTAAATCAGCGGATCGCCACTGTCCACGATGGCCACCGTCTTGCCCTGGCTGACGGCCTCCCGGACCTTGCCGATGAACGCGTTCCGCTTGACAGCCAACTCTTCGGCATCACGACGCTCCTCACCTTGCAACTTGGTCGGATCCTGGCCGTAGTAGGGAAACAGCCGCCAATAGCCGTCGATGATCTCCTTGCCCTCCAACTCCGCCGGGAATTTCTCCTTGACCCGGCTGGAGCCGAACAGCAAATCGGCCTTCTTCATCACGTTCAGGGCCCGGATCGTGACCAGATCCGGATCGCCGGGACCAACGCCGACCAGGTACAGTTGAGGCGCAGGAGGATTAGGGGCCGCGGCATCCGCCGCGATCCCCCGTGACACGGCAAACAAGCTGGCGGCCAGCAGGACGGAACACAACTTGCCACAAACCAGCAATCGCATCGCAAGTTCCTTTCTTCGTTTTCGTCGGCATCGGTCCGGTGTGACTGGGGGATCGGCCCAACCGATCCCGCGCAAGGAGAAGGACTCCGGCAGAGCCCCGCATTCGTCTTGGCGGCGGAGGCCGATGGCGAGCATCTTACGATTCTATTCATCGTATTACCAGCGGGGAGTTTAATTCTCAGCGAAATACAAGAATCCAACGCCTTCGGCTTGCTGCCTTGAGTACTCGTGGGTTGGAGCTGCCTGTCCGATTGACACCCCCGGAGTATCCGGTAATATGTTTTCCAACTTTGTCATACTCTGGAATGCGGTCGAACTGGCTGCTGGGTCTGCGGGCGAAGAGTGGCAACTTGGCCCTTGGACTGCGGCCGACGGCTGCGGCGGGAGGACGGGCAGTGACGGACAAACGGCAATCCTGCGTTGGATTCACCTTGATCGAGCTTCTGGTCGTGATCGCCATCATCGGGATTCTCGTCGGGCTGCTCTTGCCCGCGATTCAGGCGGCCCGCGAGGCGTCCCGGCGGATGAGCTGCGGCAACAACCTCAAACAGTTGGGAGTGGCCCTGCACAACTATCACGACACCTACAAGGTGTTTCCGGGGATCAGCGATGGTCGCGGCTTTTCCGCGCAGGCCAAGTTGCTTCCCTATGTGGAGCAAGAGAACGTTCGGGACCTCATCGATTTCTCGCAAGTGCTCCTGGCCGGGGCTCAGGGTGCAGTCTACTTGAATCCGGTCCAGGCGGAGGCAGCCCGCACCGTGTTGCCCCTGTTTCGCTGCCCCAGCGACGGCATGCGCGACGTGTTCACCGAGTACCAGATCAGCAATCCGGGTGACGCTTTCGCCGGTGGCAATTACGTCGTCTGCAGCGGTTCGGGGACGGGGACCAGCTATGACGCCCGATATGCGACCCATGGGCTTTTTTACATCGGCTCTGCCTGTGGTTTTCGCGACGCGGTTGACGGGACGAGCAACACGGTCGTGATGTCGGAAACCTTGCTGGGGTCGCATCAGGACACGACCGGGCCCCAACCGCAGGATCCGCAGCGTCAGTTGGGCTGGCCGGCGGGATGGACATTCGTCGCCGGCGGTGCTGGCTATTCCGGGGTGGTCAATCCCGACTTAGCCGCCGTCGCCGCCGGGTGTACAACGTGGCGAGGCAGCCGAGGTGCCGGTTGGATCATCGGCAGGCAGATGTTCACGATGTTCTGCACCTATCTCTCGCCGAACCCCAAGATCCCGGATCTAGCCGGCCAGATGCACACGGGGTTTTACCACGTTCGCAGCAATCACCCGGGCGGCGTCCATGCGCTGCTAGCCGACGGGAGCGTCCGCTTCGTGGGCGATTCGATCGAGCTCCCTGCGTGGCGCGCCATGGGAACGTGCCGCGGCGGCGAGGTCCCGAGCAAGCTCTAGCCTGATGGTCGCAGCGAAGATGCAGGCACAACGCGCGGACACCGCGAGGCCGGGATCCGCTTACCGCAGCAACGCGGGTCTTGCCCGCAGCCGCGACGACAGGGGGCAGCCCGCGGGGCATCGCCTGCCCGATTGCGGCGGCAGCCGGGGATCACGCCATCAGGTCCCGGTGCCTCTCGGCGTTGCACGCCATCACCGACGCGACGCATTCGAAAAGACTCGTGATGCACGGCACCCGCAGCCGGTAAAATACCATCTGCCCCCGCTTCTCGTCCTCGACGATGCCGGCGCCTTCGAGCAGGGCCAGGTGACGCGAAACCGTGGACATGTCCGAGCCGATTAGCTTGGTCAACTCACAGACGCAGCGTTCGCCGTGCTGCGACAATTCGTCCACAATCAACAACCGCGCGGGATGGGCCAGCGCCTTGAGGATGTCGGCTCGAGCTTCGTATTGGGCGAGCTTTCTGGCGTTCATGTTTGATTTCGTCCCATGATTGCTGGGCAACGGACGCCAGTCTGCACAATGAATCAAGGTCGGATCCGTCTCGTCCATGAGGAGTTCATGGGGCACCCTCCGCTTCACCGCCCTGCCGCGTGCTCAGAGCCCGCAAGTTGATCAGAGGAATCGATTCCGAGAAGAAGCGAACGGAACCATCGCACAGCGCCAGATTGGCGCCACCCGGATGGTTGCTGCCATAGGCGCAGACTCGGAGGTCGATGTAATACTTGAAGTCGGCCACGCTGTTGGCCGGTGGGCTCGCGCCAGCCCGGTGGTCGTAGTCAAACGGCAGCCGGTAATTGAGCGGGGAATAGCTGCTGAGCGTCACGTGCGACAGCGACTGGCCGCTCGTGCCGCACCAATTCCCGTAGTTGCGGAACGCCCAGTCCCAGCCTTGCTCGGCAAAGGTGTTGTAGTTGGGGTCCCAGCGGCTCCGCTCGCTGAAGAAAAGCGTGTTGCTGGTGCCATCCGTGATGTCGGCCCATCGCACCGGTTGCTGGTCCGGCTGGGGCTTCGAGTTGAGCCCCACATGGAAGAAGATCCCGTCGGCCATCAAGAAACCCGAGTTCGGATGATAGGAGCGGGTTCCGCCGTTGCCTGCGTAGCTGGTGACCCGGATCCAGCGATCGGTCGCCATCCCCCAGACATGCGAGTCGTAGTACAACGGGTTCTCGTGCTCGGGTTCTGACGGACACAGCAGGTTCGGTCCCTGGGCCGACAGCGAGTCCTTTCCCCCAGTGAACACGCTCTCGGCGTCGTTGACATCCCACTGCCCGCGAAGGCCGTTCATCTCTAGATAGGGCAAGAGGTGGACGAACAAGCTCACGCCGGCATAACGCGGCGTGGGAGTAGGATAGAACCGTGTGAATACGATCGCGGGCGGAAACGTGCGCACGGCATCGTGGTATTGGTGAGCTGCCAACGCCAGCTGCTTGAGCGTATTGGTACACTGGGCCCGGCGGCTCGCCTCGCGGGCCGCCTGTACGGCCGGCAGCAACAAGGCGACCAAGATCCCAATGATCGCAATCACCACCAATAGCTCGACCAAGGTGAAGCCTTGGAAAACGTGCGTCGGCGCGAGCCGTCGGGGGGGCCATGCCATTTGGGGTTCCTTTCCGTCGTCGAGGTAGACCGCTGCGAGTTGCTGAGCGTCTTCGGCTGCTTCATCGCCTTTCCGTCCGCGGCTAGGTCCCGCCGCGGCGTCCGAGCGAAACGAGGGGGTCCCTGCGGGCTGTTGATGTAATCGTGGCGCAAGCTTCCAGCTTGCGGAATGGGCAACGGATGCAAATAGCCCATTGAACATAGGCAGTGCCGGCAAGCTGGAAGCTTACCCCACGTACCACCACCGCCTAAACCAACAGCCCGCCTGCCTGGTTGGTAATCGATGATTTCTTCTACAAGACATCGTCTAGTAGCTGGCACGGAGGATAACCGATGACAAATCGGCCGTCAAGGGTCTGCCCCCTTTCGTTCTGCCCCCTTTCGTTTCCCCTTCCCGCATCAGATCAAGAAACCGGTAACCGGCAGGCTGGCGGCGATAAGGCTGACCAAAATAGCGACGATCTTGCCGGGGAGCCCCAGGATCGCCCCGATGTGGACGTCGTAATTCACGCGGCGGACGATGCCTGCCGTCGTCGCATCGTCGTATTTCCCCCACGAATCTTTGACCGGTGCCGCCGCGAGCGTGACCGGATCGAAGTCGAAGTGGTCCGTCTTGTAGTAGGTATACCGTTGAACCAGTCGAACCCCCACACGAGGCCCGTCGACGCGATGACCACGGCGACCGGAAAGATATAGAACCCCAAGACGTTGTGCAGGTCGTAATTTCGGACCTTGGCCAAGGGGACGAAGACGATGCCCTGCCCCAGAAACGGCAGGACGCGGGCGTGCGGCCAGGTATCCGGTCTGGATCGAAGCGTCGGGGCGGCGCGCGATCAGGGCCCTGGGCGGCAGCCCGCGCAGCAACAGTTCGTGGTCTCAGAATGCCGGGATTACTTCGCCGCCGGCTCTCGTGGCGAGCGCCTGGATCGTGGACTGGTCGAGGGAGTCCGCCAGAAACGCCGTGTGTCCGTCACAAAAGACGGTGTTGACGCCACCCGAGTGGTAGCTCCGCGGTCCCATCAACGCGCTCGTGGCGGAGCCGTTCAGGCAGTCTGCCCGCGCGGAGTTGGGCGGCAGGAAGAACGTCATGGCCGCGAAGGGGTAGCTGCCGCTCACCCACTTGTCGCCACGATCTCCGTACCACACGTTGTCGGCTGCGGTCGCGTTGCAGGCCGGAAAGAACGAACTGTTTCGGATGTGCTGCCGCCTGACGTTCTGGAAGGGTGCAAGATCGATGCCCAATCCCTTGGTGCTCTCCCCGATGGCGACCGTGTTCGAGGTCCCGTCGATGACGTCGGCGATGCGGACGTTGGACGCCTGAAAGGCGATGCCGTCGGGGCCTGCTCCCGTGGTCGTGTTCACCGAGATCGAGCCGTTGTTGACCCGTCCGCTGCCCACGTTGAACAGGTAATTGGTGGGCGCCAGACCGTCGGGACTATTGATCCCGCCGGGATCGGAGGGACATAAGAACACGTTGACCACGGTTTTCGCCACTTCCTGGTTGGGGCCGGCATCATACGTCACACCCGTCCCGATCGTGACGGTGTACGGATAGCCGCTGAAATCAAGGTTGTTGAAGATGTTCGCCTGTTCGACGTACGGCGAGATCATGGACAGCGCCGACCAATTCTGCGCGGTCTTACCCGTGCGGTTCAGCGGGAACGCCTTGTGCGTATCGTGGTAGGTTTGCAGGGCAATCCCCAATTGGCGGAGGTTGCTGATGCACTGCGTGCGCCGCGCCGCCTCCCTGGCAGCCTGGATGGCGGGCAGCAACAGTCCGACAAGAATGCCGATGATGGCGATCACCACCAGCAATTCGACGAGTGTGAAAGCGTGACGTTTCACCACGTGCCTCCCCTGTGCAGATATGAAGAAACCGACATTCGTATTACTAAATTACCGTGGCGGTGACCTTGCGTCAATGGCTCTGAACCAGCCTGTGAGCAACGAATTGGACCCCTGCGGCGTGTTGACTGGCACTCGACGGAGTAATAAGATAACCGCGATCGTGTTACTGAGTTTGGCTCGTGGGGGATCGATCCGGTTGTCATGGAATCCTGGAATGTCGGGGAACTGGTCTACCGGACCAGTCTGCTGCTGCTATATCCCACGTTGGCGCTGTTGGCCGCGGGGTTTTTGCGGATGATGTGGCACCTGGGCGAAGCGGTCCAGGACGCGTGGCTTGCGCGCGGTCAGCGCAAGCACGACGCGATCCGTCAGGTGCGGGACATCCACCCCGACGAGCATGGTTCGCTGGTGCCGTCGCTGACGGTCCTAGCCCAAAGCCGAGGGCAGCACCCGCAACTGCGGCGGTTCGTCCAACAGCTTCTGGACGAGCTGGATCGTGGTCCTCGCGGCACGCTGGCGGCTCGGATCGACCATCTCGTCGGTCGGGTCGAAGCGGCTTTGGCGCAGGACGTGAACCAAACGCGAGTTCTGGTGCGGCTGGGACCGTTGCTCGGTTTGATCGGGACGCTGGTGCCCCTGGGACCCGGCCTGATGGCGCTGAACGAGGGCGATCTGGGCCGATTGTCCGGCCAGCTGGTCGTGGCTTTTTCGACCACGGTCGTGGGGCTCTTGATCGGAGGCGTCAGCTATGCCATTGCGATGTCCCGGGCGCACACGGCCGACGTGGTGGCCGGCGACGTGGAATTGGTCGCCGAATTGGCTCGGACGCTGCTGGAATTGCAGGCAGCCGAGCCGTTGGCGTTGGCCGATCGGCGGTTCGAGGCGGAGGAGGTCCCGGCATGAAACGACGCTCCCGGCCCAGCCGGTTTATGGACGCGATGGCGGACGAGGACCCGCTGACGCTGATGCCGAACCTGTTCGATCTGTCGATCGTCCTGGCGATCGCGTTCCTGCTGACGGCCTTGGGAGCGCTGAACCTCCGCGGCCTGGTGCAAGCGAACGACGACTGGACGCTGATCCGGCGGACCGCCGAGGGGCAGACGGAGGTGATCTCGCGCAAAGACAAGACGCTGCGCGTCCAGCAACTAAGTCCGCGCAAGGCCGGCGGCCAGGGATTTCGATTGGGCGTGGCCTACGAACTGGAGAACGGAGAGGTGATCTATGTCCCGGATTGAACGGGCCTGGTTGTGCGTGGCGGCGGTGCTGCTGGCGCCTTTGGCAGGCAGTTCGCAAGACGCCGCGCCCAGCCCGAAGAAGTCCCGTGAGGCGGTTTCCGCCGACGCTCCCGGGCCTTCCGGTGTGCGGGGGTCGGTTCGGACCAAGGCCGCCGGGGAACCCGTGCGATTGGCCGTGGCGATGACCTCGGTCCATACGCCGATCCTTGTCCGGGCATACGACCGGTTCCGCGCTCTGCACGGCACGGACAAGTTGGTTTTGGATCTGTGGGTCGAGCAGGAATGGCTGGAATCTCCGCGGCCGTTGGATTTCACCGGATGCGACATGATCCTGGTGCTCCGCTGTTCGATTCCCGGACTCGACAAAGCCGTGGCAGCCGCCGTCAAACAGGGAGTATGGGCCGTAGCTGACTCGAGCCAGGCAGCGCTGGAAGACGTCGTGCTGATCGATGACTTGCCCAACCTCGGTCCGTACTTCCGCAACCGCGGTGTCGAAAACATGATCGGCTTGCTGGAAAGGGTGTGCGAGGCGTATGGTGTGGAAGGCGTTTCTCTGCGGGAAGTCGCCGAGCCCGCGATCGAGGGAATCTACCATCCGGACGCGGATCGCGTCTTCGCGGATGCGGACAGTTATTGGAAGTGGTATGCGGCGCGGCCTGGGTTCAAGGCCGAAGCGCCGAAAGTCGGCATCTTCGTCTACAATACGTTGTATCTAAACGAAGAGACGGACTATTTCTCGCAACTGATCCGCGGACTCGAACGCGCCGGAGCCAATCCCGTGTTGGGATTCTGGTTCCTGCCCGTCGGCCGCGGCGATGTGTCAACCCCATCGCCGATGAACCGGTTCTTCGCCGGCGTCGACGTGCTGCTTACGTCGAGTTTCCGTTTGATGCAGGAGCAGTCCCAGCACGCGCAGGAACTGCAGCGGTTGGACGTGCCGGTCCTAAATAGCATCATCCTGAACGAGCCCCGGGAGCAGTGGCGGCAGAGCGGACAGGGGATCGCGGCCTCGTACCTGCTGCCCGGCATCGTGACGCCCGAATTCGCCGGGCTGATCGAGCCCACGGTCATCGCCGCCCGGCAACCGGTGGAGAACGAGGCGACCGGACTGCGCTACTACCGCACGGTGGTCATCGAGGAGAACTACCAGTGGCAGATCCGGCGGGCGATGGCCTGGGCCCGGCTGCGGCGGACCGCCGCGGCCGAACGGCGTGTGGCGATCCTATTCTACAACCACAGCGGCGGCAAACAGAATGTCGGCGCAAGCTATCTGAATGTGACGGCCAGCCTGGAGCGGATCCTGGAAGATCTGAGCCGCCGCGAGTACCGGGTCGATGGCGGCATCGACCGCCAGTCGATCATCGATTCCATGCTGGCCGTGGGGCGTAACATCGGCACTTGGGCCCCCGCGGAACTGGAGGCCCTGGTGCAGAAAGGGGCCGTTTTGTGGCCGCTGGAAAAGTACCTGGCCCATTACGACCGCTTGCCGGAAGAAGCCCGCCGCCAGATCAGCCGCCAATGGGGCCAACCGCCCGGCGAAGTGATGACCGTCACCCGCGACGGCCGACAGTATTTCGTCCTGCCCGTCTTTCAACGGGGCAATATCCTCCTGGCGCCCCAGCCGGCCCGGGCCGCGTCCGACAAGCAGACCTCGCTGTATCACGACCCGCTCGTCTGGCCCACCCACCAGTACTTGGCGTTCTACCTCTGGCTGCAACACGAATGGAACGCTGCCGCCGTGGTCCATCTGGGGCGTCATGGGACGCTGGAATTCCTTCCGGGCAAAGGTGTCGGAATCGCCCCCCATGATCCGCCGGCCCTGGTGATCGGTGATCTGCCGCACATCTATCCATACATCGTGGACGGCATCGGCGAAGGCGTTGCCGCCAAGCGGCGCGGGCAAGCGGTATTGTTGACGCACGCGACACCGCCGCTGACCGGCACCGAGTTGTACGGCGATCTGGCCAAGCTCCGGGAGACCGTCAACCGCTACACCGAAGCCCGGGAACAGAAACAGAGCGGCCTGCAGGCCGAGTACGTCCAGAGCATCCTCGCGCAGGCTGCCGCGCTGGGATACCAGGCGGCGGGGCAGGACCAAGGCGAGGAAGGCCGCGGCGCCTCGCAACCTGGACCGCCCGGCGGCCAGCCCCTGTCCGAGGACGAGACCGTTCACCGCATCGAACATTGGTTGGAGACAATCGGGATGCAGACGGGCCCGCGCGGATTGCACTCGTTCGGCACCGCCTATTCGCCCGAAGATACCCGCGACATGCTGCCCCGGATGTTCCGCGACGAGCTGGAACAATTGCGGGCGAGCGGATGGAGCGGCGACGATCAACGGACGTGGCTCGACGCCGCGGCCGCCGCGGACAGCCCGTCGCCGCCGGCCCCGGCAGACGGAGCTGAGCCGGCGAAGCGGAAACCGGCTGGAAAACCCGCCGACGCCGCCGCGGTCAAACCGGACCCCGCCCAGATCCGGGCGCGGATCGAGGCCACGGCGTGGGAGATGCGCCACAACCAGGAACTCGAAGCCCTGGCCCGCGCCCTGGACGGGCGTTTCCTCCCCGCCGGTCCGCCGGGTGATCCGTTGTCCAATCCGGACATCTTCCCGACGGGCCGCAACCAGTACCAGTACAATCCGGCCAAGCTGCCCACGCGCGAAGCCTGGGCGGTGGGCCAGCGCATGGCCCAACAGACGCTGGAAATGCACCGCAGCCGCCACGGAGCCGAGGCGAACAAGTTGAGCGTCACCCTGTGGGCCAACACGCTGATCCGCACGCATGGAGCGCTCGAATCGGAGGTGCTGTACCTGCTGGGCGTGGAACCCGTCTGGGACCAGCGGGGCGACGTCACCGACGTGCGGCTGGTCACGCCCTTGGGGCGCCCCCGGGTCGACGTCGTGATGAGCATCACCAGCATGTACCGCGATTCGTTTCCCGACAAGGTGCTGCTGTTGGACAAGGCCGTCCGCCTGGCGAACGACGCTCCGGCGGAGGCGGGCCAGGCCAATTACATCCAGGCCAACACCGAGCGGCTGGCCCGTGAACTGGCCGGCCGCGGCGCCTCGCCCGAGGACAGCCGGAGTCTGGCGCTGCTGCGGATCTTCGGCGCGCAGACCGGCCAATACGGGACGGGCGTGGACGGCGCCGTAAAGGCGTCCGAATCCTGGACGCAGCGCAGCGAAGTTGCCGACGAGTACCTGCAGCGCATGTCGTTCGGATTCTCCGCCGAGGGTTGGTCGCAGCCGGCGCAGGAGATCTTCCGCCGCCAGTTGCGCGGCGTGCAGGCCGTCATCCACGGCCGCAGCAGCAACCTGTATGGCATCATGGACCTGACCGAAGTCTTCGAGTACCAGGGCGGGCTCGCGTTGGCCGTCGAACAACTGGACGGCAAGCAACCGGACCTGTACGTCAATGACCTGATCCGTGGCCAGCAGGTCCACAGCGCCCGCGAAGTGGTCGTGTTCGAGTTGCTCAGCCGTTATCACAATCCCGATTTCATCCGCGCCATGCAGGCCGAGGGCTACGACGGCGCGCGGTACTTCAGCCGGATCGCCGACAATCAATTCGGCTGGGACGTGGTCAGCGATGCGATCACCGCCGAGGACTGGAAAGCGTTCGCCGAGATCTATTTGGAGGACAAGCACCAGTTGGGATTGCGGGAATTTTTCGACCGGCACAATCCGCATGCGCTGCAGAACATCGCCTCGCGGGTCCTGGAGACGGACCGCAAGGGCTTGCAGAAGCTGGACGCCCGGACGCTGGAACTGGCTGCCCGCGTGTATGTCGAGACCGTGGCCCAGCACGGCCCGGCCTGCACGTCGCACATCTGTGCGAACCCGGAGTTGGCGAAGATGGCGGAACGGCTGGCCGGCGCGTCGGAACAACTGGCCGAGGGGACGCTGGAGCGTTTCCGGCGGCAACTGCTCCGCACAGGCAACGCGGAATTCGCGAAGGCCGGTGGGGCTTCCGACGAACCCGCTCAGGGACCGCAGAACGTGGCAGGCCAAGTCATCGCAGCGCCGCCCCCGCCGCCGTCCGCCGGGCCGCCGGAACCGGCTTCATCGCCGTTGCCCAAGCCAGCCGTCGCAGCGCCGGTTCGCCCTCAGTCGCCTGCCAGCGACGCAGCGCCACGACCGGGTTGGATCGTGACGCTGCTGGCGGGGATCGCGTGCCTGGCCGCCTTTGTCTTCGGCATCGTCCGCCGGGCGAAGCGGAACCGGCCGTCAGAATGGAGGCCGACCTGAAACGTAGGGTCTGGAGCCGGTGGAGGGGAGCTTCTGCCTGCCCCGCATGCGGCGAGGATCCACTGGGCGTCCGACGTGCATGCGGACCTTGCTTGCCAGTCTTGAGGGGCAGTCCTGTATTCGGGCCTGTTATGTGCGTTGGTGGTCGGCTGCTGGAGACGGAAAAGGAAAGAGACCGCAGGGCGGCGTCATGCGGCGGCCGGGGAAATGCCGCGCCAGATGGATCAGCAATGCGATTCAAGTCGCGCGCACGACGCATCTGTACGCGGGCCTGCTGTTGATTCCCTGGGTCTTTCTCTACGGGATCACGGGCTTTCTGTTTAATCATCCGTCCTGGTTCAGCGGCCAATTGCACCGGGATTTCGGCGTCTCCGAACTGGCTGGAACGTCTTTGGACGGATTGCCGACCGCTCCAGAGATGGCCCGTGACGTCGTTGCTCAGTTCAACGAGCGATTTGCAGCCCGATACGAACTGATCCAGCCGGAGCGAGCGGCATTGGGGCGAGGTGGATTGAACGCTGCCGTGGAATTGCCTGACAAGACGGTCTACCAGCTTACGATCCACGCCAATGGAAGCGGGGGCACGATTCGCCCCTCTCGCGGCGGTCGAGCACCAGGGCCCGGCGGATATCCTGGCGTGGAAGCTCCGCCGTTTGCCGTCCCGGGCGGCCTGTTGATCCGGGACTCTCCCTTCGCACGCATGAACCAAGGTTTGCCATCGCTGCTGGAACACCTCGACTTGACGGCGGCCAATGTTCTGTCGGTGCAAATGACGCCATTGACTTTCTTCATGAAGGACGGTCGGCAAATGTGGGAAGTCCACTACACGGCGGAATCAGGAGCGGTGACCGGACGGCCCGTTAACCCGCTTACCCCCACCGCGGCGCAGGCCCCGTCGGTTCGAAGTTTTCTGACCAACCTGCACAAGTCACATGGCTATCCGGCGGACGAAACGAACGTTCGCTCCGTTTGGGCGGTGTTGGTCGACATCATGTCCGCAATCATGCTCATGTGGGGCGCAACCGGTTTGTGGATGTGGTGGCAAATCAAGAAGACGCGACGACTCGGAGGAATCTGTCTTGGCATAAGCATCGCGGCGGCGACCTGGATAGGAATCGGCATGCATGGGTTGATGTTGACGCACTAGTGCGTTGTCCAGGCTTAGTTTTCGGGTAGCCGTACTCGCCAGAGTGCGGGATTCCCGCGGTCTGGCGACCGCGGCTACCCCAAGATTTAGATTGGACAACGCACTAGCCCACTGGCGCATCGCGCCTGCGTTTGGCTGTCGGCCGCGCGAGAATAACTTGGACAGAATTGGAGCAGGCACACTCCGTATACCGACCGCATTTTATGACTCGCGCAGCGTGCCTGACGGTACAATCACGCCGCCGCTTGCGGTCAATAACGCTGCATTTCTTGTATCTCGCGTCACCACGACCGACGCCCTCAGGCGATCGCGAATCGAAGCGCCACCGCCGGAAGTCGTCCAGGCACTCGGACCGTCCTGGCAGCCTGCCAAGTTTTTTCTCCGAATACCGGTTGACACGGCTTTGCCTTTTTGTAAATTGAGAGGCGGTCTCAATAGCTGAATTGTGTTCCGATCGCCTTCCCGGTGGTCGGGAAGTCATCGCCTCAAAAAGCCTGCCATGTCCCCTGCCGCCCGCCGCACCGTCATCTGGAGCCTGACCGCTTGGTTTGCGGCCCTTGTCGGAGTCGGCGAGGGGTGGCACGCCGTGCCCGGCATCCTGACTGGCTGGAACAGAATGCCGCGATCCTTCAACAGCGTCGAGCCGCCGAGGAAGTGTCGGACGACGAGTTCGCAACGTTCCAGGCCATCATCGCAACGGCCCGGGCCGGCCAGTGGAAGGAAGCCGAGGGGCAAGTGATCGCGTTCCAGAAGGCCCAACGGCCGACGCGCGAACAGGTCACGAAATACTCGCGATGACGGCGATCAACCGACAGATAATCCGCACCAGCGCAGCGACGCGGGTCCTGCCCGCGTCCGCAACGACAGGGGGGCAAACCGCGGAGCATCGCCTGCCCGATTGCGGCAGCCGGCGATCACGCCCTCAGATCCCGGTGCCTCTCGGCGTTGCACGACACCCATCAACGACGCGATGAATTCGAAGAGACTCGTGATGCACGGCACCCGCAGCCGGTAAACTGGGGAACGGACCCCAGTCGGCACAATGAATCAAGGTCGGATCCGTCTCGCCCTCCCGCGTCCTGGAAACGGGATCTCATGGGGCTCCCTCCGCTTCATTACCCGGCCGTGGCCCCCGAGGGGAACGAGCGTCGTCCCTGCTTGGTTGGTAATCGATGATTTCCCTTACAGGACATCGTCTAGTAGTTGGCCCTGAGCATAACCGATGGCAAATCGGTCGTCAACGGTCGCCCGACGGTCGCCTCAACCGACAGTCGACTCAGCCGAGCCGGGGACTATCCCACTGGAGTTGCACCAAGGGAGTGTTCGTCGAGCGGATCGCGGGCGCAAAGGCACGCGTCATTTCCTCGGCCGTGGTCTTCCAACCGATGACCGTGATCCCAAAACGGGGATGTTCCCCCTGGAACGGGCGTTCGGTCAGCGTGTCGAACACGCCCTCGACCAATACGGGACCGGCGCCGAAATCGACAATCCCTTTCAATCGCAGCAAACGGTCCCGGATCCCCCGGAAGGCGGCCTGGAATTCGCTGCGGTCGGCGCTGCGGCCCAAAATCGAGCAGGTCGCCAGATCTTCGGGTGGCGCAACCGTGGGAGGTGCCTGGCAAGGAACGTGCTGCAAGCCTTGGACAAATTCCCAGCCGACGCGGCCGTGACTGACGTGCGTCTGCGCGGCCCGGGGATTCAGGTCGCTCAACAGCGCCGCCAGACGCTGTGTGCCGGCAACGCCGAGCAGGTCGGTCTTGTTGATCACCAAGCCATCCGCCCATGTGACCTGGACTCGCGCTGCTTTCAAATAGGGCAGCACCTTCGTGAAATTGGGGTCCACCACACACAGGTTCGCCTGGACCTGGAACTGGTCCCGCGCCGGCGGCGTGTCGAAGAAATTCCCCAGATCGCTGGTCTGAGCCACCCCGCTGGCCTCGGCCAGCACTACGTCCGGCCGGACATCGCGGGCGATCGTCTCCAGGGTGCGGACGAAATCCGCGTGGATACATGCGCAGAAGAGGCTGCCCCGGTTGAGCTCGAAAACATGGTCCGCGGCCTGTTCGAGCAATTGTCCGTCGACTCCCAGCGTGCCGAACTCGTTGACAATCAAGGCTACACGTTGCGACCGCACCTGCGGAGTCGCCAGCAGGTGATTCAACAGCGTCGTCTTTCCGGAACCGAGGTAACCGGTGATGAGGTACACGGGAATAGGCATAGTGGCAGGTCAAAACTCAGTAACAGACAAAGTCAGTTAGTTGACAGCGGCGAGTATTTGCGGGGGGGTTCCCGTTGTCAAGGCCCTCGGACGCCTGAACGACCTCCGGCGCCCCGTCGCCCACTTGACAGACAACCGCCACTCGGCAAGGCTCAAGGGATGAATAGCAGGACCCTCAAGGCGACCGGACTGGATGTGATTTCGGATTGGGACGACTGTCCCTGCGGCGGGCGTACGCTGGACAAGCTGATTCAACCCGCAATCCTGGTCGTGCTCGCAGCCGGCCCGCTGCACGGCTATCGGTTAGCCGAAAGGATCGGCGAGTTGACCATGTGCGGAGGCCACGAGCCGGACGCATCGGGCGTCTACCGCTGTCTCAAGACCATGGAGACCAAGGGTTTGGTAGCCTCCTCGTGGATCCTCTCGGATTCCGGGCCCGCCAAACGGTCCTATCAGCTTACTCCCGCCGGCGAACACTGTCTCCGGAAGTGGATCGCGACCCTGGAAGGCTACCGCGACGGGATCACCGGACTGCTTAAAGCCGCCCGCAAAGCGGTCGCCGAGTAGGCTCCTCAGCCAGCGATCGGAACGGGGGAAAGCTGCAACGAGGTCTTCGACCAGGCGCCGGAGTTGAGCGTTGCCGAAGCCGTGGAGAGGACGCGGCAGGCCGAGGCGGCGGGCGCGAACGCCGTGTACCTGACGCTCACGGCCAACTACCCGTTTGCCAAGTACCTGGAAGTCGCCCGTGCGATCCGCCCATCGCTCCGCCCCCAAGCGCCGCAATCACCCGCGACGCGAGGCCGGTCTATAGCGATGCCGCGCGCCAGATTTCGATCCCCGGCACCGAGACGGCCAAGGAAGTTACTTCGGCCGCCGTGGCGAGGAAAGCTCGCGAATTAACTTCCCCGTTTGTTCGGAGCGTCGTGCCTACGGGCCGCAACTGGTGAAGGCCCCCGGCTTGCCCGGGGGATCCTTACGTTTCTCGCTACACGCGCGGGGCCTACTCCCGCCTCCCCCGCTTCGCCGCCGCGGGCGAAGCGGGGGAGGAAGGGCGCGTGAGGCCGCCTCATGTAGCTGGAAGCGTGAGCCTCCACGGGGCAAGCCCGTGGCATCCAAATCGCAGAACCGGATCGTTCGGCCAACTCATAGCGGCTGGTTGGTTTGAATGAGGAAGTTGTTTCGTGAGCGTTGCTACAGCAGTGATTGGGTTCTATTCCCTGCGGTGCGTCCGGCTCATTGATTGCGGGCGGCGTTGGCCGCCTGGGCCTTTTGGAAGACATCCTCCATGCTGACCGGCTTGCCTCCCTGGCGTTTGCTCTCGTCGGCCGCCTCCATGAACGTATAGATCTCCAGGGTTTCCTCCATCGACACGGGCGGCTTGCCGGTCTTGAAGAATTTGCAGATCTCCATCACCAACGGCTTGTATCCCTCGTACCCGCCGGCGTTGCCGCTGCTTTGGGTGCCGACCACTTCGGCGCCGTATGTCTTGCTGCCGACAAACGTCCCGGTGCGGCCGTCGGCCCAGACGCCAACGACTTTCTCGGGGCCTTCGCGGGTCACGGTCTTGCAGCCCGGCCCCATGACCGTGAACAGGATCTCACACCCGTGGATCCCATACCAGAACAAGTCGGGATGGTGCGGCTCGATGCTCATCGGACTGGTGGCCGTACAGCTCTTGATCTGGCCGAATGCCGAACTGCCGCTACGAGCCGCTTGGAAGCCCGCGGCGAAGCGGGTCGACGAACTGGAGAAGCAGGGCACGTTCTTTTCCTTGGCCAAACGGAAGATCTCGATGCAATCCGCCAGCGAACCGGCCAGCGGTTTGTCGATGAACAGCGGCTTGCCGGCCGCAATCACCGGGCGGGCCATCTCCAGGTGCGGCCGGCCATCGACTTCCTCCAGGAACACCACGTCGACGTCTTTCATCATTTCCGGGATCGAGTCGTAGATTTTGACACCTTTCTGGCGCAGCTCTTCCGTGTACTTCTCGCGGCGGCCCCAGCTGGAGGGATTGTCCTCGATCCCGCCCGTGAAACCGGCCACGACCTGAACTTCGGCCAAGTCGCCCGTCGCCTTGGGATCGTTCAACAGGTTGGTAAACGCGGGGACGTGCGAAGTCGTCAGGCCGATGATTCCGGCGCGGAGCACCTTGGGCGGCGACTCTTCGGCTTGCGCCGCCAACATCGAGAGGACCACAACGATTCCAGACAGGACACCGGACACAGACATAAGGCGACGCATGGCAGTTTTCTCCTTGGTGAAAATAGAGGATTCAGGATCGCAAACGTTACATCTGAAAAATTGATCTTGTCATCTCGACCCAACGGCGCAGCCGGGACCGGTCGCCGGCGGTCGTGTAGACGTCCCGGAACAGGATTTCCAGGTTGCAGTCCCGGGCGGCGGCATACGTGTTCCGCATGTCCTTTTCCAACAGCTCCCAATTCGGATTGGCACCGCTGATGTGGGCCGGCGTCGGCTTTCTTGAGAAGACGTACTTCCTGCCCAGCATTTCGGCCGTCGCGGCCAGATCCGACCAACCCGACACGGAGACCGAGCGCAGATTGGGGATGGCCTCGATGATCGCCGGCAGCCGGTCGTGGACTCGTTCGCAACAGCCGTAGTACACCAGCCCGAACCGCTCGCTTAACTTGGCCAGATACGGAAGCACGAACTCCTTGTACATCCCGGGCGAGATATTGTCGGCTTCCTGCGATTCGGCCCAGCCCCACAAATCCTTCAGTGTGACCGGACCACGAGAATCCGGTTCCGGCAGATCGGATACGTAGCCGTAACTTCGCGGCCCCGCCATCTGGCTGTCGGTGTTCAGTGCCAGCAAGCCTTCCCGCTCGAAATACTCGAACAGCGCCAGCCGGTCTTCGAGCATGTACGCCATCAGCTGGTGGATCGCCTGCGGGGCGTCGTAGACCCAGTACAACAAGCCTTGATTGCCGATGAACCGGTACACCTGCCAGGTCAAGCCGAAAAAGAAGTTCCCGGTAAACCCCAGATCGCCAAACTCGCCCACGTCGAATTCGTAGACAAACGGATCGTAGTTGCCAAGCCGGACCGGAAGAATATCCCCCATCACGTCTTCCAGCGTTTCCTTCAAACGCAGTGACTTCGGGCGGTCGACCGCGAACGTGCGCGGCTTCAGCTTCTGAACATCCTCCGGCGTCGCGATGGGGAAACTGAAGCTGTACGCAATCGACTCGTCCTTGCCCGGCGCCGTGCGAATCTCGACGGGCACACCGTAGTCGGAGAACTGCATCTTCCAGCCGAGTTGATAGTGCGGCTCGATGACCAGATCGTCCCCCAACTCTTCCGCCTGCCGCAGCGTGATCCGCATGTTCTTTTCGACGCTGCGCAGAAACGGATCCTCGCACAGGACTTCGCCGTCGCCCACGTACTTGTCGATCCAAGCCGTCTCGAACAGAATCACGGGCCGCTCGGCACGCAGGTCGTGGACCGCGCGCCACAGCCGCTTCCGCTCGGTCATCACGGGCAGCGCGGCGAACTCCATCCACTTCTCGGCCAAGTCACGGATGACGCGACAGTCTTTCGGGGAGATCATCAGGACACTCCTGCGCACAGTGGACCAGTTCGGCGGGCAAATGCTTGGAAGCCGTGCAACCTGCAGCGATGCGGCAGCCAAGAAATAGAGCACATGACGCGAACGGCTGCAACAGCGTCCCGCTGCCGCTGGTTGACCTGGGCACGGGCGAATCGGTATGCTGGAGACGTTCATCTGCGGTGCGTGCCGCGGACCCAACTGGACCAAGGGTGTTACCGAGGGACGCTGATGACCCCAAAACACTTTGAGCGGACACTTCGGGCATTCCAGCGGCGGGCCCCTTTTCGGCCCTATACGGTGGAACTGGTCAGCGGCGATCGCTTTCAGGTCGACCATCCGGAGGCATTGGTACTTCGGGACGGCGTGGCCGTGTTCATCGCCGCCGGCGGTGTTCCGACGCTGTTCGATCACGAGGGCGTTTGCCAGATTGTCGGCAAGGATACGCAGCGCGCGTCGTAGCCGGCCCGGGAGCTTCAAACCGATGCGATTTGCTGTGATCATCCCCGGCCTGCTGGTCGTTGCCAGCCTGATCGGCGACTGGCCGGCGGCCACGGCGGCCGACTCTGACGTTGCGGCTAGATGTCTGTTGGCCGAAAACGGAGCGGCTCGATTCCCTGTCGTCGTGGCGCCGGACGCCGCTGAGTCCACGCGTCAGGTGGCGGCGGAATTGGCCCAGTACCTGTCGGAAATGACGGGGGCGAAGTTCGACGTTGTGGCAGGCGACGGGGCGCGGGGCATCGTGCTGGGCACTTTGGCCCAGTTTCCCGATCCAGGGCTGAACGAGGCCCTGGCCATTCGCGATGGCGTCAACGGCCGCGAGGCGTTTGCCATCCGCACGGAACCCGACCGAGTGCGGTTGATCGGCGCCACGGAATTAGGCGCTTCGCATGCGGCGTTCCGGTTCCTGGAGTCGCTCGGCTGCCGCTGGTTCTTTCCGGCTCGCCAGTGGACGGTCGTGCCCCGGGAGCCGAAATTGGTGGCGCAGGTACAGCAGACCGATCGGCCTGCAATCTTGTCCCGGCGGATCTGGTGGGGATACGGTTTCTTCGACCGGAGCGAGGGCCGCTGCCAGGCGGAGTACGAGGCTTGGGCGCGCCACAATGGCATGGCTATGTCCCGCCGCATCTGGTGCGGACACGCCTGGCAATCGATCATCGGCGACAACCAGGCCGCGTTCAACTCGCATCCGGAGTACCTGGCGCAAGTCAAAGGCGAACGCCGCGGTCCGCAGTTGTGTGTCAGCAACCCGGCCGTCCGGCAACTGGCCGTCGAATGGGCCTTGAATCAACTGCGGCGCCGCCCGGAACTGGACATGGTGTCGTTGGAAACGGCCGACGGCAGCGACCATTGCGAATGCGGACCGTGCCAGCAGCTGGGCAACATCTCCGAGCGTGCGTTTGGGCTGGCCAACGAGGCGGCTCGGGCGGTCGCCGAGGCGTTTCCTGGCAAGATGGTCGGCATGTACGCCTATAACGATCACTGCGAACCGCCGTCGTTCGCGTTAGAGCCGAACGTGTACGTCCAATCGACCGCCGGCTTTATCCGCGGCCACTACACGTTTGACGAACTGATGGCGATCTGGCCCAAGCACTGCCGCAATCTGGGCTTCTACGAGTACTTTTCGGTCTGGCTGTGGGATTTCGACATGCCGCCGGGCGGGCGAGGCGCGGACGTGAAGCGGATTCGCGAGCGGGTGCGGCAATACGCGGCGTTGGGCGCGACCAGCGTCGATTGCGAGAGCGGCAACAACTGGGGGCTGCACGGCCGGGGATACTATGTGGCCAACCGGCTGATGTGGAATCCCGATACGGACGTCGAGGCGCTGCTGGCGGATTTCTATCAGCAGGCGTTCGGACCGGCTGCGGCCGTGATGCAGCGGTATTACGAACGGCTGGATCCTGGGAACGATCCGCTGCTGAGCGAGCACCTGCTGGGCCTGGCGCTGCGGGACTTGGCGGAAGCCGGCAGGCTGGCTGCGGACCATCCGGGCGTGCTGGCGCGGCTGGACCACCTGAAGCAGTACCAGCACTATGTGCGGCTGCGCTGGGAGTACGAACGCACAGCGGACAAGGCCCGCAAGAAGGAACTAGGTTTGCAGACTCTAACGCACGTCTACCGCACGCGATACAGCTATATGAATCACTGGGAAGCAATTCGCCAGTCGTGGGTCCCGCAGTTGGCAAAGGAATTCGACGAGCCCGGCTGGTCTGAACGCAGCGGCGGCGAACCGGCCTGGAAGACCGATCGGCCGCTGGAGGCGAACCCCTGGCGTAAGCCCGGGGGTGGTTCCGTAGGCGAACCGGCCAGGCAGACCGATCGGCCGCTGGAGGCGAACCCCTGGCGTAAGCCCGGGGGTGGTTCCGTAGGCGAACCGGCCTGTAAGACCGATCGGCCGCTGGACGGCGACGGGACCAAACCGTTGTTTCGCGCGGACCTGGAATTCTTTCAGCCGCAGGATATCAACGAACGCACATTCACGGCCGATCTGATCCCCGCCAACTTGAAGTCCGGCGTTCCGGCGGATTCGCGCCAGCAGTACCAGAAGGGCACGCGGTACGCCATGTACAGTGCGCAGGGCGAACCGCTGGAGTTGACCGTTGTCACGGGCGTGATCGCCTGGTACCGCGACCGCCCCGATGCGACTTACGTGGTCACCGACGCCAGCGGCAAGGAACTCGTTCGCGGCCGGCTGCCGCAGGACGGGAAAGAGCATCCGTTGCGAATCGAGATCGGGGCCGCGGGGTTGTACTGGTTCGAGTTCAACGATCAGGCGGCCGGCTGGAGCATCCGCATTGCGGCGGGACGACCGGCGTCCGTGGCGCTGTCCCGCAGTTCCCCGCCGGCGCACCTGGGGCACATGCAGCGGATGTACTTCTTCGTACCGCGCGGCACGAAGAAGATTGAGTACTATTGGAAGGGCGGCCCACACACGGTGTGCGGCCCTGACGGAAAAGCCCAGGCGGAAGTGACCGCCAGCGGCCGATTCGTCAGCATCGGCGTCCCTACTGGCGGCGACGGCCAGGCTTGGTCGATGACCAAGCTGGCCCTGGGCCACCTATGGTTCTTCAACGTGCCCAACTATTTGGCCGCGTCGCCCCACGCGCTGCTGGTGCCGCGTGAGGCGGTGCCGTAGATGACCCGATAAAGATGCGCCCAATGCCACTTACTTTGGGACCGTTGGGGGCATTTTTGTTAGTGGAGCGGCGCAAGCCGCCCGGTTCTCCGATCGTAATACCGGACGGCTCGCGCCGTGCCGCTACAAAGTAAGCGGCATGGGGCTCGTGCCTTGCCGCTCACTTGGCACCTGACACTGATTGGTCGAACGATGCTCCGCAACGCGACAAAGGTGCCGTGCCGGCGGTTACGGGCAAGCGTAGAATTGCAGGGGAGAAAGACATGATGGCAAATTGTGGCGCGAACCGTTCCTTGGGGCTGGGCGTTTGGATCTGCGAATTGCTTGGGCTGCTGGTGGCCGCTGCCGGATGGTCCGCGGGCGCGGAACCGGAACTGCGGAGCATGAAGTACACGTCACGGCCGCAGGCCGATGCGGCGGCTTGGCAGCAGGCTGTGCGCGCGCGGTTGTGGCCGCTGCTGAGACTGGACGACTTGGTCGCCAAGGGCGCTGCGATGGCCCTCGATCCCGTGCAGATCTCGTCCGAAAAGAAGGACTGCTACAACTTGCAGGAAATCGAAATCAACAGCACGCCCACGCGTCGGATCAAAGTGCTGGTGACGCGGCCCACCGCGGCCGGCACGCCTCGTCCCGCCGTCGTTTGCATCCACGGCCACGGCGGCCAGCGGCGGATCGTGTACCAGGCGGACTCGCTGTATCGCGGCTTTGCAGGAGCGCTGGCGGAACGCGGCTACATCACGATTGCCGCAGACGTGGGTCAGCATGCGGTGTACGAGGCGGACCGGACGCTGATGGGCGAACGGCTGTGGGATCTGATGCGCTGTGTGGATTACCTGGAATCGCTGCCCGATGTCGACCGATCGCGGATCGGCTGCGGCGGGTTGTCGTTGGGCGGCGAGATGGCCATGTGGCTGGGCGGGATGGACACGCGGATCGCGGCCACCGCCAGTTGCGGGTTTCTGACCAGGATGGACCAGATGGAGCGTAATCACTGTCTGTGCTGGAAATTCGACGGCCTGCGCGAACTGGTCGATTTCGCCGACATTTACTCGCTGACCGCCCCCCGGGCGTTGCTGTGCCAGAACGGTTTGCAGGAGCCGCCCTCGCAGTTCCCGGTTCCGCTGGCCGCCGAAGCCCTGCGGGAAATCGGCCTGATCTATGCCGACTACGGCCAACCGCAAAACGCCGCCCTCCTCGCGCACCTGGAAGGCCACATCATCAACTTGCCGGGCCTGTTGGCGTTTTTCGACGAGTGCTTCCAACGGTGATGGGGCCCGGCGCGGCCGTTTGGCATTGGCGACCTGCATCGCCCATAAGACGGCGTCGATGTGGTGGATCGCCCGGTGGTCATCATGCCGCTACCGTAGCCGAACCATCCGGAATCGTTGAGCCGGGCCGGATTGGAGGGAACCGGCAGGGCGCAGCCCAGCCAACGGTCCCAGTGCAAGCCGGCTGTCCGCGTGGCACGTTTATCTCGCCGGCCGAGGGGCGAGCTCATTGGGCTTGGACCATCGCACCCGGGCGGCGAACACACTCCCGTTGGCCCCCCGCGGGCTGGCTTGGCCTTGGGATATGTACTCGGCATCGGTCACCCAGGATTCACCGGCGTCGATTGGTGACGCCCCGAAATTCCCGAGCATCACGCCACGCTCCGGAATGATCGCCCGCTCGCTCGTGCGGATCACACAGAGCTGCTCCGGATCTACCTGTGCCAGGAAGATCGGCGCCCGATTGCGCGGAATGTGATCGTTGTCAGCCCCGCGCCGGGTATACGCCAGGAAGAGTCCGTCGTGGTGCGCCAGCCAGTGTTGCTGCGTGTTGTAGCTGCCCAGTTCGCTCCCGTCGTCAAAGGTCCAAGGTTTCATTGGTTGGTAGTGCAAGCCGTCGTTGCCGACGGTTACATAGCCCTTGATGTCGTTGCGGATCGTCAGATAGAAGCGATCCCGGAAGGCGACAATCGAAGGCTCACACAGGCCGCGCACGATATTCAGGGACAATTCGTCCCCATGCTTCAAGTAGGTCAACTTCTGACCGTCGAACGCGCAGTGAAGGACGGTGACGCTCGCCGGCACATTGGACGCCTTGGCAAAGTAGATCGGTATCAGCAGGGTTCCGTCCGGCAGAACGAGCCACTGGGCACAGGCGTTGCGCGCCATGTTGAATTTGTCCTCAGCGGGCAACTCCAAGATCTGCCATTTCGACCAGGTGTCGGTCTTCGGGGCATACACCGCATACGCCGTCTGGCTGAATCGCTGTACGTCGGACAGCTGCTCGCCTTTTTCGCCATACCGCACAGTGCAACCCATCGCGATTAGCCTGCCCGATGGCGGGTGCCAGCCGGGTGTGACGTCGGCCACGGCCCTCACAACTCCGCCCGGTTCCGTAACCCACGCCAACTGCGGGATCTCGGTCGTCCCCGTCCAGGTCTGGCCCAGGTCGTCGGTGCGCATCATCCACAGGCCCGAGTAATGATCCGAGACGCCCAGATGCTTTTGAAGCGTCATCACCACCGCGGGCCGGCCCTCGCGCCCTGCCCCGGGAATCGCCGCCACTCGCGGATGGAACCAGCAGAAGTCGGGATGGAGTTCCTGCGTGACGACGTCGAGCTTGACATCGAAGGCCAGCGGCAGGGCTGGCTCTGCGAGTAGCAATCTGCCGGAAGGCGGAGCAAGCAAGATCATCACGAGTCCGCAGAGTACCAGTGTTTTTTGCATGGACGGGTCCTCGCAAGGGGGGGCATTCGGTGTGTCGTGGCTGGTCTACGTTCCGATTTATGCCGTTGGTTTCATGGTTGTCCGCCCTCCAGGGCTTTGATTTTCTCCTCGGCGACCTTGCGGAGACGAGGATCGCCGGAGTCCTCGGCGAGGATGGACTTGTAGGCCGTCAGGGCTTCGGCTTTGCGGTCAGCAGCGCGGAGCGTGTCGCCACGGGCAAGAAGCATCGAGTCATGCCAAAAGCCGCGGAGCTTGTCCAGTTCGACTTTGCCCAGGGTGGCCAGGGCTTCGTCGAACTGGCCACGCTTCGCCTGGATGCGAGCGATGGCCTGGACGGCTTGGAACTGGTCGGCGCTGCCCAGTTGTTTGGCGCCGGCGATGATCGCGTGATAGGCGCTCACGCTCAGTGCGGCAGCGTCGTCGTGCAGGTTGTTTTCGCGGTTTTGGCCGAGGGCGAGGTGGATCGCATCGCGGGTGCGCGCGTCGCTGGACCACTGAAGGGCGCGGGCGAGATCGTGTTCGGCCTCCTGGCCGGCATGGGTGGCAACGTAAGCGCGTCCGCGGGCAAAGTAACCGTCGCCGCGTTTCCAGAAGGGCCAGGCGGCGATGTTCTCCTGGCCGAACTGCTCGACGAGCCGCGGGGCCTGGACTTGATCGAGCAGGTTCTGCATGAGGACGGTCTTCTGTACGGCGGCGATGGAAATGCGTGCGGCAAGTTGGCCGGCCACGTCGGGCTTGCGCAAGCTGCGGGCAGTGGCGGCGGCCTGTTCGAGGGCGTAAGACCTTTGCAGACCGGTGAGCTTGCCTTCGGCGGCGGCCGTGTAGGCGGCGAGGGATTCTTCGCGTTGGCCGGCGCGGGCGAGGTCTGCGGCCCGGCCGACGGCGTGGAGGAAATCATCAGCGGGTTCGCCGGCGTCGAATCGGTGCGAGTTGCCGTCGTAGAAATGGGCGAACTTCAGCACGTTGTGGAAGTTGTCGGCGCCGGTGGGCGAGAAGGCGCTGTGCTCCTGGGCGTCTTCGCGGATGCGCTGGCGGCAGACGTTGATGTGCCAGGGCAGGCTCTGCGTGGGCTTGCGGCCGATCACTTGATGCAGCGGGTCGTTCTCATCCGGAGTGACCGGGATCCGCATCTCGACGGTCCAGTGGTCCTCGGCGATGTGCGTGGCGACCTCGGCCTGCGAGTCCCAGCTGAACCACGCACTGCGGGCGGCGGAGCGGTCCAGATCGGCCACGGCACCGGAGGGGCTGACGGCGATCTGGTAATACGAACGCGAGTCGGTTTCGAGCAGGATCTCGACGCAATCGCCATACCAGAGCGCGGAATCGTCCTTCTTCGTCGTGCCGATGTTCAGGTGGGGCAGGCTTCCAGCCTGCCGTGACAGGCTGGAAGCCTGTCCCACACTCTCGTCGCAGCGGATGGCGAAGTACAGGTGATTGCCGATCCAGGCGGATTGGGCCGTGGTGCCGAAGATGGGTTGGCGGCCGGTCTGCAGTTCGCGGAGGCGACAGCTGGCGGACGGGAAGCCGTTCGCCCAGGCGTCGTCATCGAGTTTGCCATCCACGATGATCGGGCCGCGTGACTCGCCGACCAGTCGCAGCACGGGCACGGGCCCGCGTTTCTGGCCGAGTTGCCGGCTCTTGCTGCGCAGGCCCTGGAGGTAGTCGTCCATCCAAGCGAGCCGACGGCCGTACACGGACGCCGCGTCCGCCTTCGCCCGCGCTTGGGCGAACAACTCCAGCGCTCGATCGGCCTGGGCCTTGTCTTTCTCCATCTCCTGCCAGTTGGCTTCACAGTACTCGAAAAAGACGAGCATCTCCTGACCGGCGGGACCGTAAAAGAGGCGGCAATACTCGCGGAACATGGCGTCCACGTCCTGATCCTTGCCGCCCCAATACATGCGCTGGGTGAAGTAGATCAGGAAGTGATTGAAGCCCGTGCCGGCTTTCGCGAAGTCCTGCCGCACGCTGAGCCAGATGTCCTCGCCCTGCGAGAGGCCCTTGGTCGCGTTGATGCTCGCGCCGATCGCGTGCGGCGTGAAGGACGGCAAATACCAGCCGCGGTCGGTGAACGGGTAATTCTCGAAGATAATGAGGGGATTGCCGGTCTTCGCAAGCCAGCTTTCGCGCAGCTTGCGGACCTCGTCCTGGTCCTCGGGGCGGTTATTCACCGGTCGGCGGCCACCGACGATCGAGACCACGACGTTCGGCTCCAACCGGTCGATCTTCAGCGGCGGCAGGGTATACGCGCCGTAAGCACAATTGAGGACCTGCTTGTGCGGGTGCGTCTTGCGCACTTCTTTGGCCACACGATTGACGAAATCCCAAACATAGTCGGACAACAGGCCCCGCTGATCCCGCTCGGGAGAGTCTTGGCCCGCGCAGAGCGGGCACTGGCAGATGGCGGTATAGCCATCGGGAGGCATCACGGAGATGGCGTCCAGCTGATAATGGTCGAGCTGCGCGCGAACGTAACGCACGGTCTCGTGGAAAAGTTCTTCGCTGGAATAGCACAGTTGGTTGAGCCGCTGGCCGGGCTGGTTGTGGCGATTGCCGCCGTACAGCGCGAACCAGTCGGGATGCCTGGCGAAGATCTCGTCGCGATGCGTCATGTCGTCCATGCCGTGAGCCACCTGAAAGCCGTAGGGATCGCGAACGCCGAGCCGCATGGCCCACATCGCCAGTTCATGCCCATGCACGCCGAAACGCACGTTGAAGCGGCGGATGGGAAAGTCCGGCCGCACCGTCTCGTCCACCTTCGGCAGCGGGATCGTGGGCAGCGTGGGCAGCACCTCGCCCAGTTCGCCCGGCGCATACCAGCGTACGCCGAGCTTCATCAGCCACCCGCACACGGCATTGAACGTGCCGCGTTCATCGAAGCCCCACATCTCCAGCCGGGCGAGTTCTTGTCCCGCTTTACGCTGGTCGTCGGGCCATCCCGTGTCGCCCGGGAGCGTGAAGCGGTTCTTGTACAGCGTGGCTTGCGGCACGCCCCAGAGCGCCCCGGTGATCTGGTCCCACTCGCGCTGCAACTTGCCGCTGACGATGTCCGCGTTGTTCCGCGCCCACGGCTCGATGGGGGTGAACTCCGTGTCCTGGCCGATGAGTACGAGCCAGCCGTCACCCGACACGATGCGATACGCGCCGTCCCGCAAACCGTCCGCCGTGATCCGCAGCCGATCCGTGTGCCCGCTGCGTCCGACGTAGATCGGCACCGTTCCCGCTCGGCCCGGCTGCGTGACGATCGGCAGATGTGCGCCGGTGATCTTCTCGACGCAGTCCTGTAGCTCCTGCGCAGCCAACCGCACCGTGCGCGGCGGCGATTGGGCGACGACGATCGTGGCACGCGGTTGGCCGTTATCCACCAGCAGCGTTTCGGCGGCGAGCGGTGAGGCAAGACACAGGCCGATCAGCAGTGGGAGCAGCGGCTTCATCGGTACGGCAGGGAAGGAACGGCGAACCGGGATTCTTCGTCTTTCAGGAACCTCACATACCGTTTCCCGTCCTGGACGATCGTCGCGCCGATCAAGTTGAATCCCGGCTGCCATGCGATGACTACGTTGCATTGGATTATCCTCGCCAGCCATTGTGATGTAAGCGGTCCGCCCGGTTTCATTCTCCGCAAATTATCCGCCAGATCAAGACACGTGTGGGACGTCGGCGGCGGCGACAGCCGACAAGGCAAGCTGTTTCACATCTCCGCGGACACTCCATCCGACGCGGTTAGACGTGACCCGCGGCCAGCCATGCCTCGCCGTGGCGGCACTGGCGAGGCAGACTAAGGCGGGTTCTCGCTTGCCGGCGTTTCCGTCTGCGGCAGAGCCGGTAGCCAGGTGCGGCGAAGCTGGCTGAACAACTGCTCCCATTTGAGCCGCTGCTCCCCGTCCAAGACCTGGGCGATTTCGCGCTGGATGACATCCAATTCCGCCTCGACCTCGGGTTGGACGCGATCGCGGATCTGCAGCAGGACCTGCTGGCGCTGGGCGACAATCTGTTCGATGCGCCGCATTTGTTCCGGGCTCAACTGCAGCGGCCGCTGCAGGCGTTGGGCCACTTTCTTGGGCATCATTTCCGGATGATGAATGGATTCGAGCAGGCCCTTTCGGACCCCGATCAGCGTCAGGCCGGCGCCGGCCACGAAGCCCGATCCGAAGACGATCAACCACAGCAGCCAGCGCAGCCAGCGGCGACGAGGCCGCGGCGGCGGGGCGGCGGGCGGACGGGCAATGGAATCACTCATTGGATCACCGGGATCATGGGCTGGAGCAGACTCGCCAACGGATCGGCGGCCAGGGCGCCTTGGTACGAAGCCACGGCCATGACCAGGACGGCGGCGGCGAGGGACAGCACCGAGGCCAGCCACAGCGCGCCATCGACCGACGCGGGTTCGCAGCTGCGCGGCCGCGTTTGCGGGAGCAGGCTGGCGACCACGCGATCGGCCACATCGATCGCCGGTATCGGTTCGCGGCGAGCCAGGTCAGCCAACGCTTCGAATTCGGTCCAGCCGGGGCTCATCGCTGTTCTCCCTTCGTTTCACACAATCGCCGCAGCCGCCGGCGAGCGCGGAATGCCTGGACCTTGACCAGCGATTCGCTCCAGCCCGTCAGTTCGGCGATCTGGGCCACGGTGCATTGCTCCAGGTACATCAGGGTCATCACCAGCCGATCCCGGGGCGCGAGTCGCGCCAACAAGTCGTGGACAACTTCGGCCGCCTGACGCTGCGCATCGGCCGCTCCGTCCCCGGCTTCCGCGACGTCCGCCGCCTGGTCCAGCGGCAGCTCGCGGACTTGCCGACGTCGACGTTTCCAGAACCGGTAGCCGACGCGCGTGGCGATCCGCCGCAGCCAGTGCGAAAATGGCGCCCGGCCCTGATAACCGTTCAGTCCCAAGTAGGCTTCCACGAAGACGTCGTGAACCAGTTCTTCCCACAGCTGCCGCTGGCGCGTAAACCGCCACATCGTCACGCCGATCGTCTGCTGGTACCGCCGCACCAGCCGCGCATAGGCGTCGTGATCGCCGCCCAGCGAGCCTTGCACGTCCGCCCAGTCGATCGGATCGACCGTCGGCGCTGACGCCGCGCCGGCCGGCGGTTCCGTTTCGGCGGCCATCGCGCAGGGGGCAAGTTCGCCGAAGAACCACTGGCGCAACGACGCCGGGAGTCCGCTGCTGGTGGGCAGCGAACCCCCGGCGATCTGGGCGGCTTGTAGGAAGCATCCGCTCATGGCTGCTGACTGGCTTGATCCAGGAAATTGCCAACCGCCTGATCCTGATCGGCGATGAATTGACCGATCCGTTTCTGCTGTTGCTCCGTCAGGATCGGCGCAACTTGATTCCGCAACTTGGCCGCCTTGACCGAAGCCTCGGCGATCACCGTTCCGAATTCACCGGCGGCAGCGCGGATCTGGTCCTCGCTTTGGCCCTGCAATACTGCGTCGCGCAGCACCGTGCGTTTGTCATGCATGCTCTTGACCGTTTGAGCAATCTGCGCCCGATGGCTCACCAGCACGTCGCGGATCCGGGTCCGTTGCTCCGGGGTCAGATTCAACTCGGACCGCAGCACCAGAAACCGGCCGACGCTGCCGGTGACCAGCCGTCCCAGCGGTGTGTCGGCGGCGTGGCCTTTGAGCCAAGCCATTCCCGGGGCCGCGCCCGGTGCGGAAGCCAAACCCGCGGTGGCCAGGCCACCCGCCAATACACTCACCAACGCCAAATGTCGAAACATCGCTTTACTCCTTCGTCTTGATTGTGCCCAATTTTCCCGATCCGTCCAATCCGACTTCGGCCGATGCGTTGATTGGTTTCATTCAAATGGTGGTGGGAAGCTGGGCTGCGGTTACAGGCGAGCCTGGGTTTCCGGCACGGACCGTCTCGCAGGTCCTTGCAACGGCGGAGGTTGGAGCGGTTCGCCGGTCACAAAGTCAACGCAAATGTTGACACAGACAGGTTTTTCTTTCCGATCGCGGTTTACAGGCCCTTGTGATCCGGTAGAATAGACGGGTGCAAGAGAGAGGCATGGCGAGCGACGCCGGTCGCTTCCGCAGTCGAGACCACAGCACCCGCACACCCGCAAACACGAGCCTACGCAACCTACCGGAGCGACGGACTGGCTATCGGTGCCCGTCGCCACGGAAACGATATCCGTCCTGACCAACTCACGCCCTCTGAGTTCATCCGGGAGTCTCGATGAGTTACGCAAGGAAAATTGCACGGCGGCCCGCCGTTGCCACGAAGGTAGTCCATCTTCTGAACTCGCCGGACGACGATCTCCGCGAGGATGAGCCGGACGTCGCAACGCCCGATCCTGCAACCGGCCCCCATCCACGGATCCCCGTGTTTTCGTCCGACAGGCCGTCGTCAAGTCGGCGTTGGTGGTTAGTTTTTGGCGTCCTGGGTGCCGGTTGCGTCGCTATGGCCTTGGTTGGCCGGAACTGGTTCCGCCAACAGGGACCGGCTCCCACCCAGCCGCTGATCCTACACACGGTGACGCCGGGCGAGCTGCCAATCACCGTCACCGAGCGGGGGAATTTGGAGAGCCAGAGCAATGTCGAAATCATCTGCGAAGTGGACGACATCGAGGGCGACGGAGTCGTGGGGACGCAGATCATTTCGATCGTCCCGAATGGAACGTCGGTCAAACAAGGCGATTTGCTGATCGAGTTCGATACGGCCGGCCATCAAGAGCGATTGGACCGTCAGATTCTGGACACCGAGTCCGCGCGGGCGACGCAAATCCAAGCGCAGGCCAAGTACGAGAATCAGATCACCCAGAACGAAACGCTGCTCGCCGACGCCTTGCTGGACGTCGAATTGGCGAAACTCGAACAGAAAATGTTCGTCGATGAGCAGAACGGAACGTACAAGCTGGAGGTCGAAACGATCGAACGGCTGATCGAGGACATCAACAACGAGATTCTGGGCGCTCAGGCATCGTTGGAACTGAAGCGGAATGAGAAGCGGGGAATCGAGGCGTTGTTCAAGCTGGGCTACGCCGGCAAACACCAGTTGGATCAGAGCCGCTTGGATCTGTTGCAATCGGAAAGCCAGTACGTGGCCAAGATCAATAAATTGAACACGCAGTTGGCCACACTCGAAAAGAAACGGCTGTACGAGAAGCAGATGGAGGAGTTGAAGCTTAAGGGCAAACTGGAGACGTCGGACCGCAAGGTCGAGCAAGTCAGGCGGAACAACGAGGCCCTGCTATCGCAAGCCAAAGCCGCACTGGACGCAGCGGACCAGTTCTTGAAAAAAGCCGAAGAGCGGTTGGCACGCTACAAGAAGCAGATCGAACTGTGCAAGATCGTGGCTCCCCAGGATGGCATGGTCGCCTATGCTGCCGCAGACCGTTACTACGGCGAGGAAATCCGCGAAGGGGCTTCGATCCGCCCGCGGCAGAAGATTCTGTCCCTGCCAAACTTGACGCAAATGCAGGTCAAGACGTCCGTCCACGAATCGGTGCTGGACCAAGTCAAGCCGAGTTTGTCGGTTGGCGTACGCGTGGATGCCTTTCCGGATCGTCTGTACCCGGGCTCCGTCAAGTCGGTCGCCGTCTTGCCCGAACAGGGCGGTTATTTCGGCTCGGACACCAAGGTCTACCAAACGATCATCACTATCGACGTTCCTGTCGAGCGTCTGAAGCCGGGGATGACCGCCGTCGCCGAAATCCACGTGGATCGCCTGGAAAACGTCTTGGCGGTGCCGGTCCAGGCCATCGTCCAAGCCGGTAAAGAATCCGCCTGTTACGTCACCGAGGACGGGAAAACGCCGCAGCGACGGCTCGTCAAGCTGGGACGCACGAATGACAAGGTGGTGCAGATCCTGGATGGAATCGGGCCCGGCCAGCGCGTGGTGCTCAATCCGATGGCCATCGCCGAGGAAGCTCAGCGGCCGGCGGACGCGCCGACAGAGGCGGAGGACGCGGAGGAAAAACCGGCAACGGCCGTCGAGCAGATTTCGGCGACGCCCAGCCCGCAACCATTATCCGGTGCCGCGTCTGCCGCCGCGGAATCCCCCCGTGCCGCAGCCGATAGAGCGGCGGCGAAAGCCTCTTGACCCATGTGGCTGAAGATCGTCGAACTGTCCGTGCGCAACCTGATGTTGAACAAGCTGCGTAGCTTGTTGACCATGCTGGGCACAATTCTGGGCGTCAGTTCGGTGATAGCCATGCTGGCGATCGGCGAAGGCTCCAAGCGCAAAGCCGTCGAGCAGATCCGCCAGCTGGGCGCGGCCAACGTCATCGTCCGCAGCGTCAAGCCGGGCGAAGACGACCGCCGCGATGCGGCGGCCGGCGGCAGCAGCCAGCGGCAAGTCAGCCGCGTAGCCGAGTACGGGCTCAAGTACGCCGACTTCGACGTTCTGAAGGCGACGTTGCCGACCGTCGAGCGCGCCGTGCCCGTGGCGATGGTCCGCAAGAATGCGCAATACGGCCGCCACCGTATCTCCAATGCGCGGGTCCTGGGTACGACACCGGAATACCAAACGATCAAGCACTTGTCGGTGCGGCGCGGCCGCTTCCTGACGGCCACGGACGAGGCCACGACCGCCAATGTGGCCGTTCTGGCCGCCGGCGCCGCCGACCGCCTGTTCTCCTACGAAGATCCACTGGACAAACCGCTGCTGCTGGGCAATGGCGCCTATGTCGTGGTCGGCGTGCTCCAGCCGCAAGACAGCGGCGGTGCCGTTCCGGGCGCGATCGGCGCACAGGACTTGAACAACGACATTTACATCCCGCTCAGTTCCGCCCGCAGCCGGTTCGGTGAACTGCAGATGATCCTGCGGACTGGCGGCCGGGATTTCGAACGGACGCAGCTGAGCGAAATCACTTTGACGCTGCGCGATGAAACTCTGGTCAGCGCCACCGCGGGCATGGTTCGCAAGCTGTTGGAGCAAAGACATCCCAACAAAGTGGACTTTGAGATCCAAGTGCCGCTCGAATTGTTGCGGCAAGCCGAACGCGAAAAGCGGATTTGGAACCTGGTGCTGGGGTCGATCGCCGGCATTTCTTTACTGGTCGGCGGCATCGGCATCATGAACATCATGCTGGCGACGGTCTCGGAACGGACCAAAGAGATCGGTATCCGGCGCGCTTTGGGTGCCACCCGCAGCCACATCGTCGCGCAATTCATGGTGGAAAGCATGGTCCTGTCGTCCAGCGGCGGGCTGATGGGCATCCTTCTGGGCGTCGCGATTCCCGTGGCGGTGTCCCGGCTGGCGGAAATCGAGACGGCGCTCAGCTGGTGGGCGATCATCATCGCCTTTGGGACGTCGGTGCTGACCGGAGTTGTGTTCGGCGTCTATCCAGCTCGCCGCGCAGCGCTGATGAATCCCATCGAAGCCCTGCGGCACGAATAACGAGAATGCAAAGCGCAAGCAAATCCGAAACGTCAAATCCGAAATCCGAAACAAATCCCAAAAAGCAAGACCCGAATGTTCCAAACGTCGCTGGCTAGGCCGCTTGGAGCCGACGAGACCCTCTCCTTGTTTCGAGCCTTTCGTATTCGAATTTCGAGTTTGTTTCGGATTTCGTGCTTCGGATTTCGAATTTCAGATCGTGGTTCCTTCCCGGGCCATTGCTTCTGGCTGTCGCCGGACGTCCGACAAGCGATCGCGCCGCGCCTCTTGCGGACTTGGCTGAAAAGGCTAATCTAGGCACTTTCACGATGAAGGACGAGCATGAACTCGACGCGCGAATTGTTGAGCCGGAAGATTGCCGCCAAGACAGCCAGCGTGGGCGTGATCGGGTTGGGGTACGTCGGTCTGCCGCTTCTGCGCGCGTTTATCACAGCCGGCTTCCAGACCATCGGCTACGACATCGATCAGGCGAAAGTCGACCAGTTGCTTCGCGGCGAAAGCTACATCGCCCACATTCCGTCGGACTGGATCACGGACTGGCTGGCCGCCAAGCAGTTCACCGCGACGGCCGATATGCAACGGCTGAAGGAAGCGGATGCGTTGTTGATCTGCGTGCCCACACCGTTGAACGAGAGCCGCGATCCGGATTTGTCCTGCATCGAATCCACGGCCCGCCACATTGCCGCCGCGCTGCGGCCCGGCCAACTGGTGGTGCTGGAAAGCACAACGTATCCGGGGACGACGCGCGACGTCGTGCTGCCGATCCTGGCCAGTTCAGGGCTGACCGTGGGGGAAGACTATTTCCTGGCGTTCAGCCCCGAGCGGGAAGACCCGGGCAATCCCGTCTTCTCCGCCAGCCGGATTCCCAAAGTCGTCGGCGGTCTGGATGCGGCCAGCCGCGATCTGGCCGTCGCACTCTACTCGCCGGCCGTCGTCAAGACGATCCCCGTGTCCAGTTGCGAAGTCGCCGAGGCGTGCAAGATTCTGGAGAATACCTACCGCTCCGTCAATATCGCGATGGTCAACGAGTTGAAGGTCCTGTTCGCGCGGTTGGGGATCGATATCTGGGAAGTGATCGAAGCGGCCAAGACGAAGCCGTTTGGTTTTCAGGCGTTCTATCCGGGCCCCGGTTTGGGCGGCCACTGTATTCCCATCGATCCATTCTATCTCAGTTGGCTGGCGCGGCGTCATGAGATGCCGACCAGGTTCATCGAGTTGGCGGGCGAGATCAACGCCAGCATGCCGCTGTACGTCATCGAGCGGGTGGTGGAAGCCTTGAACGACGTGGGTAAGCCGGTGCGCGGCAGCCGGATCGGGATCTTGGGGGCGGCGTACAAGAAAGACGTCGACGACCCGCGGGAAAGCCCCGCGTTCCGATTGATGGAATTGCTCATCGAGCGCGGCGCGATCATCAGCTATAATGATCCGCACATTCCGGTCTTGCCTTCGATGCGGCGTTATCGGGTGCCCCGCCTGACCAGCGAGTCTTTGACCGCCGAGTATCTGGCCTCGCAGGACTGCCTGGTGGTGGCCACCGATCATTCGGCGTATGACTGGGAGTTCATTACGAAGCACGCACGGCTGATCGTCGACTCGCGGAACGCGACAAAACGGGTTGCGCACAAGGTCAAGAACGTCCGCCAAGCATAGGATTCACGAGGGCTTCGCTGCCGGCGCCTGCGGCTGAAACGCGGAACACGGCCAGCCAATCCTTGACAAAATGCCTGTTTAGGGCTTAGATTGCGTCATTCTGCGGCAGGGTATCGACGCGCAAGCGATCGAACTAGCAACCTCCTATGGGGCGGCTATGGAAACGATGATTCAAATTGATCTGGGGCAAGTTGCGCGTGAAGTCGCCTTGCCCTTGGACAAAGTTCAGGTCACGGTCGAGTTGCTGGATGACGGCAATACGGTCCCGTTCGTCACCCGGTTCCGGAAGGACCAGACCGGTGGATTGGACGAGGAGCAGATCCGGCGGATCCAGGAGGCGGTCAACCGGCTGCGTGCGCTGACCGACCGCAAGCAGCGGATTCTGAAGTCGCTGGAAACGCAGGGCAGACTGACCACCGAGCTGGCGGCGCATGTTCAAGCGGCCGACTCGCTGCGGCGGTTGGAAGATTTGTACCTGCCCTTCAAGCCGAAGAAACAGACGCTGGCCGGATTGGCCCGCAGCCGCGGCTTGGATTCGCTGGCTCACGAAATCGTCGCCGCTCAGTCCGCCGCCGCCAACCTGGAGGCGCGGGCCGCCGAATTCGTGAACGCCGATCGGGGCTTGCCCACGGTGGGCGACGTCCTGCAAGGGGCCGGGCATCTGGTCGCCGAGATGTTCAGCGAAAACTACCCGCTACGGGATGAATTGCGGGAGTTTATCAAGAAATCCGGAAAGCTGATCAGCACTCGCATCGAGGAGTCCGAACAGACCGACGACACGGAAACGGAGGAGGACGAATCGGAACCGCACGCGGAAGACGAGCACGATGAGGATTCCGAGAACGAGGAATCCGGTGAAGACGAAGCGGCGGGCGAAGAAGCCTTGGTCCACGACGAATCGGTTGCCGAGGAATCGGCCCCCAGTGAATCCGGCCACGAAGAATCGGTTCCGGACGTCAACGCCAACGAGCAACCGGCGGTCGAATCGCCCGGCGAAGTGCCGGCTGCCGAGCCGGCAGCGGTCATTTCCGACGGGGTAGCGGACAGCGGCCCCGCGCCGACGCCTTTCGCCGCTTTGAGTGAATCCCCTGCCGCTGCTGAAACACCGCTCGCCGCGACAGATTCAACGGGCGCCGAGGCTCCGACCGCCGAGCCATTGACCGCCGAGACGACCGTTGCGGCAGCGGACCAAGGCCCGGCGGCCGAGGCCGGCGAAGCAACGGTCGAGACGCCCGTGCCGCCGGATGCAGCTGCGGCCTCGACGGAAGCCGTCCCCGCCGTCGGGAAACGCGCGCCATCGCCGGCCCCGCTGGCGGCCCGGGTCGAGGCAAAACTCACGATCAAACAACTGGCCGCCAAGAGCCGCAAGGAAGCCAAACAGCGGAAACGCGAAAAAAAGATCGAATCCTTCAAGGATTATTTCCGCTACCAGGAACCGTTGGCCAATCTCCCGCCGCATCGGGCGCTGGCCATCAATCGCGGCGAACGTTCCAAGATCCTGCGCGTCAAGATCGAAGCCGACATGGACGCACTGTACCAGCGGGCCGAGCGCCGGTTGATCCGCGCAGATCATCCGCACGCCGAATTCCTTCGCGGCTGCCTGCGGGACGCCTTGAACCGTTTGCTGATGCCGAGTCTGGAACGCGAGGTCCGGCGCGAACTGACGGAATGGGCCGAGTTGCACGCGGTTCAGGTTTTCGCGCGCAATCTCCGCCAGTTGCTGCTGCAACCGCCGGTTCGCGACCGCCGCGTGCTGGCAATTGATCCCGGTTTCCGCAGCGGCTGCAAACTGGCCGCCATGGACGAATTCGGCACCGTCCTCGGCCACACCGTGATCCACGTGATCGGCAAAGATGAAATCGTCCGGCGCGGGCGCCAGCAGGTCGTCGAGATGGTGTTGATGTACCACATCCCCGTGATCGCCATCGGCAATGGAACTGCGTGCCGCGAGACCGAGCGGTTGGTCGCCGACATCATTGCCCACGAACTGAAGGACCATGACGTCCAGTACGCCGTGGTCAACGAAGCGGGGGCCAGCGTGTACTCGACCAGCTCGGTGGGCCGCGAAGAGCTGCCGCGTTTTGATCCGGTTCTGCGGAGTGCGGTGTCCATCGGCCGGCGGCTGCAAGATCCGCTGTCGGAGCTGGTCAAAATCAATCCAGCGAACATCGGGGTCGGGCTGTACCAGCACGACGTCAAGTCCAAGCATCTGGAGGAATCGTTGGATGCAGTCGTCGAATCCTGCGTGAATTTTGTGGGGGTCGATGCCAACACGGCCAGCCCGGCCCTGCTGCGTTATGTGTCCGGTTTGAACCAGCTGACGGCGCGGCGGATGTACGACTACCGGCAGAAGCACGGGCCGTTCCGCAGCCGCGACCAGTTCCGCAATGTGCCCGGCTTTGGCGACGCCGCCTTCATCCAAGCGGCCGGTTTCTTGAAGATTATCGGCGGCGATCATCCGCTGGATGCCACGTGGATCCATCCGGAAAGCTACGCAATCGCTCAGCGAGTGATCGAGCAACTGGGCGGCAGCGAAGCCGAATTGGTCAGCCAGCTGTCGAGCCGCGCCAAGATCGCGGAAACGGCGCGCCCGGAATTCGGTGCCGGCGTCGCCCATCTGCCGCCGGCGGAAACCGCGGAAACAACACCCCCGCAGTCCGCCGAGCCAGCGGGGGAAACCACGCCGGACGGATCCCCTGACGCGGCGGTGGCGGAAGCGGTTGCCGTGGAAGCGGTTGCCGAGCCGCCCGCCGTCGAGCCCGCGATCGAGTCTGGTGTGGAGTCCGCGTTGGCTCCGCCGAGTACCGCAGCAGACGAACCCTCCGCGGCCTCGACAGAACCGGCGGCCCCGTTGCCGATTGTCGACGATGAAACGGCGATCGCTCCCCAGCCGCCCGACGCGGCGCTCGCCGAACCAACGCCCGCTGCAGCCGCGGCCGGGCCATCTTTGGCGCAGCGGGCGGCCCAGGCGGACGCGGCCCAGCTGGCTCGCGATCTGGGGGTTGGCGAGCTTTTGTTGCGGGATATACTGAACTCCCTCAAACGCCCCGGCCGCGATCCCCGCGAGGACTTGCCGCAACCCGCATTTCGCCGCGAGATTATGAAGCTGGAGCACCTCCATCCGGGCATGGAGTTGACGGGAACGGTTCTGAACGTCGTCGATTTCGGCGCCTTTGTGGACATCGGCTTGCCGGACAGCGGCTTGATTCACATCAGCCGCCTGGCGGATCGGTTCGTCAAAGACCCGCACGAAATCGTCAGTGTCGGCGATATTTTGAACGTCTGGGTGGTGGACGTCGACCGGCAGCGGCGCCGCGTGTCCTTGACCGCGATCAAGCCGGGCACCGAACGGCCGCCGCAGGAACGCAAGGAACGTGCTCCGCCCGCCGGTCGGCCGGAAGGCCGATCCGAAGGGAGATCGGAAGGGCGAGGCGAAGGCCGCCCGGGACGAGCGCCGCAAGGCCGGCGGTCGGAAGGCCGCCAGCCATACGGCCAGCGCGGCGGAGGAGGAGGCGACCGGCCCAGGGTCACCGAGGTTCGGCCCAGCAAACCCAAACCGATCAAGCCGATTACGGATGCCATGGCTCAAGGCAAAGAGCCGATGCGCTCCTTTTCCGACTTGCTGCAATTCTATGACCGCAAGCCCGACGACGAGGAAGAACAGAAGAAGAAAAAAAAGAAGTGAGCACCGCCGAACCTGTGCGTCTTCTAGCCGTCGATATCGGCAATCACCAGATCAAGCTGGGGCTGTTTGCACCCAACGGCGATGGCCTCCCACAGCCGGCCCGGATTTGGAGAGTGCCCACGGGTGAGTCGTGTTTGGAGCCACTGACTTTGCTTCTGCCCCCGGAAGCGCTGACCTGGTCCGTCGCCACGGTGCATCGTCAGGCGGAACGCCAACTGGCTGCATGGGTCCAACTCCGCCGCCCGGGCGACCGCTACCGGTTGCTGAAGAACGAACATCTGCAGTTGGCAGTTCACGTCGAGCAACCCGAGCGAGTCGGAACGGACCGGTTGTTGGCCGCCGTGGCCGTGAATCGGTTGCGTGCTCCCGGCCGTCCTGCCATCGTGATCGACGCCGGCACGGCGATCACCGTCGACGTGGTTTCCGCCGCCGGGGCGTTTGAGGGTGGAGTGATTTTGCCCGGATTCCGGCTGACCGCGCGGGCCCTGTCGGAGGGCACCGACCTGTTGCCCGAGGTGGACTACGACCCGGCTTCTGCGCCGCCGCCGGTCGTCGGCAAGTCCACGATGGCGGCCATCCGTAGCGGCTTGTTCTGGGGACAAGTCGGAGCGGTGTGCGAGTTGGTTCGCCGCATGTCGGACCAACTGGATGCCGTTCCGCAGGTATTCGTCGCCGGCGGCGATGCCGAGCGGCTCGCCGGGTTTCTGCCGCAAGCGCAAGTCGTTGCGGAACTGGTCCTGGCCGGGATCGCGCTGTCCGCGGGCGGCAAACGAGGACGCGATCGGGACAGCTAACCGATGGTGCGCGATAGGGAATGCCCCTCCTTCGTGTTACTAGTTCCCTATTTCTTGTTTTCCTGCGCGCATTTTTCCCCAACGAATGAAGGAATCAACGAATCTTCGACGGTGATTCGTTGACGTCTTAATTCGTTAGGGCTACCTCTGCACCTCCGTTTCGCTGTGGCCGGACGGGCCGCGGTGGTTACGCCCACGGCGACGGCGTATCTGTCTGGGCTTTGCTACCGTGGCTGCGGATTATGGCCATAGCTGGCCCCGTGCGGCCCAATTCGTCGACTTCCTGAGTTGGCGTCCCATCCGGAGACGGCTATAATTCAGGCATCCTCAACGCCCGAGAAGAGGTTCAACGCCTATGCTCACGCAAATCGCCAGCCGCACGCGTCCCGACATCGTCTATCCTGACAGCGATGGGAAACCGATGGCCGACAACACTGTTCAGTTTCGCTGGATCGTCACGCTTCAAGGTGGCCTGGACGCGCTATTCCATGATGACCCCAACGTGTTCGTCGCTGGCGACCTGCTGTGGTATCCGGTCGAGGGCAACAACAAACTTCGGGCGGCGCCCGATGTGATGGTCGTATTTGGCCGTCCCAAGGGCGACCGCGGATCGTATCGTCAGTGGGAGGAAGACCAGATCGCGCCGCAAGTCGTGTTTGAAATTCTCTCGCCGGGGAATCGGCCCGGAGAATCCATCCGCAAGTTCCGCTTCTACGACCGTTTTGGCGTGGAAGAGTTCTACCTGTTCGATCCGGACTCGCAGGCGCTCGAGGGTTGGATTCGCGACGGCGATTCGCTGCGGGAGATTGAGGAAATGGACGGGAGGACCAGTCCCCGCTTGGGCGTCCGGTTCGACCTATCCAGCGGCGAGCTACAGTTCTTGCGCCCCGATGGTCGACCGTTGGTCAGTTATGTAGAGATGGCGAAGCAGGCCGAGCAGGAGCGACAACGGGCCGAACAGGAGTGTCTGCGCAACGAGCGTTTGATGGCCCAGTTGCGGGCTTTGGGGATCGAACCAAGCTCATGACCTGATCGTTACGGGCAAACCTTCTTGGCGGCCGTTTCGTCGGCGTGTACCGAGAACACCGTGTCGATCAGCTTGAGATGTTGCATCGCTTCCAGCAGGACTCCTTGCAGGCTGAACAGCTTCATCACTCCCGGGCCGGATTGGACTCGCTTTTGTGCCATCAACAGCGTGTTGATCAAAGCGGTCGAACAGTACTCGATGTTGCCGAGATCCACGAGCAGTCTGCGGGGCTTCTGCCGTTCCACGAAGTCAAGCAGATCGTCCTGGAGTTGGGCATACTTGCTTGTGTCGAAGTGCCTCGGGTCTACAAACCGGACCACCATGGCGTCGTCGCTCGGCTCGACAGCGAAAGATTCACATTCGACCAGGTGCGGTTTGGCACTGGCGCCTCCGGGCACGAACAGATTCGTGTCCAAACCGGCGACGGGCGCGTCCGCGGAAGTTGATTCCGACGCCCGTGCGAGTACCTTGACGACAACCACGGTAATGTCGTCTTTGGGGTTGTCGGTGGCGATATGTTGGCAAGCGGCTTGGTAGACCGCTTCGATGATCTCTGCCGCCGTCCGCTCCTGGTTGTCCCGAACAACCTGGAGGGCCCGCTCCAGTCCAAATTGCGGTTCTTTATCGCGGTGCGCCTCGGTGAGCCCGTCGGTGTAGAAA
The DNA here is from genome assembly GCA_964645045.1 of uncultured Pirellulaceae bacterium. Taxonomy (GTDB): domain Bacteria; phylum Planctomycetota; class Planctomycetia; order Pirellulales; family Pirellulaceae; genus Anammoximicrobium. Next base: position 45,027 of record CAZXYZ010000001.1, on the reverse strand, counting down.
AAGAGAAGCTCGCCACTGGCCAAATCCAGGGGCGCATTGGCATAGAATGGCGTGTTTTCCAAAACCGCAAAAGGAAGCCCCCCGGGTTGGAGGCGAGTTCTTTCATTGCCTGCCGCGGTGAGGATGACGGCCGGGGGATGACCGGCGTTCAGGCAGGTAAAGCTCCGGGATTCTGGATCCAATCGCCCCAGGATCGCGGTCACGAAGACTTCGCCAGCCGTTTCCTTGCACAGGCCGGAATTCACCTTCTCGGCCATTTCAGGCAGGTCGCAGGGGAGATCCGACAACGTCCGAAGCCGGGCGCAGAAATCGGCGGCGACGATGGCGGGACCAAGTCCATGACCGCTGACATCGCCCAACACGACCAACAGCGATCCGTCCGGACGCCACAGAAAGTCAAAAAGATCTCCCGCCGCGGCCTTTGCAGAATAGCATCGGCCAGCGATGTCAAAGCCCGCCACTCGCGGTGCTTCGTGGGGCAGCAGGTAGGCTTGAATTTGCGCTGCCGCAATCAATTCCGCGTCCGTTGTCCGCAGCGCAAGTTCGGCTTTCTTACGGTCGGTGATGTCTCCATGAGAACCCACCAACCGGCACGCCTTGCCTTGTTCATCGCGAACGACAATCGCGTGCGCCAGGATCCAGCGGTAGGTACCATCTCCGTGCCGCAGACGGTACTCGGCAGTGACACTCGTTTCGGTGCCGGCCAGGAAGTCGTCTTGAAGCTGAAGTATCGACGCCCGTTCCTCGGGATGAAGACGACTGGCCCAATCCTCCACGGCATCCCCGATCTCGTGGTCCTCGTAGCCGAAGAGCTGCTTCCAGCGGGGCGAGTAGTAGACCTTTCCAGTGCGAAGATCCCAATCCCAAATGCCAACCCCTGCGCCTCGGGCAGCCAACTCGTACCGTTCTTTGCTCTGACGCAAAGCCGACCCGATCCGTTCTCGCTCTTCGACTTCACGCTGCAGTTGCAGGTTTGCTTCGGTCAACTCCGCAGTCCGCTCTGCAACCCCTCGCTCCAGTTCGTCGCGGGCGTTTCGCATCGTCTCCTCCGCCCGCTTTCGATCGGTAATATCGGAAAAGATCCCCAAGATGCCAGCGACCTTCCCCTGTTCATCCCGAAGGGCGGCCTTAACCGTGCGAATGAGCCGTTTCTCACCAGACGATCCGTAATAGCTTTCTTCGATTTCCTCGGTCCCGCCCGACGCCATGATGCGCTGGTCGTCGGCACGGTACTTCTCGGCGACATCCGCGCGGAACAGGTCGTAGTCGGTCTTGCCCACCATCTGTTCCGGTGCAAGGCCAAAATCAACCGCATAGTTCCAGTTGCACGACACGTAGACCGATTGGCGGTCTTTGTGAAAGACTTTTTCGGGCAGATGGTAGACCAGGGCTTTGAATCGTTGTTCGCAATCCCGCTGCGCGGACTCCAGACGCTGAATCTCCGACCTGCATCCGGCGTTCTCCTGTTGCAGTTCGGCGACCTGTCGCCGGAGCTCTTTCAAGGACTGCGGTTCGTCGTTCATTGGGTTTTCCGTCCCTGGTGCAGTCTTGGTGCAATACACTTTGCGGGATTTTGCACCATCTTGCGGGGATATGCAATGGGCACTCCGACTTTAGGACGAAAACACACCCGCGTCCGGGGCAGATGCCAGGGACGACTTGGGGTGGAGGTAAGGCGGGGAAATGAGAGCGTCCCAACCGTCAGGGATCGAGGCGCCGATGATCGCTGCGAGGGAAATGTCCAGAACGCGATTTGGTTCTTGGTCGCAGCCGCTGCACAGGGCCGGCACGAAAGTGCGTACCCTGGCAGAGCCTGGGAACGAGACGAAGGGCTGGCAGGGCCCCCGCGATGCTACTTGCCTTGTTTGCTGAGCGTTTCCATCACGCGGTCGGTTATGGCGCGGATCAAGGCTTCCTGATCGCCGGCTGCGGGGGCGGCCGGAGCTTGCGGGCTGGCGGGCGGGGGCGGATTGAATGCCTGACGTTCCACGCCCGCGTCTTTCCAGCTGTTGCGGAAGATGTCGTTGGCGCACACGTCGCAGTCCTTGTACTCCGGCGTGTTCCGCGGATCCGCGTAGCCCCAGCCCTTTTTCAGTTCGAGCAGTTCCCGCCCTTTCTGATCGCCGACGTATGCCACGCGGCCCAACTGGTGCGCCAGCAACAAGATGCGGCAGTAAGCGTCCAAGATTTCGGTCCACCAATACGCTCGTTCAACGTTCTCGCCGTAGCTGACCGTGCCGTGATTGGCCAGCAGCATGACGTTCGTCTTCTGGACAAACGGGAGGATCGTATCGGCGAAGGCCTGGCCGCCGGGCGTCTCGTATTTGGCGATCGGCACGTCGCCCAGAAATACCTCGACCTCGGGCAGGACGCACTGGGGAATCGGTTCGCGCGCGACGGCGAACGCCGTCGCATGCGGCGGGTGGCAGTGGACGACGCTCTTGACGTCGGCCCGCTGCTTGTAGATCTCCAAGTGCAGCATCGCTTCGCTGGAGCGTTTCTTGCGTCCTGCTATCTGTTTGCCGGTCATGTCGACCGTGGCGATGTCATCGGGCGTGAGAAAGCCCTTGCAGTGCATCGTCGGCGTACACAACACCTCGTTTTCGCTGATCCGGACCGAGATATTGCCGTCGTTCGCAGCGGCAAACCCCTTGGCGTAAATGCGGCGGCCGATTTCGCAGATTTCTTGCTTGATCTTGTGTGCGTTCATCATGGCTTCGTTTCCTTGTGGATTCTCGTTGCGGACGGCACACGGAGTGTGCCTGCTACTTGGGTTGCTGATCGAGTTGAATGCGATCCAGGATCGCGGCGTTATAGGCATCGACGGGTTTGATTTCCGGCCGAAACGGCTGGGACGCTTCGGGGCCTTCGGCCAAGGCGATTCGATCCCCCATGCCGACGCCCAGTCCGTCCCACACGACCACCGGATCGTATTCGGGCTCCGTCCGGCCAGTCAGGTTGCTCAGCGACAGGGGCAGCGCTAGTTTCAGCGTCGCTCCCTTGAAGCTGGGGTGCATCTGGTTCAGCGTCACGGTACCGACGATTTGTGCAATCCTCATGTTTCCCCTCCGAGGGCCCGGCGATAAACCTTCGGACATTCGTGCCGCCCGCCCACGAACTCGCGGATCATGCCGCGCAGCTCGTAGACGCCGTGTCTTGTCGGATTGACGACCAACAGGTTCGCGCCGATCAGTTTTGCCGCCTCGCGGACCGAATCCACGCTCACGCCCCACGCCGCACGAATGTTCGCTTGGCGGTTGGCCAGGCACAACGCCACCGTCGGGCGATCGGTCAATACCAAGCCGATCCGCCGTTGGCTGGCCACGGCCTGGGACACCTGCCGGACAACTTCCAATACGCAATCGCGGTCGATTCGTTCCGCATTGCCGGCTTCCGCCTGCACCGCCGCCAACGCCGAGCCGGTGACGTGCGATCCAGCGGCCACTCCCAGCACCAAGCCGGTGGTCGCCGGCAAACCGGCAGCCGGTTCGGCGGTGAAACGCAACGCGATCTGCCGCTTGCGCAACTCGTCGCGAACCGACGGCGTGACCACGGCGCCAGGTGAAACCAACACTTGCTTCACGCCTTGCAGCCGCCCGGCCACCAATCCCAGCGTAATTGTTCGTTCTTGTAACTGCAGTTGCCCAGGCTCGGATGCCACCGACGGGATCGCCGGAGCCGCTTGAGTCGGACTCGGTGGTTTAGCCCCAGCGCTGTCAGTCCGATCGCCACCCAACTGCGCCAGCCGGCGAAGTACCTCGCGCACGATCGCTTCGAGATCCCAATCTTGGCCGGCCATTAGTCCTTGATTCCTATCGTCGTCCAGCGCACCGGCGTCGCATCGGTCTTGAGCCATTCCCGCGCGTACCGTCCGTCGCTGGTGATCATTACCGTTTCTCCTCGCCCCGCGCCGACCGAATCGACGGCCAGCAACGGGTCGCCGTCCGGCGTCCGGCCGTCGGCCAGGTACGGCTGGACGACCAGCAGCTTGGCGCCCTGCAGCGTCGGATGCTTGATCGTCGCGGTGGCCGTGCCGATAACGCGGGCGAGTTGCATGTCAATCAGCCTCTTCCCAAAATCCACAGATCATCGATCATCGAGCACCGCCGTTCGCGGGTAAAGGTCAGCGGCGTCGTGACGCCTTCGCCCGTGGGACCGGCGATCGAGAACGAGATATAGCCCTCGCCGCCCAGTCCCAGCGAAGCCATGCAGGGGCCGTTCTTGACGAACAGGGTCGTCTCCAGGGCGCGGCCCATCTTGGTCATGTTGCGGACGTTGTTCGAGTGGATGATGCTCGTGTGCCTGAAACCGTGCTCGGCTTTCTTGGCCTTGGCAATCGCCTCGTCCACGTCGCGGCAACGGACGAAAGGCACAAAGGGCATCATCTGCTCGACGGGCACAAACGGGTTCGATTCGTCGGTCTCGCCGAACAGCAGTTCGATATCGTCCGACACGGTGCGGCCCGCCCCGCGTCCCAGCACGGACGCGTCCTGGCCCAGGAACTCCTTGGCCGGCGCGTCGTGCTTGTGTTTCTCGTCGCCCACCTGGATGATGGCATTCCTCGTCAACTCGGCGATTTCTTTGCTGCACAACCGCACCGCACCGGCCCGTTCCATGGCCGCCAGCATCTGATCGAACACCTGGTCGACGACGAACACTTCCTTTTCGGCGATGCACAGCAGGTTGTTATCGTAGGCACCGCCTTGAATGATCGCGCGGGCCGCCCGGTCCAGATCGGCGGTCTCGTCCACGACGACCGGAGGATTGCCGGGACCGGCCACGATCGCCCGCTTGCCGCTGTTCAGCGCGGCCCGAGCCACCGCCGCGCCGCCGGTCACGCAGATCAGTTTGACGTCGCGGTGCTTGAACATGATGTCCGCCGTCTCCAGCGTGGGTTCGGCGATCACGCAGATCAGGTTGTCGATGCCGATGTCGCGATGGATGGCCTCGTTGTAGCGGCGCACGCCTTCGGCCGCCACGCGTTTGCCACTCGGGTGCGGATTGACCACCAGCGTGTTGCCGGCGGCAATCATGCTGACCGCGTTGCCGGTGATCGTCGGCAGGGAATGCGTCACGGGGGTGATCGCGCCGATGACGCCGAACGGAGCGTGCTCGATGACAGCCAAACCATGATCGCCGCTGAACACCTCGCTGCGGAGGAATTCCACGCCGGGGCTGCGGTCGCCCAGGGTCTTCAGCTTTTCGATCTTGTGCTCCAAGCGGCCGATCTTGGTCTCGTTCATCTCCATCGTGCCGAGTTCGACGCACTGGTCGATGGCGATCCGGCGGATGTGGCTGATAATCCGTTTGCGGTCCTCCATGCTCCGCTCGCGTAGTTGTTCGTACGCCTCGGTGGCCGCCGCGATGGCTTCGTTGGCGTCGTCAAAGATCCCGTGGCGGCCTTCGTAGCTGGTGCTGCTGACGGACGGAATCCGGCCGACTTCGGCCAGGACTTGTGCGACAACGCTGCGAATCAGTGCTTCATCAATTTGCATGGTGTTCCTCGAAAAGTCAGGGCCAACCCTGACGTGTGTTTTGTGCTTGCGCTGTTCGGTTTTTCGGCCCCTGGGCCGCTGGTTCACGTGGGACGAATTGGCCGCTCCGTTCAGGACGGAGCGGCCAATCCGTCCTACCCTACATCGCTCCCTCGCCCGTCTCGTTGCCCTCGCGCGAATACACGCACGCTGCATCCACGCGCACCTGGTCCACGATTCCGATAATCACGGTGTCCAAGGGCATGTTCTTGGTCTCCGGGGTCAGCCGGGCGCTGGAGCCCTGGGAGATCAGTACGAGATCCCCTTCGCCCGCGCCCAACAGGTCCACCGCTACGAAGGTGCGGCCGGTGGTCGTCAAGCTTTTTCGTTCTTTGGGTTCCAGCCGGTAGGGCTCGACGATCATCAGCTTGTAGCCGACCATCGAGGCGACCTTTTGGGTCGACACCAGCGATCCGGTAACCTTGGCGACGAACATGGGTCAGTCCTTCTGCTGCAACAACTGTTTCGCCAACCGCGCCACGACCAACTCCTCGTTGGTTGGGACGATCCAGATCTGCGTGCGGCTGTGAGCGGCGCTGATCTTGCATTCGCCCTTGGCCGCCGCATTGGCTGCGTCGTCCAAGATGATGCCCAGTTCATCCAGTCCCGCACAGACCGCTTGCCGTGTCCGCGTCCCGTTCTCGCCGATTCCACCGGTCATGGCGATCACGTCCACACCGCCGAGTTCGACCAGCAGGCCGCCCAAGTGCCTGCGGATTTCCGTGTGGAACACGTCCAGGGCAAGCTTAGCACGCTCGTTGCCGGCGTCCGCCGCCTGTTCCAAGTCCCGCACGTCGCCGCTGACACCGCTCAGTCCCAGCAACCCGCTACGGCAAGCCAAGTCGTCCAGCACCTGATCCAGTGACTTGCCGGTCGCCTTCATGATCACGGGCAAGGCGAACGGATCAAAATCGCCGACGCGATTGTTGTGCGGCAACCCCGACTGCGGGCTCATGCCCATTGAGGTGGCCACGCTCTGCCGGCCGCGCATCGCGCACAGACTGTTGGAACCGCCCAAGTGGCACGAGATGACCCGCAGGTCTTCCCGTCCCAGCAGCTCCGCGACGCGGCCGCCGATGTACCGATGGCTGGCGCCGTGAAAGCCCCAACGCTTGACGTGCAACTGGACGGCCCAGTCATAAGGCGCCGGGTAGTATCGCCAGCGATCGGGTACCGAGGCGTGAAAGCCGGTCTCGAACGACGCCACCAAAGGAATCTCCGGGAGCTTCTCCGCCAATAGCCGCATCGCGCAGATATAAGGCGGATTGTGCGCCGGCGCGACCTGGTTCATGTCCTCCATCGCCGCCAACACGTCGGCGGTCACCCGTTGCGTGCCGCTGATCCGGCCGCCGTGGACGGCTTTGAAGCCAATGGCCGAGACTTCGGCCGCAGACTTCAAACATCCGGTTTCCGGATCCGTCAGCTGCTCCAGGCACTGCCGCACCGCCACCGCGTGGTCTGGGACTTGGGCCGTCAGTTCCTGCTTCCGGCCGCCGATTTCAACGAAACAGCGGCTTTCCGGAAAACCAATCCGCTCTACGCCGCCGCGCGCCAACTGGCGCTCGTCGGTCATGTCGAACAACCGGTACTTGAAACTGGTCGAACCAAGGTTGGCAACGAGGATCTTCACGATCGCGCACTCCGTTTCTGAGCTACGGACCTCCTTTGACAGCCCCACGCCGCGCCCGCCGTCCGCTGTCGGCCCGGCGGGATCGCCCTCACGACAGGAACGCTTCCATCAGGCCGTCCGCCGGCCGCGGAATCACGTGGCTGCTGACCAGTTCGCCGACCTGGCTGGCTGCGTTTGCGCCGGCCTCGACCGCCGCCCGCACGCTGCCCACGTCGCCCTTGACAATCGTGGTCACTAAACCGCCGCCGATGCCGACGCGCTTGACAATCTCGACATTCGCCGCTTTGGCCATCGCATCAGTCGCTTCGACCAAGGCGATCAGGCCCTTCGTTTCCACCAATCCAATTGCTGTTTGCATCGCGTGAAATCCTTATCTCTGTAAATAGAAACCTGTGCTGCATTCGACCAGCGCCGACTCGCCCCGAATCGCTCGACTACTTGGAAGCCGCCCGTTTGATCGCCGGGGGCAACACGATGCCCAAATCATCGTGCGGCCGCGGAATGACCTGCACGCTGACGACTTCGCCGACCCGACTGGCCGCATTCGCACCGGCATCCGTCGCCGCCTTGACGGCTGCCACGTCGCCGGTCACAAACGCCGAAACCAACCCGCTGCCGACCTTGTCCCAACCGTGGAACGTCACGTCGGCGGCCTTCAACATTGCGTCGGTCGCCTCGATCAGACTGATAAATCCCTTGGTCTCGATCATGCCCAACGCTTCCATCGCCTTTGCCATCTTGCCAGTTCTCCCCATAAAAGGAATGAAACTCCAACCCGTTATCGTTCAAGACAAGCTTGACGAAAAAAGTCTGCTCCCAATCCCCGGTTCCTTGGTGAAACCGGACTTCTCACTTCGCTTCGCAACTATGCTTCTCGTCTACTTCTTCTGACAGGAACACGCCGGCTCCGGCTTCCAGAGCTCGATCTTGGTCGCACGGTCCAGGTTGCAGGCGTTGCCCTCGTCCGTGTCCAGGTGGACCTCCAATTTGATCTTCTGGTCGGCCCGGACTTTCAAATCTTCCAGCACTACGGAGCATTGCGGCGAGGCGACTCGCAAATTCATCATGTCGCCCGTCTTGACGCCGTAGTATTCGGCATCGCGGAGGCTCATGTGAACGTGCCGCGCCGCACGGATGACGCCTTCCTTCAGTTCCACCACGCCTTTGGGACCGACCAGGACGCAGCCCGGACTGTTCTTGATGTCGCCGCTATGCCGTACGGGTGCATCGATGCCCAACGAAATCGAATCGGTGAACGCCAACTCGACCTGACTTTCCGGCCTCGTCGGCCCCAGGACCCGTACGGTCGGCAACATTCGCCGCCGCGGGCCGACGACCATCACCGTCTCCTCGGCCGCATAAAAACCGTCCTGGTACAAATCTTTCATCGGCGTCAGCTTGTGCCCGGGGCCGAACAGGATCTCGGTGTGCTCGTCGGTCAGGTGAACGTGCCGGGCGGAAATGCTGACGACCAGTTTCGGAATGTAAGCCCCCGCCGGCTGGCCGTTGCCGCCCGCTTGGGTCAGCACGATTTGCCGGACGATGTTCTCAATCAGTTGGCGATCAATCGGAGCTGTCAAAGCCATGCTCGCTAACTCCCGAAGTCACTGTTGCGTTTTGTCGAAGTGCGGCCTTCAGTCCGCTCGAGTCGAAATAGGTTCCGCCCTACGCCGTTGTCCCCGTTGGCGATTCCGCCATCACCAACCGCACGCCGGCCTCGGTCACCGCCTGCCTCCATTGCGGGCTGATGTCTCCGTCGGTCACCAACACGTGGGCCTTGCCCAACTCGCTCAGGTGCGAGAGACACGTGCGGCCGAATTTCGTGCTGTCGGCCACCACGATCACCTCGTCCGCCGCGTTCATCATCGCCCTTTCGGTTTCGGCCAGCAGCAGATTGCTGTTGTAGTAACCGCGTTCGTTGATACCCGCCACGCTTAGCACGGCCCGACGCACACTCAGTTCGGCCAACATCTGGTTGGCATAAGGCCCCATCGAAACGCCTGTCCGCCGATGCACGTACCCGCCCACCAGCACCAAATCGACCGTATCGCTGGAGCTAAACAACATGGCGACTGGCAGCGAGTTGGTGACGACCTGCAGAGGCCGTCCCGCCAACGCTCGCGCCAACTCGTAAGTCGTGCTGCCACCGTCCAACAGGACCGTGTCGCCGTCCTCGATCAATTTGGCCGCCTCGGCGGCAATCTGACGCTTCTTGTCCCACTCGACCGATTGCCTCAGATCGAAATGTGACAGCTTTGGCGATGGTCCGGTATAGAACACACCCCCGTGCGTTCGCCGCGCGAAACCATTTACCTCAAGATAGTCTAGATCACGCCTAACGGTTGATTCGGAAACCTTGAGTTCACCGGCTAGATCGGGTAGGGAGGCGAATCCGCGCAATCGAACCATCTCTAATACCCGGCTTCGCCGATCCTCGGCAACCGTCTGCGAGGCCATCCTGCCGCCCTCCCACCTGTCACGTTCCGGTCCAAAACTCCGCAGATTATGACCGCAGCGATGCAGATATTCAATCACCCTTCGGTTAATTTTCGTTCACAAAACGCCATGTTTCATTCACAGCCATGCGCAAGAGCGATAGATATCTACCAGCCATAGTTAACGTAAGAAGGATGCGACGAGTTTACCGGTTTTCGTGCGATTTTGCTTGGTGCCATCCGAAAAAGCAACGTTTTGGTCCACCCTGTTGGTCCCCGCTGTTGGTTCCTACGCTTGCGGTTGACTGCGGCGGTGGCGAAGATGTTGTTTTTCCCGGCGTCAACCTGCGAGGAGTCGGCCGATGACGAATTCACGCTCTCATGTCCGCCCGCTTGGAGCCCAGGACTGGGCTGACAGAACGGGAGAATTGTCGGAACCAAGAATTGGTCCAGGCTTCGTTCCGGGAGACAAAGAGATTGATGACAAAAAAATGGGAAGAATTGCGCGTCACAAGGAAACATTTTTCTGTCATCAATGTTTTTGTCCTGTAAGTTCCGAAGCCCGTTTTCTCGTTCGCTCAGTTCAGGCCCACGTTCAGCCACCACCAAGGCGCTGGACGATGGCATTCGGAAGCCTCGGGCTGCTTTTCGCAACGCTTGTCGGCGCGGGTGAACCTGCGGTGGTGCTCGACACGCCGCCGAGTGCCAACCGGAAACCGTATTCGCCTGCCGATGGCCAAGTCGTGGAGGTCACGCCGCCACCGTTTATCTGGGTGCCTGGCGAGCCGGGAAGCACGTACGTGTTGCAGGTCTCCAGGTCTGCAACGTTCGACGCGTCGGACACGCGCACGTTTGACGGTTTACGGCGGTCGGTGTTCGTTCCGCAGCAATCGTTGCCCGCGGGGAAGTGGTTCTGGCGTTACGGCGTGGCGACGGACAAGGGCACGGTCTTTGGCCGGCCGCGGCCGTTCGCGGTTCCGGAGAGCGCCCGCCCATTTCCCTTTCCGAATTGGGACAAAGCCGTCCGGTGTGTGCCGGTGCAGCGACCGCGATTGTTCTTTCCTCGCGAGCGGCTGGAGCAGATTCGCCGCTGGGCCGGCGGCGAGTTGAAACCGGCGATCGACTTGTTGGTGGCATCGTGCGAGCGGGAGGTCGGTAAGGAGCTGGTTGCCGAGCCGAGCCATCGCCCCAAGGGCCCGGATTACGGGCCGTGGGCGGTCACGGTGATGCGCACCACGCGTCCGCCGATGGACGTAATGGAACGTTGTGCCCTAGCTTATCTGATCACCGGCAAGGAGCATCTGGGCCAGGAAGCCAAACGCCGTTTGCAGCATTTCTTCTCGTGGGATCCCGAAGGCCCGACCAGCTTTTTTGCGTACGACGAGCCGCCGATGTGGATGATGATGCGTGGAACGCGGGCCTACGACTGGACGTGCGACCTGTTCACACCGGAGGAGCGGGCGAAGATCGAAGCCAACATGCGGGTTCGCGCCGGCCAGTTTCTAAAGCACTTGCAGCGGTTGCCGTTCGAGAGCAATCCCTACGACAGCCACGCGGGCCGGTTGCCGGGGTTCTTGGGCGAGTGCGCCCTGTCGTTCATCCACGAGTGGCCGGAGGCCCGGGAGTGGCTCGAGTATGCGACGCTGCTGTACTATACGTCGTACCCGGCGTGGGGTGGCGACGATGGCGGCTGGCAAGAAGGCCCCGGTTATTGGAGCGCGTACATGCAGTTCGCCCTGCACTACGTCCTGGCGCTGCGCCAGGCGACCGGTGTCGATTTGATGCAGAAGCCGTTCTTTCGCAACACGCCGTATTACGGCCTGTACACCGCGACGCCGTACCACCAACATAGTCCATTCGGCGACGGCCAGACCGGCAGCCCGCGCGGACTCGGCCACGTGATGTATGTCTTCTCGACGCTGACTCAAAACCCCTCCGCCCGCTGGCACGCTCAGGAATCAGGGGTGACCGTCGGAGCGGACGTCTTGAGTCTGGCCGCGTACGACCCGCAGTTGCAGGCCCGCTCGCCGCTCGAATTGCCCGGCGCACGCAGCTTTCCCGCCGTCGGCCTGGCATCGTTTCACACCGCGTTGGGCGACAAGGACAACGACATCAGCTTCCTCATGCGCAGCAGTCCCTATGGTGGTGTCAGCCACGGTCACGCCGACCAGAATGCGTACGTAATCGAAGCCTTCGGCCGCGGGCTGGCCATCGCCACGGGCTACTATCCCTGGTACGGTTCGCCGCACCACGATCAATGGACGCGAGCCACCAAGGCCGTCAATAGCGTGCTGGTGGACGGCCAGGGGCAGGTCCAGCGGCGTTGGGGCGCAGGCGGCCAACTGACGGCGTTTCAGGGCGCCGAAACAGGGCTCGGCTACGACTATGCTGAAGGCGAAGCAGCTCCGGCTTACGCGGGGCGACTGGAACGCTTCCGCCGCCACGTGGTTCACGTCCGCCCGGGGATTTTCGTTTTGTTCGACGACCTGTGCGCTGCCGAACCGGCTCAGTTCCAATGGCTGCTGCACGCCTACCGGCAAATCCAAGTACACGAGACCGCACGCGTGCTGCGGGTCGAGAACGATCCGGCGGCGATGAACGTCCACCTGCTGTTGCCGGACGACGTGGAGTTTACGCAAACGGACAGGTACCAGCCGGAACCGGAGCCGATCGCGAGGCAGTGGGAGAACACCTGGCATCTGACGGCCAGCACAACGGCCCCGGCGCGCGGCAAGCAATTCCTGGCCGTCATGCTGGTCCACCGCCGGGGACAGGAATCGACGCTGCCAACGGTCGAACTGGTTCCAGGTACCGGTGCCGTGGGTGTGCGACTGACCGCCCGCGACGGGAGCACGGACATCGTGGCGTTCCGCACGGACGGACAAGCTGCGGTGGTCGCCTGCGGCGGCATCGAAAGTGCCGCCCGCGTGTTCGCTCAGGGCAAGGATAAGGACGGACACCCGATGCGGAGCATGACGCACGCAGGCCAGTGAGACTCAAAACAGCTGGCCCAGCACCCACAGGACGCCTTCGGCGACTTCGGCCAACGGATGGTCCCACTGGTCGGATCTCCGCTCGGTGGGTTCGAGACTGGCGGGGCGGCGGTCCATTTGCGGACGGGCAGCGGCGTGCCGCTTGCGGGCCGCGTCGGTGGACTGCCGCAAGTTGGCCACGTCGACACGGGCCGCTTCCAGGTTGCCGCTGCGGATCCAACGCAACACGTGGGCCAGTTCTTGGGCGTCGAACCAGATGCCGTGCGAGCCACAGAGATCGACAATCACGCCGCTGGTGCGGCCAAAGTTGCGGCGGACCATCAGCTGGCGGCAGACGGCGCAGGGCCGGTACGGACTGCGCGGCGGCGGCTCCGGCGGCGGACCCGGGACCGGCCCGGCCGACTGCGGCTGCCGGGCTTCGCGATCCAGCAGCCGGTCCAGGGTCTCCAAGCCGATCCAGAATCCGCCGCACTTCTGGCATTCCATGACTTGGATCTGCGTGTCGCGGACGCGCCGCCCGGTCAATTGCCGGTCGCAGCCGCAGACGGGGCAGCACAGCGCCGTCTCGTCGCCCGCAACGGCTTCGGCGATCAGTAGGGCGGCACAGTGGTGACAGTACCGCGCCCGGTCGCTAACCCGAGCCAGGCAGTTGGGGCAGACCGTTTGCAGGTCCTGTTCGTGGACGGTGAAGTCCGCACCGCAGTGATCGCAGCCGGTCGCGTTTTGCTCGCGCGTCGCTCCGCACGACGAGCAGCGCACCACGTCCGCATCGTGGCCCTGCGGCTGGCACACAGTCACCGACGCCCCGCAGCGGCAGCGAAAGCGGTCGCCCGGCCGCTTGCTGCCGGCGTCGTACTGCCGTTGGCATTCTGGACAGGCAACAATCAAACGCATCGAACCACTCCTAGGGGGCGAGGCCGGCCACGAGATTCGCCGGGCCGTTCACGGGCATTGTACGACCGAATCGGGCGGTGTACCAGTTCCGTCGGCGGGTACTTTGGCGCCCCTATCAGCCGCGGCAGAAAGATACCATGCGCGATCGGAAGACCTCGGCTACCGCAGCGTCGGCGGCGTGGGATTCCCGGACTCGGACCCATCGGTCGGCGGGCCGGCAGACGCATCGGGTGGCGGTTCGGGCGACACCGCGGGCAGCGGCTTGGGACGTTCGGCGACGACCGCTGCGGGGCCCGTCGAACCCGGCGGTGCAGGCACGGCAGGTGAGGCAGGCGCACTTGGCGGCTGGGCCGGGGTGGCTTCGGCGGCGGGAGCCGGTCCCTTGGCGGCCGGCGGCCCCATCGCGGCGAACATCTGTTCGGTCAGAGGCGACAGTTTGGGCACTTTGACGATCGCCTCGATCTCGGCGTTCAACTCGTTGACCGTCGGCTTCTTCGGTATGCCGAATTGGCCCGTGATCTTGTCGAATTGCATCTCGTCGAAATAGGACACCAGACCGCGCGTCGGCGGAGTCTGCGGTTTGCCGGACAACAACGGGATCTGCATGCGGCTGCCGGCAAAATGGGTGCCGTGGTAGATCGTCCCATCCTGAACCGGACCAACTCCCAGGATGAACGTGTCGCGGGCATTGCTGGTCGCTACCGAGATTCCCGATTGCCACACGGGAATCCTCGTCTCGCGGTGATAGGCAAACACCGCCACTTTGGATGCCCCCAGCAGATCCTCTTTGCGGGCCAAAGAAATGTCCGGGATCGGAACGCGGGGAACATTGGGCAGCATTTCCGCCGCCTGGGCGATCCCGGAACTGGGCGGAATGCCATACGTCACGTCGTGCGCGTCCGTGCCCAAAGCCCCGATCCGGGGTTCGACGACGTACTCGGCATCCTCCAGCTTTTCCTGCAGCAGGCAGCCGGATGCCAGCATTTGTTGGCGGAGCGCACTGGTGACGTACTCGGCGTTGACGAAGCCGATGGTTTTGACGGCGACCAGATACTTGGTGTCGAGATAGACCGCTTTGCCCGCCAGGGGCGCAAAGTCGATGACTGCGATGCTGCGGTCCACTGCATCGGAGATCAACAGCTGTTCCGTGGCGTTCCGCGTCTTTGTGGTTCCGCAACCAGCTAGCACTGCCAAGAATGCCAGCAACATCCCACCAGTCGTGAAACGCCTTGCTCTCCAACGACACATGGCGCGGAGTATACCGAAACACGGGATTGAGCCAAAGGCGGATTTACGCATTGTAACCCAAAGCGTCAGCGAGGAATGGCGGCATTTCCTCGCTGACGCTTCGGGTTACTATGACCCAGTGCTAGCGGATTGCGCGACAATCCGGTCAAGTCCCGCGATTTCGTGACATGACCAGCCAAACAAAAAGGGCGATCCGTTTCCGAATCGCCCTTTGGCGCACACGGCATAATCGGCCCTGCTCGCCACCGCAGGCCGAAAATTTTCCACAATCGAACTATTCCCCCCAGATTCCATTCCGATTAAATTAACGTCTGTGGTGGCATCGGCCAACCGCCACGCGCGCCCGCCATAAACCTACCTAATAGAGCTGGCAGGAAACGTCAGCTTGCGTCCATCGAGTGCCAACAACTGTTTTCGAGGGGGGAAACCATGAAACGTGTAACGGTCTTCTTCTGCCTTGCCATGATCGGCATGCTGGTTCTAGCCGAAACGTCCTCGGCCCAGGTCTTCAAGCGGGTCTGGCAACGGCGGAAGGCGGAGATTCGCTCCGAAGTGTATGGGCAAGTCTACAACCAAGTCAGCTCCGAGTTGACCGCGAAATTGGATACTGACTTGGCCCAGCAGATGGACTCCGCCAAGCAAGAGTTGAAAACGGCCACCGAGCAGCAGGTAACGGCCGAGGCCGAGAAGCTGACGGCGCACGTCAAGGCCGAAATCGCCAAGATGCAAGAGGAAGCAAAGAAACTGGTCGCCGGGGAATCCGCCAAGCTTCAGCAGCAGGCCGCAGCCGAGGTGAAAAAGATCAAGGAGGAGGCGGACGCCAAAATGGCCGCCGAAGCCAAGCGTTTGGACGAACAAGTCAAGACCGGTGTCGCCAAACTGCAGGCGGAAGGCGCCAAACAGGTGCAGGATGCGGTCGCCAAAGTAACCGGACAAGTGGACAAGGTGGCCGCCGACCTGAAGAAGGCCGTCGATGACCAGCTGGCCAAGCTTCCCGATCAGGTCGCCGCCGAAGTCCAGAAACAGGCCGATAAACTGAAGGCCGAAATCGCTGCCTCGGCCAAGCCCGCCACGCCCGAACCGCAACCGGAGGAGCCGAAGAAGGCCCCGGAACAAGCCGTCACGCCCGAACCGCCCAAGCCGGTGCAGGAAGAGGAAAAGGCGAAGCCGGACGAGTCGGGAGACGCGAAAGAGGCCGAGAAGACGAATTAGTGGCGATACCGCCACTGGGATCGCTGATTCGCATGCCATATCAGCCGCAGGGTTATCATCTGCGGCTGTTTTTTTGGGCTGATTGGTGCTGGACCGGCGAAAACCTGATCGGGCGAGGCGCGGAGTATCGCACGGCCACGGACTATCTACGTCGATGAGGCCCACGGATGAAAGAGCGGAGCCACGGATATTCTCTCATCGTTCCCTCATCCGTGGGTCCGCTCTGCCATCCGTGGGGTAACCAGATCGCGGGAGACGGAAAACTTGGACGGTGGGGCATGAATACACCGTGGATGATGCGACGCCCACTCGAGAATCGCATCCTCGGGTTTCCGAATAGGGCGGCTTACCCTATAATCTGTGCCCAGGTGTGGCAGGTGCCACTCGCAAAGTTGATCGCCGGAATCTTTTCTCGATGGCGCGGCAGCGTAAATGCCGATGCTGTTTCGAATCCCGTCTCCTGCATGAAAGGTCCGACAATGCGGAATCTGGCTCGCTTCTCCCTCCTGACGTTTGCGGCCGTTGCTATTTTGTCCGTCGCCGCGCCGACGCAACGTGTCTTGGCTCAGGACGCAACGCCCCAGAGCGATATAGATCTCAATTTTCCTGTCGGCGACGCGGACCTCGATATCGAGGCTCAGCGGGCCGCCGAGGCCGCTGGTGCCGCCGCCGGGGTCATTTCCATCTTCGTCCTTCTCATTGAACTTGCGATTGCGGTTGTGGTGATCGTGTCGCTGTGGAAAGTCTTCGTCAAGGCAGGAAAACCCGGCTGGGCCGCGATCATTCCGATCTACAATGTGATCGTACTGCTCGAAATCTGCGGTCGGCCCATTTGGTGGGTCCTCTTGCTGCTGATTCCGTGCGTCAACATTGTCGTCGCGGTCTTTGTGATGATCGACTTGGCGAAGTCCTTTGGAAAGGACGCCCTGTTCGGCATTGGGCTCTGGCTTTTGGGGTTCATCTTCTTCCCGATCTTGGGATTTGGCAGTTCGCAGTATCGAGGTCCTGCGGCAGCCTCTTAGACCCTCGGGCAAATTCGGTTTCTTTCCGCAACCGGGAGGGAACCGATGGGCGTTCGCTTCAGTTGCGGCCCGCCGAATCCCATTTGGCTAGACGCCTAACGTGTGCGGCATCACCGGCGCAATTTGGACCGCTCCGCAGCTGGCTATCGACCGGCCGCTGCTGCAGCGCATGACGGACGTCTTGCGTCATCGCGGCCCGGATGACGACGGGTTCTACGCCAGCGAGTACCGGTTGGATCCGCCTTACGGCGCCGTGCCGGGTGTGGGGTTGGGGTTTCGTCGGCTGTCGATCATCGACGTGGCCGGCGGTCACCAGCCGATGGGCAACGAGGACGGGACGGTCTGGATCGTCTTCAACGGCGAAATCTACAACTTTCCGGATCTCCGCCATCGGCTGGAGGGCGCCGGCCACTCCTTTGCGACCCGTAGCGACACCGAAACCATCGTCCACCTGTACGAGGACGAAGGCCCGGAGTGCTTCCGACACCTGAACGGAATGTTCGCCGTTGCCATCTGGGATGGCCGGCGACGGCAACTGGTCCTGGGACGCGACCGGCTGGGCAAGAAGCCGCTGGTCTACCGCCACGAGCCAGGCCGGCTGTCCTTTGCCAGCGAACTGAAGAGTCTGCTGGAGGTTCCCGGCACGCCGCGGGACATCGATCCCAACGCGCTGGACGAATACTTGACCTACCAGTACGTGCCGCATCCCAACACGATTTTCCGCAGCATCCGCAAGCTGCCGCCCGGTCATTATGCGGTCTACCGCGAGGACCACGTGCAGGTGCGGCCGTACTGGGAGCCAGACTTCAACGCAGAACTGCATTTGCCGGAAGCCGAGGCGATCGAACGGCTGCGCGAGACGCTGGAGTCGTCCGTGGCCATGCGGCTGCAGAGCGAAGTGCCGCTGGGCGCGTTCCTGTCCGGCGGAGTGGATTCCTCGCTGATCGTCGCGATCGCCCAACGGAAATCGAACCGGCCGCTCAAGACGTTTTCGATCGGGTTCCCGATTGCCGAGTACGACGAGACGCGTTATGCGCGCCGGGTCGCCGAGCATTTGGGGACGGAGCATCACGAGTTCCAGGTTACGCCGGACGGCATCCAGATCCTGCCGCAGTTGATCTGGCACTACGATGAACCGTTTGCCGACAGTTCGGCAATTCCGACGTGGTACGTATCGCAGTTGACGCGGCAGCACGTCACGGTGGCGTTGAGCGGGGACGGCGGCGACGAGTTGTTTGCCGGTTATCCCCGCTACAAGGCGGTGGCGCTGGCGGCGGCCTTGGATCGCCTGTGGCCGTTGCGGCGGATCTTTGGGGCCGGCATTTGGCAGCATCTGCCCTCGTCATCGCGGCAGAAGTCGACCGTGCGGCGATTCAAGCGTTTTTGCGAAGTGCTCCGCACGCCGCCGCATCGCCGCTACCTGGATTGGGTGGGGATCTTCAACGAGACCAGCCGCGCGGCGCTGTACCGCGACGATTTCCTGGCCGTCTTGCCGGACTCGGATCCTGCCGGGTTCCTGCAAGCGGCTCTGGCGCGTGCCGGCGCCCGCGATGCGGTCACGGCGTTTTCGTTGGCGGATCTGGTCACTTACCTACCGTGCGACCTGATGACCAAGGTCGACATCGCGTCGATGGCCCACTCGCTGGAGTGTCGGCAGCCGTTCCTCGATTATCGCCTGGTCGAGTTGGCTGCGTCGTTTCCGGTGGCGTGGAAATACCGCCGGGGCCAGGGCAAGCGGATCCTGCGGCAGGCGTTCGGCGATTTGCTGCCGCGTGAAATCTGGACGCGGCGCAAGATGGGGTTCGGCGTGCCGTTGGACCACTGGTTCCGCGACGAGTTGCGGCCGTTGACGCACGACGTGCTGCTGAACGAGACGGCCCGCTGTCACGCGTACTTTCGGCCGGAAGCAGTCCGGCAGATGGTGGAGGATCACGAGCAGGGCCGGTTCAATCATTGTTACCGGCTGTGGACGCTGTTGGTCTTTGAGCTGTGGCTGCAGCGTTGGGGTGGGCCGGCCCCAAGTTGTTCATAAGCCCATCGTAACCCGAAGCGTCAGCGAGGGCGGACAAGCGAGTGATCCTCGCTTACGCTTCGGGTTACCATGAAGCCAAACGTCCTGTCCCCTTTTCATGAAATAGGGCGTAGAATAGGCGAAGTTTGTCGTCACGGAGACCAGATCATGAAAAAAACGCTGGCAGTGGTTCTTGCGGGCGGCCGCGGCGAACGGCTGGAACCGTTGACACGGGACCGCGCCAAGCCGGCCGTTCCGTTCGGCGGTACGTACCGCATCATCGACTTTACGCTCTCCAACTGCCTGAACAGCGGCTTTCGCCGGATGTTGCTGCTGACGCAGTTCAAGTCCATGAGTCTGGACCGGCACATCAACTTGGGCTGGCGGCGTTTTGTGTGCAGCGAACTGGGAGAATTCATCGACGTCGTACCGCCGCAACAGCGGATTTACTCGCACTGGTACCAGGGCACCGCCGATGCCGTGTACCAGAATATCTACACGATCGAGAAGGAGCGTCCCGAGTACATCGTGATCCTGGCCGGGGACCACATTTACCAGATGGACTACGGCACGATGCTCGCCTACCACCGGGACTGCAAGGCCGACCTGACGATCGGCGCACTGCGGGTCACCAAGGAGGAAGCCAAGCAGTTCGGCGTGATGCAGACGGATACCAGCAGCCGGGTGATCGGTTTTGAGGAAAAGCCCGGCGATCCCAAGACCATCCCGGGTACGCCCACGCACTGCCTGGCTTCGATGGGCATCTATGTCTTCCAAGCGAGGTTCCTGTTCGAACAGTTGCTGGAGGACGCGAATTCGCAGGACAGTTCGCACGACTTTGGCAAGGACATTATTCCGTCGATCATCCACTCGCATCAAGTCTTCGCCTTTCCTTTCCGGGGCCGGATCGACGATGGCAAGGCCGCCTACTGGAGGGACGTGGGGACGTTGGATGCGTACTACGCGGCCAATATGGATCTGGTCGCGGTCGATCCCGAGCTAAACATGTATGACAGCCAGTGGCCGATCCGGACATACGAGCGAGTCTTGCCGCCGCCCAAGTTCGTCTTTAGCGGCAAAGAGGATCCCCGGCGTCAAGGACACGCCTTGGACAGTATTGTCTGCTCGGGCTGCATCGTGTCCGGGGGCGAAGTCGTCGGCAGTGTCCTGGGCCCGCGTGTCCGGATCAACAGCTTTGCCCGCGTCGAACAGTCCATTTTGTTCGACGATGTGTATGTCGGCCGGCATACGAAGATCCGCCGGGCGATCATCGAAAAAGGCGTGCGGATTCCCGAAGGCAAGACCATTGGCTACGACTTGGCGCTCGACCGGCAACGCGGCTTTACGGTGACGCCGGGCGGCGTCGTGGTGATCCCGCGGCTGGACAATCTGACCGAGGTATTCAACGCCTCGGGCTGAACGCCACTCCCCTTTGACTTTCGACGCGAAAACCCCCATAATCTGTCCCGGGTCTGGGATTCCTGCGTTCGCCTGCCAGCTGCCGCTTTGTTTGGCACCTCGAATTTGCACCTCCCAGCTTTGTTGGTTGGTTCGCTCGACAAGTTTTTTTCTCAGCTGTGGAGGTTTTCCCGAATGAACATTTACGTCGGTAATTTATCCTATGAAGCCACCGAAGATGATATCCGCAATGCGTTTGCGCAATTTGGCCAGGTGTCGTCGGTGAGCGTCATCAAAGACCGGGAAACCGGCCGTTCCAAGGGGTTCGCGTTTGTAGAAATGTCCAACGATGAGGACGGCAAGAGCGCCATCGAAGGCTTGAATCTCCAGCGCATCGCCGGTCGCGCGGTGACCGTCAACGAAGCCCGTCCCCGCGAAGAGCGCTCCGGCGGTGGCGGCGGCCGTGGCGGCCGGCGGTACTAAACGCCATTCCTGATTTCCGCCAACCGCTGCCAGCAATACCATTGCATCCGAGGCAGATGGAACGGGCCTTTCCACATATTGCCCTTGAGCGGTGTGGAGACGGTGCCGTCGCGGTGCAGGTAGCCGTACCACTCGCCGTACACTGGGTCTGGGAAATGGGCGTACGACCAGTCGTGGACCAACTGATGCCAGCGGGCGTATTTCGGCTCGCGCGTTAGTTGCCAGGCCAGCAGCGTGGCGATGATCGCCTCGTTGTGCGGCCACCAGAACTTCATATCGTGCCAGTACTCGCTGCAGGGGCGTCCCCGGGCATCCCGGTAGTACAGCAGGCCGCCGAAATCCGGATCCCAGCCGATTTCCAGCGACCAATCGATGATCGTCGTGCCCAGGCGGACCAACCGCGGGTCGCCGTTTCGCCGCCGGGCTTCGTCCAGGATGAACCACCCCGCTTCGATCGCGTGGCCGGGGCAAACCAGGCGGCCGTCGAACGTGTCCAGGAACTCGCCCTGCGGACCGACCGTTTCCAGAACGCAGCGGAATTCGGGCTTCAGAAAATCGCGTTCGATCTCGTCGATCTCCCGGTCGATCACGCTGGTGGTGAGTGGATCGTCTATCGCCTTGCGCAACTCTTGTGCGGTCGCGATCAGGATCATCGGCATGGCCAGTCCCTTCATGGCGCGCGTGGCCGGATTCACCTTGGCCGGCAGCAGGCCGGGTGTCGTGTGGTATCGCAGGATCAGGCGGAACAGGTCCAGCGCCTGCCGCTTGGCGAGATCGTCTTCGGCGGCGATCCCGTACGCGGCCAGCGCGATCACGGCAAACGCTTCCGAGAACAGGTAGCGGCGTTTGCGCAGCGGCCGGCCGTCCCGGGTGAGCCAAAAGAACATGCGCCCGTCGGCATCAAAGCCGTACTGGTTGATAAAGTCGATCCCATGCCGGGCGAGTTCCAGCCACTCGGGCCGCCGTTCGACCGTGTTGTACAGCGTGGCCAGCAGCCACGCGAACCGGCCCTGGAACCACACCGCCTTGTCGGTCTGCAGGATCGAGCCGTCCCGGTCCAGCGAGGTGATGTAGCCCCCGCACTCGCGGTCGATCGCCCGGGGGATCCAGAACGGAAGGGTGTCGTTCAACAGCCCGTCACGGTACACGCCGATCCGTTGATCAAGGCCCTCTGGTAACATCCGAGATTTCCTTTCTGTACAATGAACCCGATGGTCCGCATGATACCGCATTGCAATCCAAGGAGCCCTGATGATGCATGAACCTACCTCACGACGCACGTTCTTGAAAACCGCCGGTCTGGGGGCTGCTGCCTTGGGTTGGGCAGCGTCGGCCCAAGCCGGTGAGCCAAAGATCCAGGGATTCGAGCCGGAGAAGCCCGGGCCTGGGCCGGCGGAAGCTTGGAAGCCGGTCTCCGACCGGAAGATCCGCATGGGGATCGTCGGCTACGGTGTCTGCCGGTTCGGCTCGCAATTCTCGCTGCAGAATCATCCGAACGTCCAGGTGGTGGCCGTCAGCGATCTGTTCCCGGACCGATGCCAAGCCCTGGCGAAGGAGTGCCGATGCGACAAGACCTATCCGTCGCTCGAGGAGATGATCAAAGACGACTCGATCGACGCCATCTTCGTGGCGACCGATGCGCCCAACCACTGCCGCCACTGCCTCGAAGTCTTGCGGCATGGCAAGCACGTGGCCACGGCGGTGCCGGCCATCTGGGAGCGGCTGGAAGATGCCGACGAGTTGTTCGAAGCGGTCAAGATCTCGGGCTTGAACTACATGATGTTCGAGACCTCGTGCTACCACGCCGATCTGTACGCGATGCGGCAGATCTACAACGCGGGCGGGTTCGGCAAACTGGTGTACAGCGAAGGCGAATACTATCACGATGCGTGCGCCGTAATCGACTCGTACAAGGATTGGCGGATCGGCCTGCCGCCGCAATGGTACCCGACGCACTCGAACGCCTACTATGTGGGCGTGACGGGCGGCAGCTTTACCGAGGTCTCCTGCCAGGGGATGCCGAGCATCCGCAAGGAACTGCAGCCGCAGAACAATGCGTACAAGAACCCGTTCGGCACCGAGATCGCGCTGTTCCGCACCAGCGAAGGCGGAATGTCGCGGATGGCCGTCAGCTGGGACACGCCGGGTTACGGCGGCGAAGTCGGCCGGGTCCGCGGCCAAAAGGGCTCGATGGTCGGCATGGAGTATCAAGGCCAGGAACAGAAACTGCCGAACCTCGCCCGGCCTCCCCTTCCTCCCGGCGTCCAACCGGGCGGGCACGGCGGTTCGCACGGCTACCTGGGCCACGAGTTTGTCATGTCGATTCTGGAAAAGCGGCAACCGCTGGTGAACGTCGCGTGGGCGTTGAACCTGACCGTCGCCGGCATTGTAGCTCACCAGTCCGCCTTGAAAGACGGCGAGCGGATGAAGATCCCGCAGTACGCCCTGCCGCCCGGGAGCTAAGCCCCCAGCAGCACCGCTCCGTGCGCCTGGTGGCAGGCGGTGACGACCTGCTGCCGGATCTGGTCCGCTTCCTCGTTGGTCAGCGTCCGTTGGCGGGAACGCAGCGTGATCGAGAACAGCAGCCGCTTTTTGCCGGCGCCATCTTTCTTGGGATCGCGGTAGATCTCCTGATAGCGCAGGC
Source organism: uncultured Pirellulaceae bacterium (assembly GCA_964645045.1). Classification (GTDB taxonomy): domain Bacteria; phylum Planctomycetota; class Planctomycetia; order Pirellulales; family Pirellulaceae; genus Anammoximicrobium. The sequence goes on along the minus strand of CAZXYZ010000001.1, from coordinate 21,523 downwards.
TCTCCAAGCACTCGCCCACGGACTGCTGGACGGTTTCCGCCAGCGCAGCCCAGCGCACCGCTTCGTCGACGATCAGGTTCAGATCGCGGTCGATCGCCGGATAAGGGCTCTGCTCGGCGTACTTGGGGATCAAGTCCGCCAACCCGACCAGCAGCTCCAGCCGGATTTCGGCCACGGTCGCCCCGGACCGCAGACCGGTCTGCTTCCAGCCCTCTGCCGACAGTTCTCCCAGGTAGCCCAAGCACTGGCCTTGCACGCGGAGTTCGGATGACTTGACAGGATCCAACAGCGCCTGCCGGGTGTCGACCGCCTCCAATCGCGTCCCGGGACGCAGCGCGGCGAGCAGGGCTTCGATGACGCCTTTGACGCGGTGATAATCGCCACCGGAGACGATCGCCAGCGTCCGTTGTTCCAGCGGCAAATTGCCGCTGGAAGGCAGGAAAACGCGTGCGGTTTCGAATAGCTCGATCACCGGATTGCCGAGCGATTCGTTCACGCGGCGCGCTTCGAGCAAGCTGGGGATCAAGCTCCGCCGCAGCCGGTCGGCGCCTTTGAGCATGGGCGTGCTGGTCTGCAACGCGGCGGTCTCCGTCCATGGACTGAGCACGGCGGCCAACTCCTCGGACACCACGCTGGCCGTGATCGCTTCGTCAAAGCCCGCGCACAGCAACACCTGCCGCACTTTGCCCAGCACGCGGTCCTCGTCGCTACGGTGCGACGGTGCCATCGGGACGCCGACATCTTCCGGAATCCGATCGTAGCCGTACACGCGGGCGACTTCTTCGATCAGGTCGATTTCGCGCGTCAGATCGCGGCGCCAACTGGGCGGAACGACCGTCAGCGAGCGATCGTCGCGCGCCGTGTCTTGGCAGCCCAGCGCGGCCAGGATCCGCCGCACCTCGTCGGCGGGAATCTCGATCCCGATGACCCGCGGCAGTTGCGACAACCGCAACACGACCGGCTCGCGAACGGGGATTGCCTGCCCGACCGAAATGACGCCTTCGGCGAGGCGCCCGCCGGCCAACTGCAAGATCAGTTCGCAGCAACGGCGGCTGGCCCAATCGACGCCGCGCGGGTCCACGCCGCGCTCGAAACGGTACGACGAAGGGCTGTGCAGGATCAGCTTGCGGGCCGTGGTGCGAATGCACAGCGGCGCGAAGTCCGCGGCTTCGATCAGCACGTCCGTGGTGGCCTCGGAGACTTCGGTCGCCGCTCCGCCCATCACGCCGCTCAGGGCCACCGCCCGCTCGGCGTCGGCGATCACGCACATGCCCTGTTCCAGCGGATACGACTTGTGATTGATAGCCTCGAACAACTCCCCCGGCCGCGACGGGCGGACGACGATCTCCGGCCCGGCCAGCTTGGCGAAATCGAACGCGTGCAGCGGCTGGCCGCACTCCATCATCACATAGTTGGTGACGTCTACGACGTTGTTGATGGCCGGGATGCCGATTGTCGCCAGCCGGTCCACCATCCACTGCGGGCTCGGCCCGATCCGCACGCCTTGCAGCACGCGCGCCGTGTAGCGCGAGCACAGTTCCGGGCACTCGATCGCGACCTTGGTCAGTTCGGCCACCGGCGGCCCCGCGGCGGCGGGCTGCGGCGTCGGCACACGCAAACCCGTCTGCCACAACACGGACACCTCGCGGGCGACGCCGATATGCCCCAGGCAGTCCGGCCGATTGCTGGTGACCTCCAGGTCGATCTGCAGATCGTCACCAATCGGCCGGCTTGCTTCGTGGTTCAGTCCCGCCATCGCCAGTCGCTCGGCCAGCTCGCCAGGCGACATCTTCAACGCAACGTAATCTTGGAGCCATTTCCAGGAAACTAACATGACTGGTCCTGAAAAAGGTGTCAGGAACCGTTTCAGCGAAAAGGTTCCTGACACCTTTTTGTTAGAACTGGTGGAGGAAGCGCACGTCGTTCTTGTAGAACTCGCGGATGTCCGTGATTCCGTGACGGCGCATACACAGGCGTTCGATCCCGAGTCCAAACGCGAATCCGACGTACTTCTCAGGGTCGTAACCGACCGCATTCAGCACGTTGGGATCGACCATCCCGGCGCCGCCAAACTCGATCCATTGGCCGTCCCAGTGGAAATCCGCTTCGACGCTGGGTTCGGTGAACGGAAAGAACGACGGGCGAAAACGGATATGGACGTCGCGTCCCAGGTAGCTGGTGGCAAACAGCCGCAAGACGCTTTTCAAGTCGGCCATCGTCACGCGGGTATCGATCAACAGGCCTTCCATCTGGTGAAACATCGGATAGTGCGTCGCGTCCGCCGTGTCGGGGCGGTAGACTCGTCCCAGGCAAATGATGCGAATCGGCGGGGGCGTCTTCTCCATCACGCGGATCTGCACCGTGCTGGTTTGGCTCCGCAGCAGCGCCGTACCGGCACCCGTCGCCTTGCCGGCGGTGGCCAAGTAGAAATTGTCCAGCGGATCGCGCGCCGGGTGTTCCCGCGGGATGTTCAGGGCCTCGAAGTTGTGCCACTCGTCTTCGACCTCGGGCCCGTCGGCCACCGAGAATCCCAAGCGGCCCATGATGTCCTTGAGTTCTTCGATGGTTTGCGTGATGGGGTGCAGACGCCCCACCCGAAACGCGGTTCCGGGTACGGTCGGATCGAACTGCGGCTCTGTCTTTTTGGCGGCCACCGGCGAGACCGCCGAGCGGTCGGCTGTGGCCTTGAACGCCGCATCGATCTGCTCTTTGATCTCGTTGAAACGCTTGCCGGCCGCGGGGCGATCCGCTTTTTCAATCTCGCCCATGCCCTTCTGCGCCGCTTTGAGCCGGCCCTGCTTCGCACCCAGAAACTCGACGCGTGCGGCCTCGACGGCCTCCGCATTGGTTGCGGAGCCGAAAGCTTGCACCGCTTGCGCGGCTAAATCGTCCAGCTGTTTCAGGAAATCCGCCAGTGCCATAGTCGTGCCGTCTCAGAAGCTAACCGGGAACAAAAAAAGAGATAGGCCTGTTGTCCAAGACCCATCTCTTCAGAATTTTTAGCCGAGCGAACTGGTCTTAGGCCGCCAAAGCCTGTTTGACTTTTTCCACAATCTGGTCGAATGCAGGCGGATCGTAAATCGCCATCTCGGACAGCGCCTTGCGGTCCAACTCGATGCCGGCCTTTTTCAGCCCGCACATGAACTCGCTGTACCGCAGGCCTCGTTCGCGAGCCGCCGCGTTGACGCGGACGATCCATAGGCTGCGGAAATTGCGTTTGTTGACTCGCCGGTCGCGATAGGCGAAAGCGCCCGCCCGCAACAACGTCTCTTTGACGGTCCGCAGCAATTTGCGACGACCGCCGACGTACCCTTTGGCACGCTTGAAGAGCTTCTTCTTGGCCCGATTACTGGACCATCCATTTTTCGTTCGCATAGCGATTCATCCCATCGAATTGGCGACGTAAGGCCCCGCCCGTCAATGCAGGCGGCGTTCATTGCCCACGGCGCGTGTTGTTTGGCTCCTCTTCGGCTCCTGTGGAAAAACCAGCGAATCGTCGCGAAACGGGCCTCGGCGAGAACCGGAGCACGTCTCAGTTGCTGTTCCCGGCCAGCGCGCGACGGATCGTCGCTTCCATCGACTTGTGAGCTACCGTCGTACCGCGAAGATTTCGCCGCCGCTTCTTGGATATGCGGGTCTGCAAATGGCTTGTGCCAGCATGACGATGTTTCGCATGCCCCTTGGCGGTCAACCGAAAGCGTTTCTTGGTGCCTTTGTGTGTCTTTTGCTTGGGCATAGAATTCCGAGCCTTCGCGAAGTTTGGACTGCAATCTTTGTAAGCCCCAGAGTTTAATTGTTGTCGGCCGCGTGTGAAAGGGGGATTAGCCGGATTACTCCAATTTACAACGGGCGGCCCGTGCGGGCGATGGCCGCCAGGTCGTCCAGCCAGCAGTCGATCAGGGTCGCCTGATTGGCGTTGGCTTGGACTTGTCCCTGGGCCTCCAGGCATCGTTCCACACAGGCGGCAGCCGCTTCCTGGTCGCCGGGCCAAACCGTGTATGCCGCCTCGACGGCGCAGACCAGCGGCTGGTCGCCCTCGATTGGCAAGCCCGACAGCGAACGCATCAATTGCCGGTAGAAATCCGCCGCCATGCCAAACATCTGCTGCATCCGCGCCCGCCGCGGCGGTGCCTCTTTGCCCGCCTGTTCGATGAAAGGACCGACCGACTTGGCAAACTCAACGGAATCCGCCTGCGGCTCGCTTAGATGGGCCAGCAGTACGGCGCGGAATTCGTCCAACGCCTCGTCGGCCAATTCCAAGGCCCGCCGCATACTGCCTTCGGACATCGCGCCCAGGCGGGCCGCCGTCGCAGGATCGGCAATCAGTCCTTTCGAGACCAGCAGTTGGGCAATCGTTTCCGGCGGCAAGGGGCGAAAGCGTACGACTTGACTGCGCGAGCGAATCGTCGGCAACTGCTTCTGCTCGCTGCTGCCCACTAGGATGATCACCGACTTGGGCGGCGGCTCCTCCAGCGTCTTCAACATGCAGTTGGCGCCCTCTTGATTTAGAAAATCCGCATCGTCGATGATGGAAATCTTCCGTCCGCCGCAATAGGGCTTGAGGGCAATATCGTGGCATAACCCCTCGCGCATGCGGTGCTCGCGGTCGCCGATGAGCAATTCGACGGGGATGTAGCTCTTGTCGACCGGTTTCGAGATCAGAATCAGATCCGGATGCGTCCGCGCCGCAACTTGCTGGCAGGCGGGGCAGTGCCCGCAGGGCTCCAACTCCGCCTCAGGCGAATTCTCGCAAAGCAGCGCCTGGGCCAGTTTCAAGGCAAACGTGTATTTGCCGATGCCAGGCGGACCGACGAACAGAAAAGTGCTCGCCAGCCGGCCGCGGCGGATCGCCTGACGGAATTGCTCGACAACCTGGTCATGCCCCTGGATCTCCTGCCATGTCATGGCAACACACCCTCCGCAACCCGGCGAATGTCCGCCTGCACCGACTCGATATCGCGATCCGCGTCGATGACGGCGATTTCGCTCCGCCGTGCCGCCTCGGCCAGGAATCCTTGCCGGACCTTATGCATATAATCCGGCCCCTGAGATTCGATTCGATCCGGTTCGCGGTTCATCCGCCGCACGGCCGACGTGACATCCATATCCAGCAGGAAAATCCGGGCTGGCTGCAGACCGTCCACCGCGACCTGCCCCACGCGCCACAGATCTTCTACCGTCAAGCCGCCGGCGTGCCCTTGATAGACCACGTTCGCCAGCAGAAACCGATCCGAGACCACGATCTGGCCCGCGTCCAGGGCCGGCCGGACGACCTGGTCGACCAACTGCGCCCGCGAGGCCATGTACAGCAACATCTCCGCGCGGCGGCCGATCGGCGTGTCCGACTTGTGGAGCAGGATTTCCCGCAGTCGCTCGCCCAATTCCGTGCTGCCCGGGTCGCGGCACGTGGTGACGTGACGGCCTCGCTGGCGGAGCCACTCGACAAACAATTCCATCTGGGTCGATTTGCCGACGCCATCAATGCCGTCGAAACTGAAGAACATGGGGGTCCTAAACTTGTCCGTTGTCCGTTGTCCGTTGTCCGTGAGCTTCGTAGCCAAAACCGTTGTCAGACGGCTCCGGTGGACATTCGCAAGGCCACTTCGCCCACACGTCGGCCGAGGTTATCGGCAGCTTTGAGTCCGATTTCGTCCTGGGTAATATCGTCGCCCTGGTTCCAGACCACGGGACCAAAGTGAGCGCTGGGGCGGCCGTCGCCGATGACGATCATCTCTTGGGCCATCAGCGCGGCTTGGACCGACTGGATTGTCAGTTCTTGTCCACCGTCGCGGGCGCCGCCCGTAGCGACCACACCGCCAACCTTGTTAGACAAGCAGAAATCGTTCTTGCGAAACACCATCCAACGTTCCAGGAACGCCTTGCACAGCGACGACATGTTGGCAAAGTAAGTCGGCGTTCCGATGATGATCCCCGCCACTTCGGGCGCGGACAGCTTTTCCGCAATCGGTGGGAAATCGTCGCGTTCACCGGGCTCCAGAGTTCCCCCCACAAGGATTTCGACCGGCATCTTCAAACCGGCCAATTCGATCAACTCGATTTCAATCCGGTCAGGCGCAACCGCTTTGGCGGCATCCAAAACCCGCTGCACGGCCGCGGCGGTCGTCTTGCCCTTCCGCAGACTGGTGGACACGCCCACGATCTTGATCTTAGCCCCCGCCTCGGCCGCTTGCGCAGCCTGGGCGGACACGGCGGTCACGGCTGCCGCAGCCGCCGTCCCGACGCCGACCTGATGAAGGAATCCCCGACGAGTGACTTCGCTGCTGGACACGGTTTCGATCCTTTCAGGCGTTTAAGGTTTACGGTTCGCGAGAAACGACGATAAGGGCCACATCGCGCAAAGTCAACCATCCGCGACCGATCCACAGACGGCATGGGGGGAGGAATCGAGGCAAAGTGCCCGCTTGGGTAATTCCTGCGCCATGAGTTTCCATGTTGGACGGTCTTTCAACGAAGGACCCGCCAAAATGCGAAAATGCGTGTTGTGAAGGAACACTGATTCTCGCTAATCGACACTTATCAACAAGATCAGTGTAGATCAGTGTAGATCAGTGTTCCGCCAATTCGCCTGAGATACTCCGAGCTGATTACCTCCAAAACCGCAGCCTTCGATCCTTGACGGCGAGACAGGATTGCTCCAAAATCGCCAAAACTCCTCCAAATACCGGAGCATTCGGTCTTTTTGCTTCCCGCCACAACTGCTGAACCGTGGACGGGGCTTTTGCGAGGAGCCGTTTTGCCTGACGAACGGAATGTAAAGGAAGTTTGCCTATGACATCCGCCGCTCACGCCACCGTGGACGACGCCGGACACGCGACCCGTCGCGACGAAAACTCAGGAGTCTTGGAGAAGTTCGTCTATAACGACGCCATTGTGCGTGCGTTTCTGCTGGTGACTATCCTGTGGGGCGTGGTCGCTTTCCTGGTGGGCTTAGTGGTGGCGCTGCAACTGGCGGCGCCCAAGTTGAATCTGGGGCTGGCGTGGACGTCTTTTGGCCGGTTGCGGCCCTTGCACACCAATGCGGCGATTTTCGCGTTCGCGGGGAATGCGGTGTTCGCCGCCATCTACCATACGACCCAGCGGCTGTGCAAAGCGAGGCTGTTCAACGATGGTCTGGGCTGGTTTCACTTCTGGGGCTGGCAGTTGATTATCGTCGCCGCGGCCGTAACGCTGCCGCTGGGCTTCACGACGGGCAAAGAGTACGCCGAACTCGAATGGCCGGTCGATTTGGCGATCGCCGTCGTTTGGGTCGTGTTCGCGATCAACTTTTTCGGTACGCTGGTTCGCCGCCGCGAGCGGAGATCATTCCCACGTTTCTGATCCGCTCGAACGTGCCGACAATTGGGACCGTCGAACCGTACACGCCGCTGGAACTGATCGGACGCGATATCTACCAGGCGGAAGGCTGCTACAACTGCCATTCGCAGATGATCCGTCCGATTTTGGCCGAGACCAAACGCTACGGCGAGTACAGCAAGGCCGGGGAGTTTGTCTTCCATCATCCGTTCCAATGGGGCTCGCGGCGGATTCGTCCGGACTTGGCACGGGAGGGCGGCAAGCAGACCTTCCTGTGGCACGCGTTGCATTTCCAGGAACCTCAGCAGATCACGCAAGGCTCGATCATGCCGGCCTATCCCTGGCTGTTGATCAAGTCGTTGAACTTTAACGACATTCCCGCGCGGATGAACGCGATGCGAACGCTGGGCGTGCCTGACAGCCAGACGCATATCGACAGGGGCGTCGAGGCGGCCAGAACGCAGGCCGCCGAAATTGCTGCCAGAATCGAGCAGGAAAAAGGCCCCGGGGGGACTGGCCGACAAGCAGGTCGTTGCCCTGATCGCGTACGTGGACCGGCTGGGCAAGGACTTGTTCAAGACGCCGCCAGCCCCACCGGGGGCCGCCCGGCAAGAAACGGTCGCCTGTGCGGACCGCGCTCAAGTACGCCGCGTATCTGCTGATTTCCGTCTACCTGGCTCACACCTTCCTGGCCTATTTCGTCGGGGTGGATAACCTTGCGCAATGGGTTCGCCGCTCGCCGCTGGAGCATCCGGCGCCGTTCCTGGTCATGCTGGCGACCACGGCCGCGATGATGTTCGATTTTAGTTTTTTCCGTGAGCAGACTTGCATCGTGGCCTGTCCCTACGGCCGGTTTCAGTCCGTGATGCTGGACCGGAACCCGCTGATCGTCAGCTACGACCCGCGCCGCGGCGAACCACGCGGCAAAGGCCGCCGCAACACGGCCGACGGTCCGCCATTGGGCGATTGCATCGATTGCGCCCGGTGTGTGGACACCTGCCCCACGGGGATCGACATTCGCGAAGGACTGCAGATGGAGTGCATTGCCTGTACGCAATGCATCGACGCGTGCGATAGCGTGATGGACAAGACCGGCCGGCCGCGCGGCCTGATCCGGTTCAGTTCGCAAACGCGGATTGGCGGCACGCCCAGTCGGCTGCTGCGGTCACGGGTGATCATCTACCCGGCGGCGATGCTAGTGCTGCTCACGGCTTTTGGCGTCGTGTTGGGTGGCAAACAGTCCGCCGACGTGACCCTGCTCCGCGGACTGGGCTTGCCCTTTACGGAATTGAAACCGGGCGAAATCACCAATCAGATTCGCGTCAAGATCAAGAACCGTAGCGGCACGGACGCCGAGTACCGGATCGAATTGGGCCAGGGCGAACAGGCCGGACTGAAGACGCCCGTGAATCCGATCCCCGTTGCGGCTGGCCAGTCTCGCACCGAACCGATTTTCGTGACCTTGCCGGCCACCGACTTTCAGCATGGCCAGCACGAGATCCGGTTGCGCGTTACCGATGGCCAAGGCTTCGATCGTGAACTGCAGTACCGCCTGCTGGGGCCGCGGCCGTAGCCGGCAATACTTGCTCCAAAAGCGTCATATCGCGGTGCTGGACATGACGATAAGAGATCAGGATTGCGTGCGCTCGATCCCTCCTGATTTACGACCCCGCCATGCTGTCAACGCTAGCTGCCCGTCGCCCGATCTGGACCGCCGCTTGGTGCCTGTTGGCTCTCCAATACGGCTGCGCGACGACCGCCACGTTGACCACGACTCGGCCTGCTGAACTGGATGTCCGCGGCGTGAGTCGCATCGCCGTCCTCGATTTCGCCGGCCCCCACGACTTTGCGCTGATCGCGCGGACGACCGTCATTTCGCAATTACAGGCCAGCCGCCTGTACTGGACGGTCGATGGGGACGATTTGCAGCGGGCCGCGCTGGGGCCGTTGTACGATGCCCAAGGCCGCGTGAATGCCTCCGTCGCGCTCCAAGCGGCGTCGCGGATGCAGCTGGACGCGGTCCTGCTGGGCCGGATCTCACGCCGCCGCGACGGCGTCTACGATTTGGGCGGCACGACGCTGCAAATCGGCGACCCGAAGGTCAGCGTTGTCGCCGAATTCGAGTTGCTCGACGTCCGGACGGGACAGGTGCTGGCCCAGGGACAAACCGAGGCTTCGTACCAGGGCGAGTTGAGTCAAGACCGTTCCAGTGCCAAGTCGGAACAGAAGGTCCTGCGCGACTTGGTTGCGGCCAGTGCCGCCAAGGTCGTCACGAAGATCGCTCCCCACCAAGTGCCGGTGGACGTGGAACTGGCGAGCGCAACATTCGGGTCTGGAGCGGGGTCTGTCTTGGCGGGAAACAAGTTCGCCCGCGCGGGCCAGTGGGCGGAAGCAAAACAGCACTGGCAAGCGGCCGTACACGAGAATGCCAACAGCGATGCCGCCCTGTACAACCTGGGCTTGGCCCACGAGGCCACCGGCGACCTGCCTCGCGCCAGGCAGATGTACGAGGCGGCGGCCCGCATTGAGGACAAAGATCTGTATCGGCAAGCGATCACCCGCGTCGAGGCCACGGAGCGTGAGCACCAAATTCTGCTGGCCCAAGCGAACCGTGCCCCGAGCAATCCTCCCGATCCAAACTTCCGTCGGCTGCCACCACAATAACGGTCCCTGAATGCGTGCGGCCGCATCCGTTTTTGAGTGCGGTGCCTTGTGACCGTTTTGTGAACAGGTGTGGCATCGTCGGGGAGGTCAGGGTCGAATTCGACACGCAAAGCGGCGGCGCAGGCGAGGAACCAAAGCGGTGACAAGGCACCGCACTCCTCTGTCCAGTCTGAGATACCGAAAGACCAGCGGGGCAAGATTTTGATAAAATTGTACGATTAGCCCCCTTACCAATGGAATTCCCCCCTTGCCTTGAGTTGTCATTTTTGATAACCTTCTAGTGGGGTTAGTACAATGCCGTACTTTGAGATCTTCTGGAACTTCGAGGACGAGGACGGCAACGTGACGCACATTGCCCAGCACGACCTGACCCCGGACGATGTCAATGCGGTGTTGATGAATCCCGATGAAACTCGCGTGAGCCGCTCGTCGGGAAGACCGATTGCCTTCGGCTACACGCCCGATGGTCGGTACATCTGCGTGGTCTATGAACAAGTCGATGCGTTTACGCTGTACCCCGTGACTGCTTTCGAGGTGGAGGCCTGAAATCGTGGCGAAACGCAAGGTGCGAAGCGTCAGCAAGACACTGACCGACGAGGAACGGGTCCGCCACCAGCGGATTCGTGAGCAGATCGACCAGGAGAAACCCGAATTGATCGCCTGGGGACGCCAAATCAGGGCCGATCAGGCACGACTGCGCGAGGCGGTTGCTGCCTTGAAAGCGACTCGCGAGTCGCTCGGGCTTAGCCTCGCCGACATCCGCGATCGTACGGGAATCGAAAAAGGCAACCTCTCGCGGTTGGAAAACGCGGCCAACCCGAATCCGACCGTCGGCACGTTGAGCCGGTACGCCGAAGCGGTGGGGAAGGAGATTGTGATCGCCCTGGTCGACAAGACTGCAGGCCGTTGAAGCAGCGGCTTGGCCGAAGGGCATTTCCCACCAACGCCTGGGCCAACGCCCCAGGAATGCGTTGCACCCGAACACCGTGAGCCGCAAGGCGCTAGCCGCGGGTTTCGCGTTGGATAACGCAACCCTGATTCACCGGTGGCTAGCGCGATTCCGCTCAAAGTAAGTGGCACTGGCCTCACCTTTCGCCAGAGTTCTCTGCAACGCTTGGGGGTAAGTACGGCAGATCCCAGATCCCAAACCGGTGGCTAGCGCCATTCCGCTCACCAATCTCTCGAGCCGTACTTACGATGGCCCGTCTTGCGCACCCAACGCCAGCAATTCATAAGGCTCCAAGTTGGCGAGCCCTTCGTGTGACGATCGCGGGCCGCCGTAGCGCTGGTCCGCCGTGCTCAGCCACAGCGACTTGCCCGCGGGACACGTGGCGGGTAAATCCACGGGCTTGCCGGTCAGGTTCGCCCACACGACCAGTTCGGCGTCTCGGCCGCGTTGCAGTTCAAAGACGCAGGCACCGTCGGCGGAACCTGGGCAGGATGCCAGGAACGCATGCGTCGGACTTTCGGCCGCCAGCGCCGGCCAAGTTCGGCGCGCCGATAGCAGATCACGGTACAGCCGGCGCATCCCGGCTTGCGGCGTGCCCTCGTCCCAACGCCACGACAGCTGCGCGGCCTGAAATGTTGCTTCCGAGTTGGGATTCGGAGGCGTACCCTTCCACTGAAATGCCAAGTGCTCGAATTCGCGGCGGCGGCCTTGCCGCACGGCCTTGCGCAGCCGCGCATCGCCGAAAGAACAGAAGAAAGGAAAAGGCCGCTGCTCGCCGTATTCCTCGCCCATGAACAGCAGCGGCACGCACGGCGACAGCAGCAACAAGCCGGCTGCCAACCGTTGTGCTTCAGGCGGCAAGAACGTACTCAGCCGGTCGCCATGCACGCGATTGCCGACCTGATCGTGGTTCTGCATACAGATGACGAACTTGCACCGCGGCAGGTCGCCGGCCGGACCGCCGTGGCGGCGGCGGCGATAAGGGTCCCACCGCCCGTCCCGGACGAACACGCGGTTGTACGCTTCGACGATTTGCTCCGCGCCGCCGAAAGGCTGGAAGTAACCGTCCCGTTGGCCGGTCAGCCAGGCATGGACCGCGTGGTGGAAATCGTCGCTCCACAAGCCATCCAGCCCGTATCCGCCACGCTCGACGGGCGTGACCAGACGCGGATCGTTCTGGTCGGTCTCGCCGATCACCAGCACGCGGCGGCCTTGGCGAGCCGCTTCGCGCTGGACTTCGTCCTGCAGTTCCTGCAGGACGTGCATGGCGCCCAAGTCGTAGATGGCCTGGATCGCATCCAGCCGCAGAGCATCCACGTGGAAGTCGCGGACCCACATCAGGGCGTTGTCGATGACCAATCGCCGCACCGGCTCGCAGTCGCGGCCGTCGAAGTTGACCGCTGCGCCCCACGGGGTGTGGTAACGGTCGGTGAAGTACGGCCCAAAGTCGGCCAGGTAGTTTCCTTCCGGGCCGAAGTGGTTGTAGACCACGTCCAGGACGAGCGCCAAGCCGTGCCGATGGGCGGCGTCGACCAGTCGCTGGAAACCGCGTGGGCCGCCGTAGGTGTTCTGCGCTGCATACGGATGCACGCCGTCGTAGCCCCAATTGCGCCCGCCGGGAAACTGGGAGATGGGCATGATCTCGATCGCCGTGACGCCCAAGTCGGCTAACTCGCCGAGCCGATCGATCACGCCGTCGAATGTGCCAGCCGAAGTAAACGTGCCCACGTGCAGCTCGTAGATAACCAGATCATCCAGCGACACACCGGGCCAGCCGCCGTCGGACCACGGAAAGTGTTCGACGAAGACGATGGCCGATGGATTGTGGACACCCTCCGGCTGCCAGCGCGAGGCGGGATCCGGCAACGCTCGCCCGTCTGGCAACCGGTAGGCGTACCGCAATCCCTCAGGCACGCCGGGTGCCTCGTGGACGAAGTAACCTTCGCCGGTCGGCTGCATACGGATTTCGCTCGGCGACGATTGGTCCCATGTGACCAAAAACAGTTCGGTGCAGCGCGGCGCCCAGACACACCAGCGGACGCTGCCGTCCGGCTGGCGAATCGCGCCCTGCGGCGGAAAGATCGGGGATGCTGTCATCCAACGCCTGGTTTAATGCTGTGGGAGAGGTTTTATGGGCCTGGCCCAGTGGAGTTTCCAGAAACGAGGAGACCTTCGGCCGCGATTACGGCGGGGCCGGGAGACCCGCGCCGAGCGCGGGGCCTAGCGCCCAAACTTCACGTTATCGAGATGAAACACCGTGTCGCCGGCCGCAGTGCTGCTGTAACCCAGCCAGACCAGTTCACGGAATTCGGTCCCGGATATCGGCAGGCCGGCAAAGGTCTGAGTGTCACCGCCGGGCGGAGTGAGTTTCACTTGAAACGCGCGCGGCGCGGCTTTGCCCAACGTGGCTTCGATCTCGACGCGGAACCACGTCTGAGCCGGCATCTGCGCAAGCACCTTGCCGGCCACAGACACCTTGCCGCTGCCGTCGAATCGCACACTGGGACCGACGTTTTGCGGATACTCGCCGGCGTCTCGCCACTCGGTGAAAAACTGTGCGGCGGGGTCCATCCAGACGTCGAACGCGTGGCGGACCACGCCCTCGGTCATGTGCGGCTCGTAGTAGAAGTGCGGTTGCCAGGACGGCTGTGTGGCGGCCGCATCCGTCACCTTCAGACTCTGCCGGCCGCTCGCCGCCCGGTCGGCGCTGACCCGGATCGACGCGCCGTTTTCCTCGCCGCTCACCCGAGCGTGGGCTGGCGAATTGCCCACGGGCGTGTTCTCAAAGTCGTCGTTGACACTCAGCGGCTCGGGGGGCGGAGGTGCCGGCGGCAGCGGCCGGCAGGGACAGTCCGCATGCCGCACTTCGCTGGCCCAGGCCGGATCGCCATACAGGCCGGCGGCGCTGATATCAATTGGCTGAAAGCCCAGTTCCAAGGCCGGTGAACCAGGCTGCACGCGAAAGTCATGGGCATCGGCGCCGACGAACTGTGGATCGGCAATGCGGCTGTTGCCATCGAGTCCCAGGGCTTGCCAATCGGCGAACGATCGCCGATAGAACTTCAGCTGATCGGCGCAGCCGGTGTGCCAGTAGACGTTCTGGTCCCACTGGCCCAACGGTTCTTTGGCCGCCAACCGTTCTTTCAGCGAGCGTTCGCCGTAGGGAATCAGCAGCGTCCCCTGAGTCAGATAGACAATGTTGTGCTCAAAGGTGCTGGGACGTTTCTCCGAATAGGGCCACAGGCCGTAATCGGCCGACATCGCGAAAATGTTGTTCCGGATCACGTGCGCGTGGCCGCCATTGTTGAACATCAGGCCGCCGCTGCGGGTGTTGTACACCAGGTTGTTCTCGACCAGGTAGTTCCCGCACTGGGCGTCCAGGTAAATGCCCCAGCCGAACGGAGGCGTCGAGTAGGGCCAGATATCGTGAAAGACGTTGTTGCGGATCACGCTGCCCGGCGAGACGCCCAGGCAGTAGATCAAGCCGGCGTCACTCAGCACGCCATGCACCAGGTCGTGGACGTGATTGAATTCGATCACGTTATGGTGCGTCCGGTTGGGTTCCAGACCCCAGTTCCAGCCGATGCTGATGCCGGAGTACAGCAAGTCGTGGATGTCGTTGTGCGAGACTTGATTGTGGCTGCTCTGCGCGACCCAGACGCCGATGCCCGCCGCGTACACTTGTCCGCCATCGAAGATGTGATTGTTGTCCACCACGATGCGGCTCGATTCGGTCTCGTCGGTCGGGGCCATCGCCGCCTCGCCGACCCGCACGCCGCCCGCGCCCAAGTCGAACAGGCGATTCCGCTGGATCCGGCAATCTTTGCAGCCGCGGCGGAACCACACGCCGTACGTGCCGACGTGCGCCACCTCGCAGTCTTCCAGCAGGCAATTCCGCGCGCCGTCGGCCATCACGGCCGCCGGCACCGTGACGGCGGCTTGCGTGCTGCTGTTGCCTTGCGGGGACAAAATCCAATCGGCGTGGTGAAAGGCCAGGCCGCGGATCGTGAGATGCTCGACAAACCGGCCTTCGTCCGGGTTGCCGGCCAGCCGCACCAATTCCGGCAGCGCCGGCGCGACGACTTCGACGGCGCCCATCTGCTCGCCGGCCAGCGGCCAGTAGCTCAGCACGCCTGTGGCGCGATTCAAGTACCATTCGCCCGGCTGGTCCAGCAGTTCGAAGGCGTTCTCGACGTAGTAGCGCTGCGCATCCTCCCAGTATCCGATGCTCCACCATTCGCCCATCGGTGCCGCGAATTCGACCGTGTTCGTCGCCGTGTCCACGGATTTCAGCGGATGGATCGACGTCTCCCACGAGTGCATCAAGACCACGCGCACGTCGTTCAATTGCGGCCACGGCTGGAGATCGCCGGGCGCGAACCCGAACTTGTCGCGGGCGACCGGCTTGGCATTGGGGATAGGCGGCCCCGGCAGCAGCTTGGCGATGCGACGATAGCCCTCGTTGGGCGATCGCGCAGGCTGCCGTCGCTTGCCGTCCACAAACAACTGCCGGAAGTACCACTGACCGGATCGAACATCCGGTAGCTCGACCTGCCACAGATTGCCCGGCCCCGCCTTCCAACCCGTGATCCGCCGCCCGCCGCTGAACACCGGTTTTTCAGCGAGGTAGGCCGCAAACACGACCGGCCGTTCTGGCGTGCCGGAATCCTGCGCTTCGAGCACGAATGGCTGGTCGAGATGATAGGTGCCGCCGCGCACCAGGACCGTGACCGGCCCGGACGCTTTCAGCCGCCGGGCCTCGTCGCGCGCCCGCTGCAGCGACGCCAGCGGGCCGTCGGTCTTGTCCGCGTTCGGCTCCGCCAGCGTGCCCGACCAAGCGTCATTGCCGCCGGTGGCCACAAACAACTCCGCCGCGCCGGCCGCCGCGTGGCCGCAGGCCCAAGAACTGAGCAGCATCGCCGCGATCCAGGCCCCCAGTGAAACTCGCAAGTTGTACATTGGAATCCTCCTATGTTTCGAGGCAGACAGCATAATTGGGCGGAACGCAAAATGGGAAGGGGACGCGTCACACCGTCCTTCGACGTTGCGACTTTTCTTGGTCCCCACCCGGCCCCGTGCCGGTGGATACAGGTTTGGCAACCACAGCCAGGCTCTTCGCCCCACGCCTCTCCCGCTCCCCGCCGGCCCCGTGCCGGTGGATACAGGTTTGGCGACTAGGCGATGTCCGTGCCCTGGCGCGCCCGTTCCGCCCTCGCCGCTCCACCGACGCGGGGTCGGTGGGGTTGCCGACGGGACGGAAATGCGCAACTTCGAACACACCGTTGATCCGTGTTTGGCCGAAGACCTGCCGCCACCAACGCCTGGGGCAACGCTCCAGGAATGCGCAAAGTTAGGCACCCTTTGGCCGATCGTGCTTTATAAACGTCACTTCGAACGCTTTGCAGGCTCGGTACTGCTGAAGGCGGTTGGCCAGGGAAAACGCGTCTTTCATGTCGTATTGCTGGAAGACATCTAAGCCTCGGTCGAGCAAGATTTTCCAGCCGTGGTCGGTGACGATGTGGCGCGCGTGAATGGTCTCGGAACTGTCGTATTCCCAGGTGAACTTGATCCCGGACCGGAGTACGTTCTTCTGCATCTGCTCGAAGTAGCTCTCTTGATCGGCTGCCCGAAACTCGTCGCTGACCGTGATCAGATGGACCTCGACTTCCTCTTCCTCGGATTTCGTTTTGACGATGGTTTCCAGGAAATCCATCAAGTTCCTGGCTTGGTAGAAAAGGCGGATGTAGGGGTCCGTCACGACAACCTTCCTGGCCCCCTTGATGTAAGGACCGAAGAGGTTGTCAAAGCTGATGCCGCGCTGATTCTCGTGGATTCCCAAGTGCCGTTCCGTCGGCTGCTGCGACTCTGACGCCTGATCGCCAGGACCAGAGGCGTCGGCCGGCAGCGTTGCGCCGTCGGGCGTCTGGTCAGCACTGGCGCCGGACGGATAGTAAATGCTTCGGTACTGTTCTTCTTCCAGTGTCTTGACCTGCTTTTCGACCCCACCGGAGACGACATAGGCGAACCGTACCGGCGGGTAGGTCGTGTCGATGCGGAACAGTTGGTCTTTGATCCGTTTGCGGCCCTCGATCGCGAATCGAAGCAATTCCTCCGTTTCCACCTCGGCCGCCTGGCGATTTGGAAAGAGGATCTTCATCAGGCCCGAGAAGGTCTTGTGGATCGCATCGCGGTCGCGAGTCGAAATGTCCTCGGACAAAGAAAATGTCGGGGCGTACAAGTGGGAGAAGTCGTAATTGCGTTGGCTGCGCAAGATTTCCGCCAGGTAATCGACGACGAATCCAAAGCCGTCGGTGAACATCTCGCCGCGTAGGATGTCCACTTCCCAGCCAGGGATATAGAAGTGCAGCCGGTCCAAGAAGGCGGAATCGTGGTACTTGTCGGGCAGCTCGTCGAACAAGTCCGAATGCCGCAGCATGTAAGGCACCGTGTGCCGTGTATTGCCGACAAAGGCCATCGACGCCTCGGCGCCCAGCGTTTCGATGCCACGCGAAAAGGATTTGTTGGCCATGTAGTTTTTCATGATGTCGACCAACGCCTTGTCGACCCGCTTCGTTGTGCCGGCGAATTCGTCGAAGGCCACGCAGTCCCAGTAGCCGACCAGGCCGATTTTGTACGGTGGCCGGTTTTCCACGAACAGTTTGGGCACGGTGATCTCGCCGCCGGAAATCAGCATGCCGTGGGGTGAGAACTCGGAATAAATGTGCGACTTGCCGGTCCCCTTCGGCCCGAGTTCGATGACGTTGTAGTTCCGTTCGCAGAACGGAATCAGCCGGACCAACTGCAGCAGTTTGCTGCGGCGGCCGAAGGCCTCGGGGTTGAAGCCGATGCTTTGAATCAGCACATCGATCCATTCGTCGGTCGTGAAACGCTCGCGAGCGGCGACGTATTGGTCGTAATCGAAAGCGGACAGTTGAATGGGCTTCAGCGATTCCAGCAGCCAAGGTACGCGATTTTCTTCCGAATGCTGGTACTCGATGTCAGCGATGCACCAGACGCCGCTGACCAGCAACTTGGGATGCTTCTTGATCGTGTCCGATTGGACAATGACCTTTTTGATGCCCAGGTTCGCGAACGTCGCCTCGTACACGTCGTCCTTGTCGTTCAGGGCGACGCTGATCTTATCGATGACCTTGTGCCGCCCTTTTTCGCGGATCAGCGAGCGGACAAGGCCGGCTTCGTTGCGATGCACATAATGCTGGGCCAGGATGCCTTTGACCGTCTCGATGCCACTGTGGATAGAATCGGGATCCGCGGTTGCACAGTACTGCCCCAGCAGGTATTCCAACACGTAGGACGGCACGATGGCGTTACCCTTGACCGCCTTGACCAGGTCCTTGCGGACGACCAGCCCTTCGAAATGTTGGTTGATCTTGTCGTCGAGCCTGCTCATCGTACGCCTCAGTCGTTCGAACGCTAATCCTGGGCCACCCCACCGGCCCCGTGCCGGTGGAATCGGGTTTGGTAACCACGAGAGAGCCCAAGAGCCCCCCCCGATCCGCCCTCGCCACCCCACCGGCGCCGTGCCGGTGGAATCAGGTTTGGCAACTACGAGACAACCCGAGAGTCCCCCGATCCGCCCTCGCCACCCCACCGGCCCCGTGCCGGTGGAACCGGGTTTGGCAACCACGAGAGAGCCCGAGAAACTCCCAGCCGATCCGCCCTCGCCGCCCCACCGCCGCCAAGGTGGCGGTGGGGCGGCGAGGGCGGATCGGCCGCATTGGGACACGGCCGTCTCTAGTCGCCAAACCTGGCCCCACCGGCACGGGGCCGAGTGGGGATCAAGAACCTCCAATCCCAAGACATACGCTTCGGGTTACTATGGGCCCCAATTGCCCCTGTCCCGTTACTCAAAATCAAAATCGCTCGTGAACGATCGACGCAGGGTATACGAGACCGATTTGTATTGCTTGTAATGCGAGGTCCCTGCGATCGGTTCGTCCAGCCGCAACGTCACCTGCTGTTTGTTGAACGCATCGGCCTGCTTGGACAGCACCAGACGCACCTTCAGTTCCCGCTCCCGCGGATTCTCCGATGTCAGGTCGAAATTCAACTCGTGGACGTCCGAGATCAGTTCACCGGTCGAGGAGTATAATCCCAGCCGCAGTTTCCTGGCCTGGACTTTGTCCGTAACAGGGCCGGTCTGGTAGAAGGCCACGGCCAACTGGCCGGACGAGATGACCGACGACGAGCCGGGCAGCAGATCGACCTCGACATGCGACACGTCACTGGTCCGCCGCTTGTTCACTTCGATCACCGGGACGACGATCTCTTGCAGCGTGCAACCGCCGTGCATAAATCGCACCGCCGCCCCCGACTTGCGGAACCGGTTAATCGACTTGGGGATCACCAGCTCCAAGTCTCCCGCCAATCCCAACTGCTCCGCCGTGAACTTCTTCACACCGTCCACTTCGGGCAGTTTTCGTCCCAGAACAAAACGACGGTCACTGGCGATGATTTCTTCACCGGCCGGTTCGGCCAGCGAGAAATCGCTCTCCTCGACTTCATCTTGGTACAGGAACCCGTGGTCCGCGGTGATCAGCATGTTGCTGGCGTTGGCTGCAGCCAGCTTCTTGACCACCTTGACCAACTCGTCCATCGCGTCCTCGGCCGCGGCGAACGCGTCCTGTTCCGTCTCGCGGGAATGGCCGACTTTGTCGATCCGGTTCTGGTAGACGTAAATCACGTCGTGGTTGCGAGTCAACTCGCGGCACTCGTCCCTGGTCTTGCTTAGGATCTCTTCCGCCTTGACGGCCAACGCCCCGCCGCTGACGGCAGCATTGAGAATGCCGCTCCGTGCCTGGAGTCCCGACGAATCCATGCCGTCTACGGCGACGGTCGCCGACTTGTTTTCGTTGATCTTCAGTGTCCGATGCGGCAATAGCGCCGCCATGCCCAACTGGGTATAACTAGGCAGCCGGGCGATGGTGTACCGCAGCTCGGCGTCGTAGCGATCTTCCTGGCGAATGATGCTGGCCAGCTCGTCGGCCACCTCGTAGCGCAAGGCGTCGGAGACGATGACGACCACCTTTTTCTTCTTGTCCAGGAACCGGTTGACCCAGCGGTCGAAGAACCGAGCCTGCGAGGCCGCCTCCGGGATCTGCCAGGCGTCCAACGGGTCGACCTTTTCCTGCCAGTGGTCGCTCAGCGGGCGCAGGAACGAATTGGTATAGCGTTTGCGGATTTCGTCGGCCAGCGGTTCCAACAGCGTCACTTGTCGCGAGCGGCGGAAGTAAAAAATAAATTTGCGGTACAGCTGGTCCACGCGGAACAGGGATCCCACGTACGCGTTGAGGCCCTGGGACAGCGATTCGATTTCCAGGCTCGCT
The DNA here is from genome assembly GCA_964645045.1 of uncultured Pirellulaceae bacterium. Classification (GTDB taxonomy): domain Bacteria; phylum Planctomycetota; class Planctomycetia; order Pirellulales; family Pirellulaceae; genus Anammoximicrobium. Next base: position 1,249 of record CAZXYZ010000001.1, on the reverse strand, counting down.
CCGTCCAGCGCCTGTAGAAACAGGGCGGCATGTTCCACGGCCTCGTACATGTCCCGAAACCGGTCGAACCAATGGCTGGACCGCCGCTGGCGAATCATCTGGGTACACTGGCCGGCCGTGATGGTGCGAGCGAGCACTTGGCCGACCAGGTCGCTTAGCACCTTGCGGTCGATCAGTTCAAAGTAATCCAATTCGACGATCTGCCGATAGTCGCGCTGCTCCAGGTCGCTCGCGATCGACAGCACCTGGGCGCAATCCGCCGACAGCTTCTCGAATGCCTTTTCGTGTTGGCGGCTGTCTTTCCAGCGCTTCAGGAATACCAGCGCCTCTGTGTTCAGCCGGACTTGGCCATCGGTACCCATGGCGTAACACGACTTGAACAACTCGATCGCAAAATCGTACAAGCCCGGGTTGTCCGAGTGGTAGCCATAGGTCTTTTCCACCTGGTCCCAGAGGAACGCCGTCAGCTGCGAGCGTTCGATCAAGCCGAACTGTTCCTGTTTCTCGTCCGCGTATTCGTCCAGGAGATGTTCGAGAATGGAATCCAAGCGGGCGTCCGCGTTGGCACAAGCGGCCAGCATTTTCAGCCGCACGCGGCTGGGCGTGTCGTCCGGCGACGTCAACCGTTTCAGCGATTCGCGCCGTTTCCGCGAAGTGTAGAATTCCGTGTGTTCCTGCACCACGTCGGCGAACTCGTAGCCCAATTCCAATTCGGCCAACCAAAGCGCGGTCTGATCGGTGCGGAACACATCGTGGGCCAATTGCACGTCCAGCAGCCAGTTCTGTGCGTCCGGCGGCTGCGGGCCCTCGGTGTACAACAGAAACTTCGTCTCCGGCTGCTCCCGCAGCATGCGGTACTTTAGGCGGAATTCGTCGTTAGCAACCCGGATCTTTTCCACATCGGGCAATTCGAGCGATTCAAAGTCCTTGCGCAGTTCCCGTTCGGCGTCGTACCAGAATACGATGCGGTGTTTGCTGAACAGTCTTTGCAGCGCCAGGCGAATCCGATCGTTCGATTCGGCGGGCCAGAATGTCTTTTGGTGTGTGTCAGGCATTAGTATCTCGCGGACAAGACCGCCTTTTGTTCAACGTGGTAACCACAGCCCAGCTTCTTCGCCCCACGCCTCTCCCGCTCCCCGCCGGCCCCGTGCCGGTGGAAGCCAGGTTTGGCAACCACAGCCCAGCCTCTTAGCTCCACGCCTCTCCCGCTCCCCGCCGGCCCCGTGCCGGTGGAAGCCAGGTTTGGCAA